>JBEKFD010000290.1:0-5265 GCA_050013495.1 Occallatibacter sp. | reverse complement strand
GTTGAACCAACATTCAATGAACAGGGGCTCGACTCGACAATCGGTTCCGTGTGCCGTGTCCGCCAGTCCGGAATGCCTAACGAACCGCGGAGAGCTCCACCGTCTTAGGACGGGTTCACCTGTGCATTACTCACGGCCCCGTGGGCCGGATTCTACCTTCCTTGTGGCCTGACGCAGTATTCTGACTCAGGTGCATCCAGTTCTCTTTCACATCGGCTCGTTGCTCATCCCTTCGTATGGCGCACTGTCCGCGTTGGGCGTGCTGCTCGCGCTTTTTCTTGCGCAGCGCACGGCGCGCATTGCGGGCGTGAATGCAACGCACATGTGGAACCTTTGCGTAATCGGATTGTTTGCGGCGCTTGCGGGCGAACGGCTCCTGCTTATTGCGGTGAACTGGAGCGACCTGCGCCGGCATCCGGGATGGATGCTGGGGCTGGCCATGATTCATCATCCGCTGCTGGCAGGCGCTGGCGCGTTTTTCGGCGTGGCGGCCGCCGCAATTTATGCAGCAAGTCAGCGGATGCCGCTTGCTGCCACGGCCGATGCGCTGGCCGCGCCTCTTGCGCTGGGCCTCGCCTGCGAACAATTCGGCGCACTGCTGGCCGGCTCAGGATATGGAACGCCGTCAGCAGCACGCTGGGCGGTGACGTATAACGATATGCTGGCCATGCGCTGGAGCGGCACGCCGCTGGGCATTCCGCTGCATCCCGTGCAAGCGTACGCGGCAGTAGCTTTTCTCACGCTCACGATTCTCTTGCTGGTGGTGTTACCGGCGCGGCGTCAGGCGGGCGATGTTGCCGGATTGTGGCTGCTGGGCGCAGGCGTAGCCATCTACATAACGGAGTTGTGGCGCGACACGGAAGGCCGCGGCACGCTGCTCAGCGGCGCACTCGACGGGCCACAGGTTGTGGCGATTGCCTTTGTGGTGGCCGGGGCAGTCGTGTTGATGGAGCGCACCAGACCGAACGCGGAAGAGCGATCAAGCCCAGAAGAAGAACGCGTGCAACCCAGCGCAGGAAATGAGGCAAAGAATGGTTGAAGCCGGAGACGCGGTGCCGCGGACCATCGAAGTGCCCACGGAGGCGGCCGGGCAACGGCTCGACCAGTTTCTCACCGCGCATCTCGACGGTGTGAGCCGCTCGCGAGTTCAATTGCTGATGGAGCAGGGCGATGTCCTCGTTGACGGCGAGCGCGAAAAAGCGTCGATGAAATTGCGCGGGGGCGAGCGGATCGTCGTCACTGGCGAACCGCATCCCGCGCCGCTGAAGGCCACGGCGGAAGACATTCCACTGGACGTGGTGTTTGAAGATGCCGATCTTGCCGTCGTAAACAAGCCAGCGGGCATGATGGTTCATGCAGGCTCGGGGCAGAATGAAGACGCGCGCAGCAAGGGCACGCTGGTGAACGCGCTGCTCTACCGGTTCAAGAAGCTCTCCTCAACGGGCGGCGACCTGCGGCCGGGAATTGTTCACCGGCTCGACAAGGATACGAGCGGCTTGATTGTGGTGGCCAAGAACGACCGCGCTCACGCGGCGCTGGGGGAAATGTTCTCCAGCCGCCAGATCAGGAAGACCTACATTGCACTGGTGCAGGGGACTGTGGAGCGCGCCAAGGGAACGATCAACGCGGGCGTAGGGCGCGATCCGGTTCGGCGCACGCGCATGACCACGCAACCCAATGACAATGCGCGCTCGGCCGTATCTCACTACGAAGTCGTCCGGCGCTTCGCCAACCGCTTCGGCAAGTTCACGCTGGTGAAAGTGCGCATCGAGACGGGGCGCACGCACCAGATCCGCGTGCACATGGCATCCATAGGCCATCCGGTGGTGGGAGATACGCTCTATGGCGGCGCCGGCCAACTAACTGACCAGGTTGCGTCGCAGGCTGCGCAGTCCAAGGCCGCGCGGCGCAAGGCAGAACCGGAGCGGCTGCGGCTGGGCAGGAATTTCCTCCATGCGGCAAAGCTTGAGTTTCCGCACCCGAAGACCGGCAAACTGCTGCAACTGGAAGCGCCTTTGCCCGAGGAACTGGAGAGCTTTCTGGCCCGGCTAGAGGCCGATGCAAGTGGATCGGTGCGCGGCTGAAGCAGATGGCCGGATTGGGGTATATCCGTCTGGGCGGGTGCGATTGCTAAAATGAGGAAGCTATGAACCGAAACATCCCATGCCTTGTGCTTGTGGCATTTTTCTCGACCGCCGCGCAGGCGCAGCAACCCGCGACTCCTCCCGCAGCGCCAATCCCGCAAAACCCGTCCGCGCAAGCGCCCGCCGCGCAGACTCCGGCTCCGTCCGGACAGGCGTCGTCGGATGAAACGCCCACCGTCCTCCATCTGGGCGTGAACGAGGTCAACCTCATCTTCACCGTTACTGACAAGCATGGGCATTACATTCCCAACCTTCAGCAGAACGATTTTGCGCTCCTCGACGATCAGAAGGCGCCGGCCAGGGTGAACTCGTTTCACCAGCAGATCAATCTGCCGCTGCGTGTTGGCATCGTCATCGACGCCAGCACCTCGATCCGCTCCCGCTTCCAATTCGAGCAACAATCTGCGACAGAATTCCTGCTGGAGATATTGAAAGCGCGCAGTGATCGGGCCTTCGTGATGGGCTTCGACGTTACGCCCACCGTGACGCAGGACTGGACCAACAACATCGACGCGCTCGAGACCGGCGTCAACCGCCTGCGGCCGGGCGGAGGCACGGCGCTCTTCGATGCTGTCTACACAGCCTGCCGCGACAAGCTGCTGGATGTTTCGCGCGGCCAGGAGCCGGTGCGCAAGGCCATCGTGCTCATCTCCGACGGCGACGACAACCAGAGCCGCGTCCACCCTGACGAAGTGATCAAGGAGTGCGAGCGCGCCGAGACCATCATCTACGCCATCAGCACCAACTGGACGCCCAGCCGCGGCAAGGGCGATGCGGTGCTCACGCAAATGGCCGAATCCACCGGCGGACGCGTTTTTTTCCCGCCCTCCGTCGAGGAAATGTCCAGCAGCTTCAAGGACATTGAAGAAGAGCTGCGCAGCCAGTACGCGCTCACCTATACGCCTGCCGACTTCAAGTACGACGGTTCCTTCCGCAGCATTTACCTCTACTGCAACGACCGCCGCTACCAGGCGCGCGCCAAGAAGGGTTACTTCGCGCCACGGCAGTAGATCTGTGCGCGGCAAGCCGCATTGCAATTGGGAGAGTCTCTCTGAACGGCAGGCTCGTCAGCGCCTGTCGACAGAGGGCGCTCGCCCAATTTGTGAGTTGTCTTACATGAATTCCTGAAACTCGACGATGCTTCTGTTCCATTTCAGGACGCTGCTTTCTTCCACTGTGCAGATTTGACTGACCCGCCGATTCTTTCCCCTGCAAACTGACTTCAAACCCTCCAATGCGCGATGAAATGGAACAAGGGCGATTCCCCAGAGATTTCCAATGGGACCGTCCGCTTGACCTGCAGCATTCGATTTTGCGGACGGCCTGCAGCGACGGGAAGGAACCATTGAAAACCGCGGGGAGACTGCGCGGACAGGGGGAAATACGGTGATCCGGCAGGCGATTTCGTGCGATATCTGTGCAACGGAAAAAAGGCAGACAAACCACTGGTTTGTTGCTTTGGAGCAGGGAGGGGGGCTGCGTGTAAGCGGATTTAGTCCGCGTACACGTCTTCGTCCCGGCATGAAGCATCTTTGCGGCCAAACATGCCTCCACAAGCTGGTGGATGAATTCATGGCCAGGACAATTGCGGTGCGCGTTCAGGCGGGACTGGGCGAAGAACCTGTCATGCAGAGTCCGGTTGCGGCCATCGATGCCGGCCCCGCCCTGGATGAGGCGGATGAGCAACCGGCGTTCGAGGACGTAGAGTCATCCGCGCGGTTGATCACTGCACCCGAGCCGATTTCGCCAAAGCGGAATCCGATCCGGGCCCCGGCGGAATTGGTGGCTATGCCGGGAAGACCGGTGGCCGAAGGGCCCGGGTCGGCTCCGGCCGAGCCGGCTCGCTTTACATCGCGCAACTGGCGCGCCGAAGCGTGGGACCGCGAACGCGAGCGGGAGCTGCGCGCAGTAGAACGCAGGACGGATAGCAGCCCTCGCCGGCGCTCCGGGTCTTGAGAAGGCTCCTGAATTGGAGGATGCCGTGTGGTTCGATTTGCTTTTCTTGCTGTTGGTTTTTTTACCGCTGGTTTCCCGGAGCGCTATTCGCATGCCCCGTTTTCATGCGCCTGATCCGGAAGGGAGCGAATTCTCGCCTAGCCTTCCGCCTTTGAAGATTCGAGAAGCGCCAGGAGCCCGGCCTCATCGATCACCGGAACCTTGAGTTCGATGGCCTTGTCGAGCTTCGATCCAGCCTCTTCGCCGGCTACAACGTAACTGGTCTTCTTGCTCACCGAGCCGGCGGTCTTTCCACCGGCTTCTTCGATGCGCCGCTTGGCTTCATCGCGAGTGAGCGTGGGCAGGGTGCCGGTAAGCACAAAGGTCAGTCCGGACAATTGCGTTGAACGCTGCTTCTTTTCCGCAGTCATGTCCACGCCGGCTTCTTTGAGGGCCTCAACCAGAGTCACGTTGGCGGGTCGCAAGAAAAACTCCTGGATCGCCTGTGAGATGCGCGGTCCCACCTCTTCCACCGTCTCCAACTCCTCTGCCGTCGCCTTCTCCAACGCTTCGATCGATCCGAACTCCTGCGCCAGCAACTCCGCTGTGCGCTCACCTACGAAGCGAATTCCCAGCCCCATGATGACGCGCGCCAGGCCGGCCTTCTTCGAGCGCTCGATCTCCTCAAGCAGAGTGCGTGCGGATTTCTCCGCGAAGCGCTCAAGAGCGATGAGCTGTTCCTCGGTGAGCTTGTAGAGATCGGCCACGCTGCGCACCAGGCCGCGCTCCATCAATTGCGCAACCACGGCCTCGCCCAGTCCTTCGATGTTCATTACGCCGCGGCTGCCGAAGTGGAGCAGCGTTTCGCGCAGCTTGGCCGGGCAGTCCGCGTTCACGCAGCGGTAGTCCACCTCGTCTTCCTGCCGCACTACCGGGTTGCCGCACTCCGGGCAGTGGGTGGGATAAACGAAGCGGCACGTCCCGCGCGGATGCTCGGCGTCCTCGACGACCCCGGCCACCTTGGGAATTACGTCTCCACCCCGCTCCACCTTCACCCAGTCGCCGATCAACAGGCCCATGCGCTCGATGAAGTCGGCATTGTGCAGCGTTGCCCGGCTCACTGTGACTCCACCGATGAACACCGGCGTCAACTCCGCTGTGGGCGTAAGCTTGCCGGACCGGCCCA
>JBEKFD010000289.1:0-5274 GCA_050013495.1 Occallatibacter sp. | reverse complement strand
ACCAGCGCTTTGAACTGGCCGGGCAAGTTTCCGTGGCCTTGTCCGATATATGTCAGCAACCGGCCTTCGCGATTGAATACCTGAAGGCGGTCCTGCATCTCGTCGGCGACCCAGATATGCCCGTCGCCATCTACTGCAATGCCCTTGGGCCGCGCGAAGTATCCGGGCCCGTCTCCATTCTTTCCAAAAAGGCTGATGAAGTTTCCGTCGGCATCGAAGATCTCAACGCGATTGTTAAGGGTGTCAGTTACGTAGACGTTGCCGTCCTGATCCAACGCCACGCCTTGCGGCGCGCCAAAGTCCCCGGGCGAGGTGAGGAAATGATTCTTGCCGCCGGTGCCAATGCGCCGAAGCAGCTTGAGCGTGTCTGCGTCATAGACAATGACCTGGTCCTGCTGCGTGTCTACGACATAGAGAAAGCGGTTTGTCGTATCGATGGCGAGGCCAACCGGATCCACCAGTCCTTCCGTGATCTGACCATCCACCTCATGCTTGGCGTTGAAGATCATCACCCGGCGCATCTTGCCGTCAGAAACAAAGAGCCGGTCGTCGTCGTCGATGGCGAGGCCATTGACCCAGCCGAAATGGGCTTCGTAACCATTGCGGATGAGTTGCGTCTCGTGCGTCTCAGTGTTGTAGATGAATACAGCTCCGACGCGTTGATCGGCCACGTACACCAGGCCCTTTGAATCGATGGCGATGCCGTAGGGCCCGATCATTTGGAAAGGGAAGGTCTTGAGATTGACTTTCTCCTGCTCAGACTGGCCGCCCGCAAGGCGGTCCATCCAGCTTGCCTTGGGCTTGGCGGTTGACGGTTGGCTGTAATCGATCTTCGAGCCGGCGAAATAATCGAGCCAGCGCACGCGGGCAATGTTGGGCGGGCTAGGCCAAACCAGCTTGGTGGGGTCGAACGGAAACTTGCGCGGACCTACCTCGGGCGCAGCGGTGGTGTCGGCTTTCTTTTTCTTGTCCGCGTGGGCAGACATTGGGGAGACCAGGCCCAGAGCCAACAGCAACGGCAAAGCGAGCAGTTTGGGAAAGCGAATCGGATTGAAGAGGAAGCGAAGCATCGTAAACTCCAGTTAGTTTCCAGGCGGAACAGTCTGCTTCATATTGAGCCGGTTCTTGTGGCAGTTGTCACAGAACGCCATGTTGTTGGTCTGATCTTTTACCAGCAGATCGGCTGCAGCGGAAGCGTGCGGCTGATGGCATGACAGACAACTGAGCGGCGTCAGCACCTTGCTCTGGTTGGTCGGGTCCATCACATCGGAGACGGGGTGATACTCAACCGGGTGTCCCAGGCCGAAGCGGAGCGGCAGAATCGCGACCTTGTTTTTCTGGTAGTAGTCCTCGGGCAGCCTGACCGTGCCGTTGAAGATGGTGAGCAGATGGTCCGCTTCATCTTTCTGCGGAGCGGAATCGGGACCGTGGCATTCGAGGCAGAGCGCATTGCCCTTGGCCCTGAGCAGATGTTCGTTGTCACCTCCATGCGGCGTGTGGCATGTGGCGCAGCCTTGCACGAATGCGGGCTGATGGTGCACCGCCTTCTTGCGCAAATCGTCCATGTCGGTGTGGCATCCCAGGCAAATGCTGACTGCGTCGGTCTTGGGCAGGCCGGGCTGATTGCTGCCGTGCGGGCTGTGGCAATCTGTGCAGTCGCCGGCCGCGCCGGGATGCGGCACTTTGGCGGTGTCGATGAGCTTGGCCTTGTCGTCATGGCAGGTGACGCAGATCGATTTGGCGTCGGTCTGGGTCAGCACCACTTTTCCGTCTTTCGCCGGCGCATGGCAGGTGTCACAACTCCTCGCCTCGAAGGGCGCGTGCATGAACTTTACCATCAGCTTTGGAACTGCCGACTGATGCGGATCGTGGCACTCCACGCAGTTGGCCGTTGCAAATGGCTGGCCCTGGTGCGCTTTTTGCAAGTCTGCATCTTTCGCATCGTGGCAATCGAGACAGAGCGCCGGAGCTGCCTTGGTGAGATGGAATTTGTTATCCATCGTCGGCTCGGGACCGGTTTTGTGGGTGACATGGCAGGTGTCGCAGCCCATGTCGAGCGCGGCGTGGCGGCTGCCTTTCTCGGGCACATTCAATCCGGTCCGGTGGCAACTGAGGCAGAGGTTTTCCTTTTCTGTGCCGGACATGGGCTTGAGTAGTTGGTTCTTGTTGTCGCTGACATGCGGATCGTGGCAAGCGAGGCAATCGCGCACCGCGGGCGGATGCACCGTGCCCTTGATGCCGGCCGCTTTCTTATCGTCATGGCAGTTGAGGCAGAGGGCTGAGGGCGTGGCGGTGATCAGCTTCACGCGGGTGACGTCTTTGTTTACGCGGATCTCATGGCAGCTCAAACATCCCGTGGCCATCGCGGAATGAACGGACTTGCCTTTGGTTTTGTCTTCGTGGCACTCCAGGCACTTGGCGGCGTCAGTGTTCTTATCCAGCGGAACGGGATGAACCGCGGCGCCGGCGCGGGTGGCGAGCAAGGCAAGAAGGGCAATGCAAAACCATGCATATCGGCCAACCGGGCGGCCGCCGAGTTGAGCGACTGTTTTGCGGAGCCAGACGCGATGAGAAAGCAAGATCATTGGACACCGAAGAATGCAAAAAGCTCGAAGGTCGCCGCAATGCGAAAAGACGGCAACGAGACTTGACGCGTACGCAAGGTACTGAACGAGAACAGGTTCTCAGGGATATTAGATATTGCACAGAGTCCCGTGACGGTGATTTAGATCACAGCTCGAACGGGAAGCCGTTCCCACTCCGCGCTCTCAACGCGGGAAAGGCGGAAGCAGCGGACCAAAACGGAAAAAGCTGAACGAGATGAGCGGTAGCACGGCTGGAACGGTGTTCTAAACTACAGTTGTGCTTGCGTCGTTTGGGGAAAGGGCGGCAGGGGCCCGGGCCTGAAGGCACCGCCATTTTCAGCCCGCTCCCAGGGGTCTGAAGACCCCTGCTCCCTCCGATCCCCTATCCCTCCGAATCGCCGATCTGAAGACTGCTGTTCCGTCCGAACCGCCGATCCACAACGCAAGTTCTAACGCGAGTTCATTTTCTTACGACAACGCCCAAGCGCGATGAAGCCTGGGTCACAGTACCGTTGGCGTTGTGGGCGGCCTGGTGACAGACCAACACGCATGTATTCGCGCTTCGGTTGTAGGAGATGGGGAGGCCACCATTCGAGCCCACGACGTTCACGTCGAAGTTGACCAGGCGTTCGCCGCTGAAGTTTCCGCCGGCTGCCATCCCGTGAGCGGTGTGGCAGGTGGAACAGGCGAACCCGGCGTTGATGTGGCTGGTGTGCTGATTCCAACTGGTGTTCTGCATAATCTGGTTTGGTAAATCGTGGCATTTGCCGCACAAGGCGTAGGGCCCGGCGACGGTCAGATCGGGATTTGGAAAAAGATTGGAAATCAATTGGCCCGGCGCGGCAGCCTGGCTGAATTCATAGCGGCGCTCCAGAATATGAGTCCATCTGGAACCATGGGGGCCATTCGGACCGGCGCCCCCAAATTCGCGATTATCGTCGCTGTTGTGGCAGTCGGTGCACAGAATCTGTGTGCCCATGGCGCGGCCCTGCGTGGCGCCATCCAGGTTCAGCATGTTGGAAAGCAAGCTGGGTTGCGGGAGGGAGCTGCTGCGTGGGTGCGTTACGGGATGGCTGGATGTGGCCGTGACGGCAAACTGCGGAATTAGGTTGAGAGCATCGCCGGCCGAAACTGCGCGCACAGCGAAGTATCCATAAATAGGCTGCACCTGTTTTCCCGTGCTGGCGCCGTGGCAGCGCAGGCAATTCTCATATTGATTGATGGCCGGCGTAAGAACGCTAATTCCGTCGCTGGCGCTGATGCCCGCGATGTCCTTTTGCGAGATGCGGATCAGCGGCGGAGGAGGGAAGGCTCCCACCGGTTCTGACCCATGCGCTGCATGGCAGTCCACGCAGGTTGCATGACGGTTGTTGTTCAGCAGCGTGCTCTCGGCGGCATCGTGCGGACTTGTCGAGGTGGGAAACGGGTGCCCGACTTTGGGCGCGGCATATTCGGGAAACACGTTGGCGTAAGACGCCATGGGCGAGATGTTCGAGCCGTTGTGACAGGCAATGCAATCCTGTTCGTTCTGACCGCGCAAGAGGCGCGAGGTCCCGTTCGCGTTGTGCGGTGTATGGCAGGAAATGCAGGAATCGCCCGCAACCGTGGTGTAACTGCCCAGAGCGGCCGAAGGCGAAATTTTGGCCGCAGACAGCGCATGCGCGCTGGTGGACCAATCAGCGAGCGGGTTGACGTGGCTGGCCATTGTCCGCGTGGGATCGTGGCACGACAAGCATAACTGGCCGCTGGAACTATCCTTCACCAGGAAATTCTGCGACACCAGGTCTTTAGCCTGCACGTGGGGGTTGTGGCACGAGGAGCACTCGACGTTTCCTCTGATCAGCTTTACCGCTCCGGTTGAGTCGAGCGTCCTGCCGCTCCCCACCAGCGTAGCAGCCAAGTCGACACTATCCTTCAAGGGAAGCATGAGGCTGAAGGGGTGCGACGGCTGCATGTTGCTGCCGAGTACGTCTGCCGGATACATCGATCCGCGCATCGTCACCTGGCCATAGGCCGCGGTGTTTCCCACCGCGACGGTACCGTCGTGGCAGCTCAGGCATTGATTGCTGTCGGCGCCGAGGACCGGCTGTTTTCCGCGATTCGCCTCGGTCGTGCTGGTGTACGTTGTATACGTCTGAGTGGTGAGTGTCTGGTTCCAGAGGCCGCGAGTCAGGCCGAAGTGCGGCGCGTGGCAGTAGGCGCAGGAATCGGGACGAGCGCCGGTAATGGGCGATTTGCTGCCCGGTCCCAGGTTATGCATCCCCAGCACGTCGCCTGTAATTTGAGCCGGCAGTGCAGTGCCGCTAAGAAAAATCGACAGGCCGGCCAGCAGGATATTGAGTCTCACTTCGCTCCCTCCGCTGGTGGCTGCTTCAACCCGACGTACTGAAATACCTGCACGCGGCGATTGAACGAATCGACCACATATACGCGATCAGCCTGGTCGATGAACAAGCCTGCCGGCAACTGGAACTCTCCGGCATGCGTGCCCTGGGTGCCGAAGTAATAAAGCAATTCACCCTGCCGGTTGAATATCTGCACCATACCCCATTGCGAATCCACCAGATACAGGTCGCCTTCCGAGTCGACGGCGACGGCCTTGGGGCGGAACATGGCGCCGGGACCGTCGCCGATTTTGCCGATGGCGTACTGAAAGGCCCCGGAGCGGTCAAACACCTGCACGCGGAAG
>JBEKFD010000288.1:0-5295 GCA_050013495.1 Occallatibacter sp. | reverse complement strand
CGATGAATTCAGCTGTAATCAGTTGGGCCTGCGCGGGAGCGACGCCCACCGGCGCCGGAGCGAAGACGAGGCTGGGCTGAGTAGGAGCGGCGGTGTCGAGGGCGGCAGCAATGCCGGGCAACCAGGCCACGGCCACGCAAACCGCCAGCACGCCAAGGGCTTCTCGCACCGCTCGCAGTATCCATGCGCGAAGCGGCGAGGGGATGGCCAATCTGCCGATGAATCGACTTCTCATGACAACTCCTTTTGCCGGTGGATAGATGGATAAGGCCGGCGCTGCGAGAGCCTGAGGCCCTCAACCTCGCGTCCAGACCGGCTCACGTCAGGACGCAGCCATGTCGGGATTGAATGTGTCATGAAAAGCTGATGGTCACCGTGACGGTGAGGACTTGGCCTGCGGTCAGGGACTGTGCAGGGTTCTGTACAGTGTTGAGATACGTACCGGTGAATTGGGAGATACCCAGTTCGGCCGCGCCGGAGAATTCGTTGTTGTAGTTCAGCGTGTCGCAGGTTTTCGGGCTGACTGTCACAAACCCGGCAGCCGAATTCAGCGGGCCCGGCAAACCAGCATCGTTCATTTCGCAAAACCCGGTCATGGTCTCGACTGCGTTTATGGTCACATTCTGAGTTGCCGTGTAGCTGCCGGTTAAGCTGAACGAAAGGGGACTGCCGTAGCTTGCGCCGTTGTTGACTTTTATTTGAAGGTTCGCTACGCAGGCAGAGCCGCAATCATTGTTCCCCGCCAGATAAGACCCCATGGGTCCGTTTGGGCTTGGGACCAGGCTTGCAACTGGAGTCGCCGAGTTCACAGTGCAAATAGACGGCCCTCCCCCATTGGGATTTATGTTCCACGCGCCCCCTTGAGGGCACAGGATGACGCCCCAATCCACCACAACAGCTTCTCCTGTCAATAGACCCGTGAGAATCACGTCTCCCGCATCTGGCGCGAGAAGCGAGTTATCGAACTCGCGCGTACTCACCAGCTTACCGTCGGCGTCATGCACCACAAACTTCCAGTGGCCATGCACCTTGATGCCCTCGCCGCCCGGCTTGGCGGGGGTGGCAGCTTCTTGTTCCTCTGTGGCGGCCTGCAAGGCGGGACGGATTGCGGCTGGCGCGGCTGCGACGGCGGTTGCCGGTTTTGCTAGTGCGCTCTGCTGGCCAAAGCCGGGCTGTGCGGCGCAGAGCACAAGGAGAACGCTGCACGCACCGGCCAGCGAACTTAGGAGCTGCGAATTGCGCTTCATCATTCTGGATTTCATTTCGGTTCTCTCCTTCGTTGAGGGTGGGGCTGGGATCGGAATAGGAAACATGCGTCGGCGAGCTTCTCTTCTGCTTCAGGAGAAGCTGATGGTGACCGAGACCTGGATGAGCTGACCTGCGCTGACGACGAGAGGCGTAGGCACTCCGCTGGCATTGGTCAGAGTGGTCCCTGTGAAGAGGTCCCCGAAGCCGTCGAAATTTGAATTGAAACTTCCTGTCACACATCCGGTGGGACTGGCGGAAGTAATGCCGGTAGGTGGGACGAAACTACCGGATGGGGCCGCGTAGCAGGGGAAATCCTGGGTCTGCACCGCCGTGATCGTCCCCGCCAAAGGCACTGCTCCGAAGCCGGAAAGCACGATCGAGAAAGCCGGAGTTCCGACCCCTTTTAGGTTGACTGCGATCGACAGTCCCCCAATACATGTCAAAACCGGCCCGCACCCCGTAACGGGAAGATAGGCATTTTGGTTCAAGTAGCAACTGGTATCCCCGGAAGCGAGTGCGGCAGGGCAGGCATTTCCGGAAAGCCCAATGACATAGCCGCCGAAGGTCGCATATCCAGAAACCAATTCAGTCAGATATTCCCCTTTGTCCTGGAGCGCGTTCTCAAAATCTCGGTGCTCGGCCAGAGTGCCGTCCGGGTTCTTTACATCGATGACCCAGTGGCCGTGAACCTTGATGCCCTCACTTCCCGGCTTAGCCGGAGCGGCATTTTCCTTCTCTTCCGTGACGACCTGGGTTGCCTGAGGCTTTGCCATAGCGGTGGTTGTTGCGGCCACGGCCGTTTCTACACCCAAATTGCTGCCGGCTGCCGGCTGCGCGCTCTGCTGGGCAAGACCAGCGAGGCCGGCGCAGAGCATCAGGAGAACGCCGCACGCGCCTGCCAGAGATTTCTGGAGCTGCGAATTGCGCTTCATCATTCTGGGTTTCATTTCGGTTCTCTCCTTGGTCGAATTTGAGGCTGGCGGTGGGCTGGACATGCATGCCGATATCGGGACTGTCTTCACTGCGTGAATCGAATTCATGGTTTGCCTCCGCTGGCTTCATCCGGCTGTTCCGGCAACGCCGCCGGCAAGAGTCTGTATGGCTTTTCCATGGCGTCTTCCGCGCTTGTCGCTTGCGCCGCGTCAGCTAAGGCGGCCTCCACAGCTGGTCTCCGTACGAGGAACGAAACCGTTTCCCGATCCACGGTTACCGTCGTTCGCCGATGCGCCCTCAGCTCCGTGCCGGCTTCAAATTCCGCTGTGGTATCTTCTTGTTGCGCGGCTTGTTTGGCCAGCGACGCTCGACGGGGAAGAATTTTCATGCTTGCTCCTGGGTTACTGGCGACGCGGTCATCCGCTTGATTGCCACTAGAGCGCAACCCGGAATCGAATGTCTTGAATCGGTCGGAAAACATTTCGGAAAATTTCAGAAAATCCATGAAAGTCAGCCATGTCATTGATAGGAAATGGCATCTATCGATTCGACGAGTTTGAGCTGGACCCCACCAGCCGCACATTTTCGCGCAATGGCGCGCAGATTCCGCTTTACCCCAAGGCGTTCGAGATCCTGATTTATCTGGCAGCCAACCCCGGCCGGGTTCTCACCAAGGAAGAAATCTTCCAGGCCGTCTGGCCGGAGTCGTTTGTGGAAGAGGGCAACCTCGCCCGGCAAGTCTCGTCGCTCCGCCGAGCGCTTGGGGACCGGTCAGCCTGCATCGCAACCGTCCCGGGCCGCGGCTATCAGTTCACGGCCAAGGTGCTGAATGGCCTTCCAGAGAATGGCGCTTCCGAGGACCGGACAGAGGACGTTCTGGTGCAGCACGTGCGCGAACGCACTCAGGTGGTGATCGAGGAATCGTTTCCCACGCCGGTTGCAGCTTCGGCTCCGGCGCGGATTCCTCTTTTCAGTCGAATGCCGCGCCGGCTGGCGTGGTCCGTGCTGGGTGTGCTTGTGATTGCCGTGGCCGCAGCCTATATATGGATGCGATTCTCCAAACCGCCGGAACTGCGCAAGGTGATGGTTGCCGACTTCCTGAATCTCACCGGCGACCCGACCTACGACCTCACCATGAAGAACGCGCTTGAAGCGCAAATCGGGCAGACGCCCTGGATCCAGCTCATGAGCGCGGGCGAGGTCAACACCGCACTGGCCGCAATGGAAAAGCCCCCGGACACTCCGCTGCTCGGGGATACGGCGACTGACGTTTGCAAGCGTACCGGCTACCAGGCCATGCTCCGACCCAGGATCGAATCTTCTCCAGATAAGCTCGGTACCCGGATATCGATGGACGTGGTCAATTGCGTCACAGGCGCAACGTTGACAACCTACAAGGCATCAGCGAACAGCAAAGATGAACTGCTGGGCACACTGGACTCGCTTTCGCTGCGGGCTCGCCGGAAGCTGGGCGAGCCTAGCAAGTCAATGGATGATTATCAAGTGCCGTTTTTCAATGCAACGACTTCCTCGTTTGATGCGCTCCTGGCCTATGACCAGGGGATAACACTGGGCCGGAAGGCAAAGTTTCAAGAGGCAATCCCCTATTTTCAAAAGGCCGTGGAGATCGATCCCAAATTCGCCTGGGCGCATTCGGCACTCGCCATTACCTACCTCAATTTGGGCGATCGGCCCAAAGCAGCCGAGTACGCCCAAAAGGCCTTCGACCTTACCGCCAACGTAAGCGAGTACGAAAGAATCTACATCCGGTACACCTATTACCTGACAACTCTCCACGACCTGGATGCCACAGAAAGGGAAATTTTGGAGTGGGCGCGAGTCTATCCGAACGACCTAGCCGCCTGGGAAGCGCTAACAGATGTGGATACGGAGCGCGGGAGTTATCCCCAGGCAATCGCGGCTGGCGAACGTGCACTGAAGATGATCGTGACGCGCGCGCCTTCAACCTATGAAGTTCTTGCACGCGCCTACATGCGGGCCAATCGCTTAGCCGACGCCAAGCGCACCATCGCCGAAGCGCAGGCACAGGGTTTCGACAGCCAGCGCTTGCACGCAATTCTGTTTGAGATCGCTGCCATCGATCATGACTCGCACGGGATGCAGCACGAGATCGATTGGAACAAGGGCAAGCCGCTGCTCTATACATTGCTTGAAGACCAAGCGATTGTTGCGGCCGGCGAGGGCAGATACCGGCAATTCGAGGATAATTACAGGAGCGCCATTCCTCAGGCGCTGAAGGAAGATGGCGCGGAAGTCGCCGACAGCATGTTATGGGAAGAGACCAGGATTGAAGCATCGCTTGGCCGTACCGCCAAGGCAAGGGAGCTTTTGCGGCAGGTAAAAGACCGTAGCGCAATTTATAGCGCTGTTATCGAAGCAAGTGCCGGAGATGAGGCCACAGCGGAAGCGTACATAAAGAAGCCCGAGCAGTATCCGCACGGCACCTTGGAGCATTTCGTCTATCTTCCCGAGGTGAAGGCCATGCTGGCGCTGCGCCATCGCGACCCAACATCCGCGATTGCCGCGCTGCAACCCGCCGTGCCCTATGAACTGGCGGCGCCTGAAGTGATCGAAATTCGCGGTGACGCTTTCCTCGCCCTGAAGCAAGGGGAAAAAGCGGAAGCTGAGTTCAAGAAGCTGATTGCCAATCCGGGGCTGGAAGACCCCGTGCATCCATGGACCGCAGTCGCCCACGTCGGCCTGGCCCGCGCCTATTTCTTGCAGGGCAACAATGCCGGAAGCAAGACCGAATACGAGATGTTCTTCGCGCTGTGGAGAGATGCGGACAACGATGTTCCTGTTCTGCAGCAGGCTCGTCGGGAATACGCCCAGCTCCAATAACTAATCGAGAGAGTGCTGGACTCTCAGGAGGTCGGTCGGCTCTCGATGAGTTTCCAAAATGAACTCGAGGTTTCTCAGGGTCCCCACAAAATCCCCGCAGTGACGCTGAGGTGCGAGCGCCCAACTCCTCTAAGTAGTCGATCCTGAAAAAGTGATGCTCAGGCGTATTGAAGTTGAGTATTGCGGGCTTGCGGGCCTTGCAGGGCGAACAAGCCGTTCCATTCATCGATCAGGCGGGACAGAAAAATGCGC
>JBEKFD010000287.1:0-6568 GCA_050013495.1 Occallatibacter sp. | reverse complement strand
CGACTGAAGTCGTGCCCTGTTACAAAGCCGCACTGTTTCGATACCTAACTGCCACTACCGTCCCCGCTGCGCCGGCGAATCCGCTCCGCGTGGCGGGCTAAGACCGTTCGCAACGCCAGCCCGCCGATCACGATCAGCGGAACCAGTCGCAACTCCACTGGCCTGCCATGAACGAGTACCTTGCCCTCGCCCATCGTGAACCAGACCAGCAAAGCCAATCCTGCATACAACCCGAGAGCGATGGGGAACCTCCGCTCCAGATCCGAATTTGCGCCTTCCAAACCCTTGCGCTCACCCGGCTGCGGTTCACTTCCCATTCCAGCCCTCACAACCGTGGTGCACAGGGGAGGATTCGAACCTCCGTAGCTCCAAGGAGCGGCAGATTTACAGTCTGCTGCCATTAACCGCTCGGCCACCTGTGCATTACCATCCCACGGACCAACATCCGTCCGCGAGAAACCCGTTCAGCACTTCCCGCCCTTGCGGCATTCCATGCTTCGCTCGAAGCATGCCCATTCCGCGCATCGGCTCCCGTCCGGAAAGACCTCCGGCAATTCGGAGCATGCACCTCTCAGGGATCACCGCAGAGGACAGGTCCGGCGATCAAAAAACCGCTCACCGGCCAAAAATTACCAAATTCAGGCCCCGTCTTCCGGCTTCCTTTAAGTGGAGCTGGCGAAGGGATTTGAACCCCCGACCCTCTGATTACAAATCAGATGCTCTACCAGCTGAGCTACGCCAGCCCTTCCCACCCGGAAATTGCCCTGAAAACCAAAACGAATGCCTGAAACCAATCCCGAAGACGCGTACGGACACACTCCCGCTCCGCACGTTCAACGGCACAGAAATCAAGGTTAGCACACCCCGGTGAGCGGAGCAAACCACCACCTCCGCTGGGGCAGACACCGCTGGCGCGGCAGAGGGTTCGTGGACTCCCGCCTTCGCGATTGGAAAAAATCGCAAAGACGGGGCACGGGGCGTTTGCCGGTAGCCGAGAACACCATCAATCCAAACCACCAATCCAATTGGGCAACAAAAGTGGATCGGCCGGGTTTCCAGTGGACATGACGGCGGATTTCGACCAAATACCCATATCAAGCCCAGAGTCGGAAGGTCAGCATTTGACCCGAGATTGCATCCAACCCAGAATGGCGCCTGACGATAAGACCGTCCAAATTCGCAGAAAAACGGTCATGCGGATGGCGACCGCACTGTTCTGCCTCTTGGCGGCACCATGCGTCGGGCACGCATCCGCTGCGCTGCTGATGGAGGAACCCTATGGCGCGTTCGGGGCGATGAATCCGACCGGCCACGCGGCTGTTTACCTTAACCACGTCTGCGCCGACTCGCCCACCGTGCTCCGCCCCTGCCATGACGGCGAATATGGCGTCGTCATAAGCCGCTATCACAAGATCGATGGCTACGATTGGATCGCCATCCCGCTCGTTCCTTATCTCTATGCCGTCGAGTCCCCCGGCGACATCCCCGCCACCGTGGAAAAGGACCAGGTGGCTGCCTTGCGCGATGCCTATCGCCGTGCTCATTTGCTTGACCTTGCTTCGGACGACAAACGAGGCGGCCCGCCCAAAGGGGAGTGGACCGAGTTGGTGGGTGCGTCGTACGACCGCAAGATCCACGGCTTCCAGGTGGACAGCACCCCGGAGCAGGATGCGCAGTTCATCGCCCTCTTCAATGACCGAAAGAACGTGGGCCATTTCAACCTGCTCTTCCATAACTGCGCGGACTTCTCTCGCGTGGTGCTCGATACCTACCTGCCGCATGCCGTTCATCGCAACTTCATCGCCGACGTTGGCCTGATGACCCCCAAGCAGGTGGCGCGGTCGCTGGTGGCCTACAGCAAGAAACATCCCGAGACCAACATGACGGCCTTCGTCATTCCCCAGGTACCCGGCTCGGTGCCCAGGAGTCATTCGGTCGATGGTGTTGCGGAATCGTTGGTCAAGAGCAAAAAATACCTGCTTCCGCTGGCGGTCTTCGCTCCCGAAGTGACCGGTGGTGTGGTGGTTGCTTACCTGATGGACGGCCGGTTGAAACTCCCGAAAGGCGCAGCGGTGCTCGACATCGGCGACGAAGAGACCAGCGGAACACCGCCGCCCCAGCCTGAACCGGCACGCGAGCGGCTCACAATGCCCCCGGCCCCGACCGACCCATCACCCTCTGCGACTGCGGTTCCACAAATTTGACGCCCCGGTAGAGGCCGCGCCCCGGCGCCTTCCAACGTAGGAAGCTTTTGACAAGTACCGATGATCCGGCGCGGTTCTGCAAGCCTTCCCCGCAGGCTTTCAAGCGGATTTGGCTTGACAGAGTGCGCGGGACAGTGAACCCTTGATTGCGACCCTCTATTTCATTTGCAGGAGAGATCTATGCGTTCGCTGAAAACTCTCGTTCCCCTCGTGGCGCTCTTCGCGCTCACCGCAGGCTGGGCGGACTGCACGGCCAATGCGCAAGCGCCGGCGGCCGGCCGAAGGCCGCGCGTGGCCATCATGGACTTCGATTACGCCACCGTGCAAACGTACACGTCGGCCATGTTCGGAACCAACGTGGATGTGGGCAAGGGAATTACCGATCTGCTGGTGACGGACCTGGTGAAGAATGGCAGCTTCTCGGTGATTGAGCGCAAGGCGCTGGACAAGATTTTGACGGAGCAGAATTTCTCCAACTCCAACCGGGCCGACCCCAACAGCGCAGCCAAGATCGGCAAGCTGCTGGGGGTGGACGCGATCATCGTGGGCAGCATTACCGAGTTCGGCAATGAGACGAAGAAGACCAACCTGGGCGGCGGCGGCGGCAACTGGCATGGAATGGGCCTGGGCGGCATTGGCCACTCCAACTCCAAGGCCAACGTGGGCATTGACGCGCGGGTAATCAACGTGGATACCGGCGAGATCATGGCCGTGGCCGAGGGCATTGGCCAGTCGTCGCGCTCCAGCACGTCGATGCTGGGCGGAGGCGGCAACTGGAACGGCTTTGGCGGCGGCAATGCGGATTTCGGCTCGAGCAACTTTCAGAGCACCATCATCGGCGAAGCGACAAAGCTGGCGGTGGACAAGCTGACCGCCGACCTGGTGACGAGCGCCGGCAAGGTGAGTGTCAGGGTGATCAAAGTGGAAGGTCTGGTAGCTGCCGTGGATGGCGGGCAGGTGGTGCTGAATGTGGGCGCCCGGGCAGGCGTCCACGTTGGGGACCAGCTGGAAGTGGTGCGCGTGACCAAGGAGATCAAGGACCCGTCAACCGGCGCGGTCATTCGCCGGCTCAGTTCCACGGTGGGCGTGGTGCAGGCCACGGATGTGGACGATGCTTCGGCGGTGTGCAACGTGGTTTCCGGCGCAGGATTCAAGACGGGTGACAGCGTGCGATCGGTAACGCAGTAGCCCCATTCTCTCGATAAACAGAAACGCCCTCTGCCGCTATGGCTGAGGGCGTTTCTGTCTTCAGGGCTCAAATTCTGCTAGCGGCCTGAGTCCGAAGTCCGTACCAAAAAGGGCAGTCATTCTGAGCGCAGTTGGGCGCGTTCTTTGCGCCCAATGGAGTCGAAGGCGGGTGCCCTCTGGGCGCGGTTGCACTTCTGAACTTATGCAACGAACTTTCGACTCAGGACACTAGCGGCCCAGGAACTTCTCCAAATGGGAAGTCGCCATTTCGGCCCGGTCCATATACTCGCCGGCGGCCGTCAGGTCGTTCATCGCGATCGAGGTATGGGCCGCGCGCAGGTTGAAGTTCATGCGATTCAATGCGGTGAGAATGTCGCCGCGAATATCCAGGCCCTGGGCCTGCTGCTGGCTGCGAATACTCTGCACGCCAGTGCGCGCGGCATCGGCTCGGGCTTCGATGTTCATGAGGCGGTCATTGGCCTCGCGAATCGCTTGCGGAGAGGGTCCGGCGGCGGGAGCGGGGGCGGTCGTACCTCCGTCCGGTGCTCCGGCGGTGACCGGGGGTACGTAATCCGGCCGGGGTTGAGCGCCACCCGAATTCGAGGCTCGCTGCTGGCTGCCGTTGCCGGTTCCCTGCGTCCTGACAGCGGGTTTGCCCGGCTGGCCGGGATTGCCGGCAGAGGGCTGCGGGGCCAGTGTAGCCGACACGCCAGCGGGGCTGGACGGCGGCGCGCTGGCTGGCGCCGGGGCGCTCGGCATCGCAGGTGAATAGTTGGCGGAGCCATTCGAGCCCGTGTCCGCCACCGGCGTCGGGGGCGGGTAAGTCTGGTTTTGCTTGGCATTGGTGGAGAAGACGTGAGGCAGTACAACGGCGATCGCTATCAGGGCGAGGACGGCTGCCAAGGCGCCCAGCCCTATCCACAGGCCGCGATTGCTCTTTGTAGCTCGCGGCGCGACTGGCTGGGCAGAAGGAACGGGAGCGAAAGGCGGCGGAACGGCAGCGACGGGTTGGAAAGGCGCGGGCGCTGGAGCCGAGGCAGCAGGCGGAAACCCTGCGGAGGTTGGGGAGAATTTACCCTGGTCCAGGGCAGTGGGAGCAAAGGCGTCCTGCTGAGCCGGGACCGGAATTGGGATCGGGATTGGGGCGCTGGAACCGGCACTGGAGCGGGCCTGAAGCGCCTTCAGTGCGTCATGGAATTCCTGGGCGGTCTGAAAGCGGGCGTCCGGACTCTTCTCCAGGGCATGGAGAACAATTGCGTTCAATTCCGGGGGCAGGGCCGGATTCACCTGGATGGGCGGAATAGGCGCCTCGTTGAGCTGCGCATTGAGCACGCTGTAGGAGGTGTCGGCCTGGAAGGGCTTGCGGCCGGTGAGCGACTCGTAGAGCGTAATGCCGAAGGAGTAGATATCCGAGCGGGCGTCCACCGTGCCCCCGCGCACCTGCTCGGGCGACATGTAGTAGACCGACCCGATGGTCATGCCGGGCCGCGTCAGATGCATCTCGTCGGCGTTCTTGGCGATGCCGAAATCCATCAGCTTCACCATGCCGTGGGTGGTGATCATGATGTTGGCCGGCTTGATGTCGCGATGGATGACACCATGGGTATGCGCGAAGCTCAAGGCGGAGAGCGCCTGGGTGGCGAAGTCGACCATGCGGTCGGTGGGAATCGCCATCTCCGAGCTCAGCTTTTCCAGCGTCACACCTTCCACAAATTCCATGATCATGACCAGTTGATTGTCGAACTGGAAGGCGGTGCGCAGTTGCGCAATGTTGGGATGATCGAGCGTGGCCGGTTGGAGATGATGTTGCGCGCCTTGTACACGCGGCCCATGCCGCCCGCGCCGATCAGGGCCATGACTTCGTAATCGCCGACCCGCTCGCCAATTTGTAATGCCATGGGGTACCTCCAAAGGACCGAAAGTTTTTCGATATAGGGGGGAAACTACACCACCGAACGCGCCGAGTTTATCTCATTTGCATGGGTATTTCCCACAAAAATCTGGCCGGGCGGGAACCTGCGGGATCTGTTTTGTGGTGGTCAAGGCGCGTTGGCGGTGCATTTTCGCCGTGGAGGGAACGCGATGAGTCGCCGCTAACATCAATGCGAGGTTCCGTTAATTCTGCTCGCTTTATTGGACCATAACGAGGAGCCGCACTGCCGCCCGGATCTTTGTATCGACGATTTTCCTTGCGGGAAGCAAGTTTGCGGTAGATGATTTGGTTGCTCCCCCAGGTAGCTTTCGGTTGTCACGAAAGGCAAGGAGAAGCTCTGTGCGCAAGAATCCAACCGCAGTGATACTTTTGGCAATCTGTCCTCTACTAGTTGCCCAACAACCGCAACCCGCACCTCTAGCATCTCCGGCACAGCAAGCCGCACCCTCCGGCCCTCCCCCTCCGCACACTCTTCTGGACGGCACACCGGTGAAACTTCGTCTGAGCGAAACAATCTCTTCCGCGGACGCCAAGGTCGGCCAGGAAATTCCCTTCGAGGTGATTGAAGACATCAGCGTAGACCAAGTGGTCGTTCTCCCCAAAGGGGCGACTGCAATCGCTACCGTGACTGAGGCCGATCACAAGAAGAGCATGGGGCGTGCAGGGAAACTGAACATCTCCATTAGTTATGCGCGCCTCAAAGATCAGGAGAAGGTTGCTTTGAGAGCAACAAAGGACACGAAAGGCGGTGGGCACGTAGGAGCGATGACCGGAGCGATGGTGGCTACTGCGATTGTTTTCTTCCCTGCCGCCCCTCTGTTCCTTTTCATGAAGGGCAAGGACATCACGATCCCGCAAGGAACTGAAGTCACTTCATTCGTCGAGGGCGACATGCACCTCGACATGGCAAAGTTTGCGGTCGCGCCGCCGGAACCTGTGGCATCGCCCGCCGCAGTTGCTCCAGTTCAGGCTCAGACTTCGCTGGTCATCGACTCCGCTCCACAAGGGGCAGACATCGAAATCGACGGAGGATTCGTCGGCAACACGCCTTCCACGGTCACCGTCGCGCCGGGCAGCCATCAAATTGCCGTCAAGAAGAAGGGCTTCACCGATTGGACCAAGACCCTCGCCGTAACAGGGGGCGCGGTCCATCTCAACGCGGAGCTGGGTCCGGAGCCACCGAAGCAGTAGCATAGCCAGTCGTCACCAGGACGGAGATTTCGCCGCTAGGTTGACGGAAAGG
>JBEKFD010000286.1:0-7459 GCA_050013495.1 Occallatibacter sp. | reverse complement strand
GCAACAGACTCTTTGTGGCGCTCTGCGTTGGCATCGTCTTTGGCTTCACGCCGCATGGATCGTTCTGCTGGCATCGTGCCCAGTTGCCCCGCAGTCGGATGGTCCGCATCCCGGCCCCATCCAGTTCACCAACGTTACAGCCGCGGCCGGAATCAAGTTCGTCCACTACCGCGGCAACGACGGGATTGCGATTAACCGCGAGATATTCGGTCCGGGTGTCTGCGTCGCCGATTTCGACGGCGACGGCTTGCAGGATATTTATTTCGTCAACGGCCGCGACCTCTACCATCGCGGCATCGACGTTCGCAATGCTCTGTACCACAACAACGGCGACGGAACCTTCACCGACGTTACGGACAAGGCCGGCGTCCCTGGTACGGGCTACGGTATGGGTTGCATCTGGGGCGATTACAACAACTCCGGGTTTCCAAGCCTGTTTGTGACGCAGTACGGGCGCAACGTTCTTTACCGCAACAACGGCGACGGCACCTTCACCGATGTCACCGACAAAGCGAAAGTGGCCGGCACGGAATCGGGCACTCTCTTCCATAGCGGCGCCGTCTTCTTCGACTATGATCGCGATGGCCTGCTCGATCTCTATGTCGGTGGCTACGTCAACCTGGAATCGGGCCCCCGCTATTGCCCCTTGGCAGGAGTGCAGTCCAGTTGCGCGCCGTCCGCGTACAAGGGAAGCGCGAATGCTCTTTACCACAACAACGGCGACGGCACATTCAGCAATGTCACGGTCGCCGCGGGTGTCTCCATGCCTGAGGGAAAGAACCTTGCCGTCGGCGTTGGAGATTACGACACCGACGGCTGGCCCGATCTATTCGTGGCCAACGACGGGGTCCCATCCTACCTCTTCCACAACGACCACAACGGCAAATTCAGCGAAGTTGGACTCACCGCGGGCATGGCTGTAACTGCGCGTGGCAACACCATGGCCGCCATGTGCATCTCCCTCGGCGACTACGATAACGACGGCTGGCTCGACCTTTACATATCCGATTACCAGAAATCCTCCGATCATCTCTGGCACAACGACCACCAGGGCGGCTTCTGGGAAGTCAGTTACGAGGCTGGAATCGAACGCCCAACTCGCGATGTGCTCAGTTTTGGCGGCGGCTTTTTCGATTACGACAACGACGGCTGGCTCGACTTGTTTATCGCCAATGGCCATGTCTATCCTGAAGTCGACCAGACCGACCCCCAAGTCCGCTTCAAACAGATCGACACGCTCTTTCACAACGAGGGAAACGGGAAGTTCGTCGAGACCACAAAGCTGGCGGGAGAAGGTTTCAAAACGCCCTACGTGGGCCGGGGCGTGGCCTTCGCGGACTTCGACAACGATGGTTTTGTGGACGTTGTTGTGGGCAACAATGGAGAGCCTCCTCTGCTGTTGCACAATAGCGGAGGCAATGGAAATCACTTCGTGAATTTCCGCCTGGTGGGAACGAAAAGCAATCGCGACGCCATGGGCGCACGCGTCCACATTGTGGCTGGCGGACTCTCGCAGATACGCGAGATTGCCGGAGGCGGAAGCTATCTTTCGCAAAGCGACCTGCGCGCCAACTTCGGGCTGGGCAAGGCGACCCGAGTGGAGAGCGTTGAGATAAGCTGGCCCAGCGGCTTGAAGCAAGTATTCCACGACGTTGAAGCCGGCAAGTTCTACCAGGTGGTCGAAGGCAAGGATCAACTGGGGCTTCAGAAGACAGGGCCATCGCATGAAGAAAAGGCAAAGACTGGTAGCGTAGGAATTCGCCAAGGTACTTTCTGATGGGGCGCAGAATTGTTGTTCTTTTCTTGGTGGAGACTTACATGAAGAAGGAAGTCCGGCTGCGTTTGGCTGATATGTTTGCGACGATTCACGATATCAACGCAAGGAGGCTTGTCGCAGCTACCAGCGACAGCTACCGTGCCGAACTCTTCGGGCGAGCTTGAATGCTTTCCTTCATGCGATTGCCCCTGGGACCCCATCCTTGACAGCGTTCGTTGCGCGCAAGGATGGGAAGACAATTCCTCACAGGGCACCCCACCCTTTGCCCAGCATAAATTGACTAAACATGTTTAATCCGTTGAAAATAAGAGCGCTAAACGTCTTAGTCGCGCGCCAACAATTTTGTGCATCATTAACGATTCGCGGTCTATCTTCGGCCCTCTATAGTGCATCCTAGTCCTTCTTCGTCGAGGCTATGGCCGTTAAAGCGCACACCGGTGATCAAGGTAATCTGCAACCGAAACGAAGTCCCCTGGTGGATCTCGCTGGAGGAAAATCGGAGTCGCTGTGTCCTGTTTAGTTCTTGCGAGGTCGCCGCTGTCTGCACCCCAGCGACAAAGACCTGCGGGTAGCAGCCTTCGGGACTGTCTACCGGGGGATGGACGGCGGAAAAGGCATCATCTGGGGGGCGAGCGCGAACGAACTGCGCAAGTCACAATTCCCCGGTCGTGGGACTCGTGAGTGACCTTCCGAGCCCACGAGTTCATCTTAGGCCGACAATTCGGGGCCCCATGGGAGATCGGCAGCGATGAACGACGATCTTCCATTAAGTCCGGAGCCCAATTCGGCCAACGGGGCTTGGCTTGACCACCAAGCTCGCAAACATAGCGTCAGCCAACTCTTGTGAGGGACCTGATTCATCCATGCCTTGTTCATCGCCGCGACCGCTGCTTCTGTTCGTCCTTAGCTTCTCCACGATTGTTTCCGCTCAATCCCTGCCTGCTCAATCACGGGAGCCGGCTCGCCGCCAGGTGGTCGTGAATATTAAGGACACGTCGGGGCCGGTGGATCGATTCTTCGATCTTTCGGTTGGCTCGGACTATCCTGGTACGCTGATTCGCGAGGACAGTCAGGCGCAACTGAATCTTACGGTGGAAGAGACCGGTTTTCGGTATATCCGGTTTCACGCCATCTTTCATGATGTGCTGGACACGGTGAGGATTGAAGGCGGCAAGACAGTCTACGACTGGTCGAAGATCGACCAACTGTATGACGGCTTGCTCACCCGTCATATCAAGCCGTTTGTCGAACTCGGCTTTACACCCAAGGCGCTCGCCACATCGGAGAGCAGCATTTTCTACTGGCACGGCTTTACCTCGCATCCGAAACCGGAGGGCTGGCGTGACCTGATCGATGCCTTCGTCCGCCATATTGAGAAGCGCTACGGGAAAGACGAGGTGCGTTCCTGGTTCTTCGAAGTATGGAATGAACCCAACCTCTCCGGTTTCTGGGAAGGCGCAGACCAGAAGGCATACTTCGAGCTGTACGATCTGACGGCGAAGACGATCAAGTCCATTGACCCTGCGTTGCGTGTGGGAGGACCGAGCACCGCTGGAGCGGCTTGGGTTCCTGAGTTTCTCGACCATGTGAAGCAAAGTGGCTCTGCGGTTGACTTTGTCACCACCCACACTTACGGGGTCGATTGGGGTTTCCTGGATGAAAAAGGTGTGCAGGACACCAAGCTCTCCGCTTCTCCCGACTCCATCGTTGGAGATGTGCGGCGTGTTCGCGGGCAGATTGCGGCTTCGTCTTATCCAAATCTTCCGCTGTACTTCACCGAGTGGAGCACCAGTTACAATCCGCGCGACTCAGTGCACGATTCCTGCATCAGCGCGCCCTACATCCTGACCAAGCTCAAAGCCAGCCAGGGATTGCTGCAAGGGATGAGCTACTGGACTTACACCGATCTGTTTGAGGAGCCGGGACCTCCGACCGCGCCATTCCAAGGCGGATTCGGTCTTCTCAACCCGCAAGGCATTCGCAAATCGGCGTACTTCGCTTCCAAGTACCTTCATGCGCTGCAGGGAGAAAGCCTGAAGACGAGCGATCCGCAGGCTATGCTATCCAACAAAGACGGGAATTTCACTGGCGTGATTTGGGACTTTGAGCATCCGGATCAGAAGTTGAGCAATCGATCCTTCTACACCAAGCTGATTCCCAATCATGCTGCCGCGCCGGTTCAGTTGCAGGTCACACATCTTGCTCCGAATGCTGCTTATCGACTGGAAGTGCATCGCGCCGGCTATCATGCCAATGACGCATATTCCGCGTACATCGAGATGGGTTCTCCCAAGGAACTGACCGCTGCGCAGTTAGCGCATCTGAACGAGCTAACGCGCGATCTTACGGAGACCGACAAGGTAATTCGCAGCGATGCAGCGGGCACGGTCGAGCTGACTGTGCCGATGAACAGCAACGATGTCGTGCTGGTGAAGCTGGAGCGCGGTCAGGAAAGCAAGTAGAGGCGCTGGCTGTCAAGCGTCATTCAGCGATAGGTTCAAAGAGGGGATGTTTTATGTGTCGATTTGTAAAGATGATTCCTGCATCATTTCTTTCCGCAATTGTTTTGTCCGTTGCGGCATGCGGCAGTGGAAGCCATGGGGGCAGCGGGGGGGGGCAGAATCCCACGACGCCCACGGTTACCGTCACACCGGCGTCCAGCAGTATCAGCGCGGCCCAGAGCCTAAGTGTAACGATCGCTATCTCCGGCGCTGGCGGCACGCCAACCGGAACGGTGGTTCTCTCCAGTGGGAGCTACACCTCCTCGTCCATGACGCTGAGCTCCGGCTCGGCGACCGTTACGATTGCGGCGGGGGCACTGGCGGCAGGGTCTGACACGCTGACTGCCAAGTACACCCCGGACAGCGCCAGTTCCGCCAGCTACAACAGCGCCAGCGGATCCGCTTCGGTGACGGTGACTTCGTCGGTGAGCACCCCGACGGTGACCGTGACGCCTGGCAGCGGCAGCATCACGAGTTCGCAGAGCCTGAGCGTAACGGTGGCTGTCGCCGGTTCGGGGGCGACACCGACCGGCTCGGTCATCCTCTCGAGCGGCAGCTACACTTCTGCGGCGGCCACTTTGGCCTCAGGTTCGGTAAGCATCACCATTCCCGCCAACTCGCTGGCCGCGGGCCCCGACACGCTGACTGCCAAGTACACCCCGGACAGCGCCAGTTCCGCCAGCTACAACAGCGCGACTGGAACTGCCCTAGTTACAGTCGCCGGCAGCAATGCTACCCCGATTGTCCCCTACATTCAGGTGAACGGCGGGGCATGGCAGCAGGTCAACACGGCGAGCGTAGGCCCCGGCGCAGCGGTGAATCTCGGCCCCGGACCGCAAGCCAGCGGCCAAACGTGGTCTTGGAGCGGCCCCAATGGCTTCATCTCGTCCTCGCGCGAGATTGATAACATCCCTTTAAGCAATGGCACGAACACCTACACTGTGACTCTCACCAACTCCAGCGGAGCTACAAGCACGGAGACGTTTACCATTACGGTCGCTCTGGGCAGCCTCAAATCTACCGTCACGGTCACGCCCGAAGAGACCACGCATGCCTACGCGCAGAATTTGATCGTGACCGCCACCGTGACCGGGGGCAGCGGATCGCCAACCGGGGGCGTGACGCTCTCCAGCGGAAGCTTTACTTCTGCGTCGGTGGGATTGAACTCCGGTTCCGCGACCATCTATCTTCAGCCCGGCTCGCTTGCGCAGGGTTCCGATACGCTCACCGTCACCTACACCGGCGACGCGACCTACGCATCTTCCACGGGCACGGTAGGCATGACCATCACCGCGCCTGGCAGTACCAACATTGCCGTCAACATCAACACCCTGGCCAATCGCCATTGGATCAGCCCGTACGTCTATGGCATCAACAGCCTCACGGAAAGCGATGTCACCGCCCTGTCGCCGGCCTTTGTCCGCTTTGGTGGCAACGAAGCTTCGGACTACAACTGGAAACTGCACACCTACAATTCGGGCAGCGACTATTGGTTCGAGTCCTACCCCCTCGGCAACGTTGACTCGGTTCAGTTCACGAGTTTCACCAAGGCATCTGGCAGTCAGCAACTGACCACCATGCCCATGCTGAATTGGGTGGCCAAGCAATCCGGTTATAGTTTTTCCGTCGCGAAGTACGGCCCGCAATGCCAGACCCAACCGGGCAATTCCGATGTGGGCAACGGCCAATTGCCGGACTGCACAACACTTGTAGTCAACGATCCGAACGATGCCTACTATCCGCTGGTCGACACCGCCAGCAACTGCCCGGCAGGGACCGCCGACGGAACCACCTGCCTCGACCGCGAAACCTGGGCCCAAGCGCTCTCCGCGGCCTTTGGCAGCGGCACCTGCAATGTCCCCTATACGGAGATCACCAGTTGCCACTTCTATGACATGGATAACGAGCCCGAGATCTGGAATGGCGTGCACCGCGACATACATCCGGCCCAACCCGGATACACCGAGCTATCAAATCTCTTTGAGACCGAAGGAACCGCGCTAAAGACCTGGGATCCGAGTGCGGTTCGTTTCGGACCGGTCACCTGCTGCTACTCTTTCCTCTGGATGGCGGGTGGCGGTGACAGAGGCGCTCATGCGGGCATCGACTTCGCGCCTTGGTGGCTGAACCAGATCAATTGGCTGGACCAGATCAACGGTGGCCGTACCCTTGATGTCTTTGACATTCATGCCTATTTCAGCGATAACATCAACAACTCCGGCTACACCAACCCGCAACTGCGCACGGAAGTGAACAAATACGTCCGCACCTATTGGGATCCGGCGTACTACACCGCCGGGGATGATGCCGACTGGATTACCACCACGCAACCCAATCGCGGCACAACCTTCATCATCCCTCGCGTGAAGGCCATGGTGAATGCCATCTATCCGGGAACCCCGCTCTCGTTCACGGAGTGGGAGGGTTTCTTCAACGAGTGGGAGTTCGCCACTGCACTCTCTGATGCCGATGCCTATGGCGTCATGGGCCGCGAAGGCCTGAGCTTCTCCACGCGCTGGGGTGGTCCCTCTGCAACCGATACCACCACCAATCTACCCCATCCCAACTACACCTCCTTCAAGCTATGGACCAACTACGATGGCGCCAAGCACGGCTTCGGCACGCTATCCGTCTCGGACCAGAGTTCGGTCAGTCCGGACCTATTCGTCAGCTATGCCGCCCTGGATGCAACCGGCACCACGATGACCATCATGGTGCTGAACAAGGATGCGGGCAACACGGCCGATGTCACGTTCAACCTGAACGGCTTCAACGCGTCCACCTACACCGCCTATACGGTGGCCTCGACCAACCCCGGTTCGATAACTGCGTCGGCTTCAGCAAGCTGGAACGCGACCCAGACCTTTGCCGCCAACAGCATTACCTTGCTGGTGGTGAGCGGAAACCGGCCGGCCAAACCCGCCTCGGAGTGGTACCTGACCCCGGATGACTTGATGATTCCGGCATCGGGCACCGGAATTCTGAATCCGAAGATCGTCAGCGGAACAGCCAATGTGGCGCTGAGTTCGGCGGTCTTCGATGCGTTTGAGGGCGCATCGGCCTGCACCGGCACACTGACGCTGACCAACCCGACGATCACCGCGACGGCACCGGCCACCATTACCGTGAGCCCCGGCAGCACCGAGGGATTCTGCCACTACACGGTCACGGGGAATGACGG
>JBEKFD010000285.1:0-5476 GCA_050013495.1 Occallatibacter sp. | reverse complement strand
CTGGGCAACATTCAGGGCAATCCTTACGACCAGAATCTGGGAGACCCCGCCGGGGCTTTGGCGAGTATCGGCAAGGCCATTGCCCTGTCCCAACCATTGGTCCGAGCCAATCCACAGGACCGCGATGCGCTGCGTGCTCTAGCCACCGCGCAGGAGGACCGCGGCGAGGTATTGAGCGAAACCGGCAACCCGCAGGATGCTGTCGCCTCGATGCAGGCGTCGGTAGCGACGTACGACCGGCTCATTTCCCTTCATGGCCCCGATCCGGCGTGGATTCTTGAGGCGAGCAGGGTCAACGAGACGATGGGCGATGTGGTGGGAGAAGATATCGGGCTGGCCGACGTTGCGGGTGCCATCGTTGCGTATCGGAGGTCCACCGAACTGGACAGGAACGCCCTTCAGCTCGATCCCAGGTCCGCGCGCGCGCAGCGTGCGTTGACCAACATGCAATTTAAAATTGGCAACGCGGAACTCGATACGGATCCGGCCCATGCACTGACGGACTTGCGCATCTCGCTGCAAAGCTACGATGCATTTCCCGCGGACGAACGTTCCAAGCTTTCCAATGTGCGATTGCGCGCACTTATTGTGCGCAAGCAAGCGGTTGCTCTTTCTGAGTTGGGCGAATTCTCGCAGGCCGACCCGCTCTTCGAAGATGCGCTCAAGACCTTTCAACGGATTGAAGCGGCGGATACCGCAGCGGTCAAGGACGTTCGAGCTCTTGGCGACTTGAAGCGAATGCAGGCAGACATGGCGCTCAATTATGAGAACGCGGCCGACCCTGCGCTGGCCGAAGTCCCCGGCGACCGGCGTCGCAATCTGCTCATCGCGCGCCAGATCGCGGAGCAGGATGGAGCCACGATCCAACAAATCATGAAGCAGGATACGTCGCATCCGGATTGGAAGGCCGAGCTGGCCAGCGTACAGGTTCAAATAGCGGCCATCCGCTCGGCGCTGCATGACCCAGCGGATACGGATGCGCTTTCGAAAGCTCCTCTGGCTGTCTTGAAGGCCTTTGCCAACAAAGAAAACGCGTCTGTGAGGCTCATTGGCCTTTACATCGCCGCATTGCTCCGGGGACAGCCTGCGTTGCTGCGCGACCGGGAATTCGCTTTAGCGTGCGCCGAACGCGAGGTAGCCTTGACACATCGCAAAGACACCGAATCGCTGCTCTGGCTGGCCCAGGTCTATCGTGGCACCGGCCAGATCGACAAGAGCCGCGCCACCGCCAACGATGGGTTGGCGCTGCTTCCGCCCACGCCGCCGGGAAGCCCGAAGCCAAATATGCGCAAGCTCCTGGAGATTCAGGCGCAGCCGGCCCGCTGAGCGGCAGGTCAACATCCTCACAGAGATCCGAGTTCTGATAGACATCTTGTTGCCCCATCGAGGCCGCCAGCGAGTCGCCCGCACTTGTTCTTGCGCCAGGCGCCGGAGACCCGAGAAACGCATTCGAACGCAATCACCGTAACTCCTGTTTCTATCTCTAGTGCTGGTTAGTAAATTGAACGTCCCCGAGCCACTTCAACCACGTGTCTCGTTCGTCTGGCGATAGTTCCTTCACTTTCTTGGCGTATTGCAGAATGTAGAAAGTCTTCTTTCCGATAAGGATCTTCGCGATCTCGACTTGCTCCGGCCAACCGAGACATGGCTGGGCATGCCATTCGTACGTGATGCTGCTTCCGTCCTTTCCGATTACATTCCAGACAGTTGCGCCGGGGCATTCTTTCTCCCTTTGAACCTTGAGATCGTCGAGGAAATCCTCCGGTTTGCGTATGCTATGTGGCGTCGGGCCGCTTATTTCGGTTAACAATTCCTTCCAGTTGTGGATGTCATCGCCCTCGTTGATTAGCTCCATAATCTGCGTTTGGGCCCGACGATCTTCCTGAGCATTTCCAACCTTCCAACCGGGCGGGATCTTAAGGGCCAGGTCGTCCTGGTGGTTGGTAGCTCTCAAACGGGCACCGGCCAGGACGACAAGTATTGTCAAAGCGAGGGCGCGCGAAGTCTTATTCAAGGGGAACCTCCTGGATGTGTGTGATCCAACTCAAATTGGGCGCTGTACCTCGAAACTAATGTACCGCGCGTTCGGAATCAGCGACAAGCTTTCCGGCGAAATCCGCGTGCAAATTGGTCAGGCCTTTACCGGTCGCCGCGGATTCTTCCCGGCACGCATCGCGGACGAACAATAGAACAGCTCCGGTGGAGACGAATGCAGACCTATTGATTTCAGTTGCTCGTATGGGAAACCTCACAGTGGTTGAGAACCGGAATTGTCTTCCACATCCAGATTCCCGTTGGGCGAATCACGAATGTGGGGAGTGCAGGCTCGGCTTCTTGGCAACTATGGCGCCGCTGGCGCTGACGAGCAGGAACCATAGTCCTTCGCAAGCCTTTCCACAAAGAATTGTTGCGTTGTGCTGGTGCTGTTCTTCTGTTTTTTGCCGGAAACGCGAACACGCTCGCCCGGCTTGATGGCGGCTACTTCTCCGATCAGCGCGTAAGTCCGCTGATCACCCTGACTCTGCAATTCGAGGCCGGTAACGCCCGAGACGGCGCAGCCAGTGAGAGATTGGTGGTGCGGTCTTACGGCGAAGTAGATCGCAAGCCCAGCCGCGGCGCCAATCGCAACCACGGCGGCCGCGATCCAATCAGCCTGGGATTTGGTGGGAATGGAGTTTTCGGGATGGGGCCGCGTGGCCAACGTCGGCCTCGTCGAGGTGGTCGCAATCAACGCGCAGATTGCGACCTTGGCAATGATGCCGCGAATTCCTGCCTTCATATTTGATCTTCGATTCCGATGCGTGATTTCAGGCCGTCGGGCGGCCCGGTGCCCGGAAAGCTCGACCGATCAACCGTCCCAACTTTCGCTCTTGCGGCACGGGCAGGCAATTGTCTGGATGTGACTTCAAAATGATTTTTGGGTGATTTTGTAAGTGGCTTAAAACGCACAATATAGTAGGATTGCTCCATTCGGCCTTCCCCTGTGGCCCCGTCCTTTCTGGAGCAAAAATGCCCGATCTGGTTCGCTTCGGACCCTTCGAACTCGACCTCGAAGCCGCTGAATTGCGTACCAATGGGCGAAGGTCGCGCTTGCCGGAGCAGCAATTCCAGATTCTGAACATGCTTCTGGCTGAGGAAGGCGGCGTGGTCTCGCGCGAAGATATCCGCAAGCGCCTCTGGCCCAATGACACGGTGGTGGAGTTCGATCGCAGCATCAATGCCGCCGTCATGAAACTCCGCCTTGCCCTGGGCGATACGGGAGATCAGCCTCGCTATATCGAAACCCTGGTGCGCCGCGGCTACCGGCTCATGGTTCCGGTTGAGCGGGAGCAAAGCAAGCCGCCCGATCCTCCCGTTCCTGAAATCAGACACACTTCCATGGTTGGCCTGAAGGTATCGCACTACCGCGTGTTGGGGGTGTTGGGCGGCGGCGGCATGGGACTGGTCTACAAGGGCGAGGACCTGAAGCTCAATCGCCCCGTGGCGCTCAAGTTTCTTCCCGATGAACTGGCATCGGATCCGCAGACCGTACAGCGTTTTGAACGCGAGGCCCGTACCGCCTCTTCACTCAACCACCCCAACATCTGCACCATCTACGAAGTCGAGGAGTACGACGGCCAGCCCTTCATCGTGATGGAACTGCTGGAAGGCGAAACCCTGAGGGAGCTGATTTCAAGATTCTCAAAATCGGACGGCGAGGTACCGCGCGGCGTACCCCTTGAGCATTTGCTCGACATCGCGGTTCAAATTGCCGAGGGATTGAACGCCGCCCACGAGAAGGGCATCATTCATCGCGACATCAAGCCCGCCAACATCTTCATCACCCCGAACGAGAGGGTGAAAATCCTGGACTTCGGGCTGGCCAAAGCGGGCGCAGAACCTCTGGCCGATCCGCTGCGGGAAAACGGAGAGCAGGATTCATCGGCGCTTAGGTATGCTGCGACTGATTTAAGCCTGAGCCGCACCGGAAGCCCCATGGGCACAGCCGGCTACATGTCTCCCGAGCAGGTGCGCGGAGAAAGGCTGGATGCCCGCACTGACTTGTTTTCCTTTGGTTTGATCCTCTATGAGATGGCCACCGGGTCGCACCCTTTTCACGGTCGCACCGCAGCCGACCTCAGCGCCGCCATTCTGCATGAAATCCCCGCCCCGCTTCCCGCCGGCACCCCCTCCGGCCTCAACGCCGTCATTCTGCGATGCCTGGAAAAATCGCCGGCCGATCGCTATCAGCGGGTCTCGGAACTACGCACCGCGTTGCAGGCGGTTGAGGAATCGCGAGCCCGCGGGGGCGCCGCGCAAACGCAGGGATCTCCGCTGGACAGGACGCGCTATTGGCGATGGAGCGCAGTGGCCGCAGGAATTCTGTTGCTCGCCGCCGCCGCATTCCGGCATTTCATGCCGGCGCCAATCCCCAGGGTCACCGGTTCAACGCAACTCACCAACGGTAGCAACGCAGACGGCTGGATAGCCACGGACGGTTTGCGTCTCTACTTCCACCGGAACCGCGACGGAGTCAAGGAGCTTGTCCAAATGTCGGTGGATGGCGGTGATATTTCCCCTCTTCCGATTTCCGTCAGCCATCCCATGATGCAGGCAATGTCCCTCGACCACACGCATCTCCTCCTCACAAGCTCCGATTCGCTCACTGGACCATTTTGGACGTACACTTTGCCGGCGGGCCCCCAACGCAGGCTCGGAAACCTCGAGGCCGGAGGTGCAAACTGGGCGCCGGATGGCGGGCACGTTCTATTCACCCGGGGTTCCGGCGTCTACCTCGCGGCGCTTGATGGGAGCGGCGCAAGAGAAATAGTGTCAGGGGCCCAGGGAAGGACTGCATGCGCCGTCTTTTCCCCCGGTGGATCGCGAATTCGATTCAATGTCACCAACCCTCAAAGCAACGAAACAACGTTGTGGGAGGTCCGCCCCGATGGGTCCGGTCTACATCAATTGCTCAGAGGGTGGAAGTATCCGCTCAACGAAGGCTTCAGCTGGGTACCAGGAGGCCGCTATTTCCTGTTCGCGAGCGGAGCGCCCAACGGCGCTCACGATGTTTACGCCTTGCCGGAGTCCCGAGGCCTCTTTTCGAAACCATCCGACACGCCGATTCGGCTGACCTTCGGGCTGTTGCGGTTCGATTCACCCGCAGTCTCGGTGGATGGCAAGAAGATATTTGTGCTTGGATGGCACCAACGTGTAGAACTCGTCCATTACGACTCCGCCTCCCGGCAGTTCACTCCGTTTCTCGGAGGTATTTCAGCCACGAATATCTCCTTCTCGCGGGACGGCAAGTGGATCGCCTACATCACAATTCCCGGTTATCAACTGTGGCGTAGCCGTGTGGATGGAAGCGAGAGATTGCAACTGACCACGGCTTCGGCAGACACCATGGCTCTGCTGCCCAAGTGGTCTCCGGACGGAAAACAGATCGCGTTCATGTCACGAGCCGTCGTCGGGGAGCCGTGGAAGATATCCCTCA
>JBEKFD010000284.1:0-5522 GCA_050013495.1 Occallatibacter sp. | reverse complement strand
GACATTTTCGGCATTCCGGGAATCAGCGCCAGGGCCAGCAGGACGCCGCTCACAATCCACAGCGGGCGCGAGGTCTTGAACATCTGCTTTTCGATGTCCGCGCCAAGAGAGAAGTCGGAGCCAGCGCGCGTCACCACGATGCCGCCGGCTACGGAAACCAGCAACGACGGGATGATAGAGACCAGTCCGTTGCCCACCGTGAGGATGGTGTAGGTCTTGAGCGCCTGGTCGAATGGAATGCCCAGTTGAAACACGCCGATCAGGAATCCCGCGACGATGTTGATGACGAGAACGAGAATTGTGGCGAGAGAATCTCGTTGACTGAACCGCGCGGCGCCGTCCATGGAGCCGCAGAACTCTGCCTCCTTTGCCACCTGCTCGCGCCGTTGACGCGCCTGGTCCGCGTTGATAAGACCGGTGTTCAGATCGGAATCGATCGCCATCTGCTTTCCGGGCATGGCATCCAGGGTGAAGCGCGCCGTGACCTCGGCGGTGCGCACCGCGCCGTGACTGACAACGAGATATTGAATGGCAATCAATGCAATGAAGATAACGAAGCCGACGATGTAGTTTCCGCCGACCACGAATTGTCCGAATGCCTCAATCACTTTTCCGGCAGCCGTGGGGCCTTCGTTTCCATGCAGCAGAATTCGCCGCGTGCAGGCCAGGTCGAGCGACAGACGCATCAGCGTCAAGAGAAGAATGAGGCTGGGAAAAACGGAAAACTGCACCGGGCGCAGTATCTGAATCGCAGTGAGCAGAACGAGCACCGAGGCGGTGATGCTGAGAGTGAGCAGCAGGTCGAGGACAAAGCTGGGCAACGGCACAAGCATGACAAAGACGAGCGCCACCGCGCCGGTGGGGATGAACCAGTCGGAAGAGGAGCGGAGCGTAGCCATGAGTCCAGTTTTTTTGTTCACTGCGTTCTCACACCTCCAAATGGATTGGAGGCGGCTCTTCTCTGAGCCTCTCTGCGCTTGACTTCTTCCTGAGCCCTGAAGACCAGAACCAGAATTTCAGCTACGGCATGATAAAGCGCGCCGGGAATCTCGTCGCCAACATCGACAGCTTTGTAGAGCGCCTGCGCCAGCGCGCGGTTTTCCATGATGGGAATATCGCGTTCGCGGGCGATTTCCTTGATCTTTGCCGCCAGCAGATCGAGCCCCTTGGCCACCACGATAGGAGCCGGCATGCTGATTTCAAACTTCAACGCGACCGCATAATGCGTAGGGTTTGTCACAACCACAGTCGCTGACTGCGTGGCTTTGATCATCAGCTTGCGCCGCGCCTGCCGCTGCAATCTGCGGATTCTTGCCTTGCTCGCCGGGTTGCCCTCGGTGCTTTTCAACTCGTCGCGAATGTCCTGGCGGCTCATCTTCAAATCGCCTTCGCTCTTGAGCCAAAGCAGCAGATAGTCAGCGCCGGCCCAAACGAGGAGGATCAAGCCGGACTTCCAGAGCACCTCCACAAGCATGCCCCCGACGAGGACGACGAATTGCCGCGGCTCCGCATAGGAACTGGCCAGAATCTGGCCCCAGTGACCGCTCAGGCACGCGTACCCAACCCAGATGATGGCGGCGAAGGGTAGCAACGACTTGAGAATGGTGCTCAACCCCGTAGGCGAGAACAGTTGCTGCAGCCGATTGACTGGGCTGAGGCGCTCGAATTTCAACGAAAGTGCTTCCGGCGCAAATACGAATCCGCCCTGAGCGAAGCCGACCCCGAGCGCGACTGCAAGCGCAGCCAACTGGATGGGAACAACCCAGCGCAGCCCTTCGACGGTTGTCCAAAACAGGAGGGGGCCATTTGTTTCGATCGATTCGGTTTGCGCGGAAGCGAGCGTGTTGCGGAAATAATCTGTCCATTGGCCTGCGCCCTGCCTCGCCATCAGGGTCACAACGCCAGCAACGGCAAACATCGACAGCGCGCCTGTCAGCTCACGCGAGCGCGTGACCTGGCCGCGTTCCCGGGCTTTGAGCCTCTGCCGCGGTGTCGCCTGTTCTGTTTTGCTGGAGTCAGCCATTGCGTCTCATCATGCTCGCGCTATCGTGCAAGGTGGAGTAGTTGTTCGCCGTTCGCAACCGAATCTTCAAACAGGTGATGGAACAGGTCGGGCCAGTACTTCAGGGTTGCTACCAGAATTGCGATTCCGAGAAGACTCTTGATAGCCGGACCAAGCACGATGAGGGGCATGGTCGCGGAAGCCTTGCCCAGCAAACCAAGAAGGATGTCCGTGACCAGCGTCGCCGACAGAACCGGAGCGGCAATCTGCACTCCCAAACCAAACATCTGCCCGCCCGTGGTGATGACCGACTGCGTAAACAGTCCGCTCAAATGCGTGGTGCCGGGCGGCAGGTAGAGAAAGCTGTTCCCTACCGCCTTGAGAAGCCAATAGAGAACGTCCATGCGAAGAAACAGCAGCATGACCATGGTCTGGTAAAAGAGCGGAATAACCGTGGTATCGACCTGGGTCTGCGGGTCCAGGATGTTCACCAGCGAGTAGCCCATTTGAACGCCGAGCACCTGCCCCGCCAATGCCGTGGCCTCGAAGACGATATTGGTCGCAAGACCCATGCCCACGCCAACCAGAAACTCGGTGAAGACCATGATGGGCCAGCCAGTCAGCGAATAAGCGCCGATATTCTTGCCAACCGTCGGGAACAGCAGCAGCGTAAGCGCCAGCACCAGTCCCGCTTTAATGCGCGCGGGGATCACGGCGCCTCCGAAGAATGGCGCGAAGAGCATGAGCCCGGTGAGGCGCACGCCGATGGTCATCAGTCCCGAGACGATCGCGAGCAGAGGAATCCCCATCATCGCAGGCACCCGTGAAAATCGGAAAACATGAGCAGCGTGTAATTGGTAAGATGACGCCACATCCACGGCATCATGAAGAACAGCGCGGCGCCGGTGAAGAGCAGGCGGGTCACCGTGGATATCGTATTGTCCTGGAGCGAAGTCAGGGTTTGAAGCACGTTGACCCCCAGGCTCACGGTGATGGCGACGCCCAGGATTGGGCCAACCAGGATCAGCACCTCCTGTAGCATCGTTCGCCCCAGCAATACCACCTGATCGATTTCCATGGTCAGTTAAAACTCCTCATCAAAGATCCGACCAGCAGGTGCCATCCATCGACCATCAGGAAAAGCAGTAGCTTGAGCGGAGTTGAGATCACCACCGGCGGCAATTGCAGCATGCCGACGGAAGTGGTGATTGAAGCCACAACCATGTCAACAATCAGGAAGGGAAGAAACAGCACGGTGCCGATCTGAAACCCCGCTTTGAGCTCAGACAATATATAAGCCGGCAGCATTACCCGCATTGAAATGTCGTTGACTGTCGCAGGTTTTGGTTCCTTGGCTAAATCGATAAACAGGGCCACATCCTTCTCGCGCACATAGTGCGACATGAACTGGCGCATCGGATCTTCCGCGCGAGTTACCGCCTGGATTGCAGTGATTTGCCCCGACTGCATGGGTACGATGGAGACCTGGTAAATATTGTTGGCCACCGGCTCCATAAGGAAGAAGGTGAGGATCAGTGAAAGTCCGATGAGCGTCTGGTTAGAGGGCGTGGTCTGAAGCCCAAGTGCCTGGCGCAGAAAATGAAAGACAATCAGCAGGCGCGCGAAGGGCGTCATGCATAAAAGGATGGAGGGAATCAGCGTCAGCGTGGTGAGCAGAACAATAATGGACCACGGAACCGATTCGCCAGGCAGGCCCGTTGCCTGCATCGCCCCGTGTTTCGGCGAAGACGACGAAGCTGGCGGGGTGGAGTTGTCAAGCCACGCCGGCCAGCCGGAGACGTCTCCCGACGAAGAGGGATTCAATGAGAGAGGCCCGTGAAGCTGCCCGCTGTCGATTTCGGACGCAGCCTGACCGCCCGGGTCCGCCAGGTTTGCGCGCGCTGCCATCGGCGCCGCGAGAAGAACGGCGATCGATGCACAGGCGAACGCGAGCGAAACCGTTTTCCGGGCAGCGGCAGGGTGGGTCAAAGGGAGCGGCCCCCCGCGCCAATTCCCCGTTTTCGTCCATGCGCGGGTTCCGACGCTTGCTCCAACTGCGCCAGCAGCGACAAGCCCGAAGCGGCTCCTCCAACCAGAAACTCCCGGTCTTCCACTTTCACGAGCGCCACAAACCGCTTGTCTCCGAGAGACACCACTTCAGACAGCCGCAGCCGTTTGCCGGCCGACTTTGTGTATTTCGAGTGCAGCCATGACCAGATGCGGGCGAGCCCGCTGAGCGGGCCTCTTGGCGCCATGCCCAGCCATGGTTTAAAAATCGACTCTGCGCGCCGCTGGTTCCAATTCTCCCCAACCTGGCTCTTCGCGCTTTCACGAAGCACGGCATGAAAAGCATTTCTATCCGGCTTGAGTTCTGGCTTCAGTTTTTTGTTCGGCTTTCTTGCCTTTGTCGAATTCGGCTTCGCTTTTTGGGTCGCAGTCCTTGCCGCCCGCTGCCTCTTGTCCAGATTCCTTTCCAGTTCCAGTTCCGGCTTGGCCTTCCTTACCGGCTTTCTAGTCGGCATGTGTTCGAGAATCAATTTCTTCACCGGCACGGGCTCGAGCTTCAGCTTCTTCACTGGCTCAGGGTCGAGCTCTGAAAGCTGGGCAAGAAGATATGCGAGCCGCTCGCGCGGAGGCTGATAGGGAGCGTAGGACTTGGGCTGCTTTTCAATCATGCTTGATCCGTAATGCGCACGGCGAGGCGATCGCCGATGACTTCAAACTCTGTCCATCCAATCAGCAGATGATTTACGCGGAGGGGAACATCACTGGTATGGTGACAGGCCGTCTCCACAATCGAACCCTTGGCAAGCGTAAGTAGATCGCCGATAGTGAAACGAACCACCGGCAGCTCGAGGCTGAGTGTGCATGGCAACCAGGGAACGCTATCGAGCGGATCGTCCCGATTCGCGGAATCGTCAGGGCGGCGTAGCTCGTCAGCTTGCGGTGGCAGATTCTGGGCTGCGCTGCTCATCGGACCCCTCGCGCACTCAAAGCTCCATTGATGCCGCACCCCCCAGGGCCAGACTTTCGAAGTGGGGCTGCATTTGCGACAAAATGAGCGGAGCGATTGCGAGAAGGACTATGCAATCCTAGGGCCGGAGTTGGAGCTACGGGCGCAACCCTGCGAGTACCTGGCGGGATGAGGCTAGGTTATTGCTTCACAAGGAGTTGAATGGACCGTGTCGCGCGCCGCGATTTGCACAGCGGGTGAGACAGGCATGAGAACCGGCGGCAGGCACAGCTCTCCCGCCAGGCCGTGACAACGCCCGGCGGGAGATTCTAATGGTACGTTAACCGCTTCGCCGTTCCATCAGCGGCTAGGTGATCATCTGCAGCGTCGCTTGCGAAACCTGGTTGAGCGTTGTGAGCGCCTTCGCGCTGGCTTCATAGCTCTGCTGCGCGACGATCATGTTGGAGAACTCGGTGGATAAATCCACATTGGACTGCTCCACAGCTCCTCCGGTGATGGTGCCGTTGCCGCCGAGACCTGCTTGTCCAACCACTGCGGCTCCAGAAG
>JBEKFD010000283.1:0-5949 GCA_050013495.1 Occallatibacter sp. | reverse complement strand
GCAGCGGAGGAGAGCCATGTTTCTTGCGCGAAAGAGGTCGAGCGGTTGCCGCGTCTTACAAACATCGACGGCAACCAGGCGGATGCGGGTCAACTGCCTGTGCGTTGCCCTGGTTTTAGCTGTCCTGTTGCTGCTCCCCACCCGCTCGGCCCATGCGCAGAGCACCACTCCATCGGAGCCCGCGCAGGAAGCCAGCACCAGCACCGACTTGTTTGTAATGGCTGGTTCGGACTTCGACCGGCCTGGCCTGCTTCCAAGAGCGAATTACAACATCGGCATCGGCCATACGTTTGGATTTCTGCACAAGGACCCCATCGGCGATGAGCTTACTTTTGGATATACCTACGAAAACGCCGGCACCCACGGCTTTCTGGATACCAATTTCGGAGAGCACACGGAGAGCCTGGGAATCATGAAGAATTTCTCGCTTCCCAGGACGAAGTTGTTGACGGGCTACACGTGGATTCAATCCGGCATCACCAGCTATACTGGGAATGCAAAGGTTCAGAACAGGCTCGACAGCGGCGTCTCGATCGGGGCAATTGTCCACTGCAGCTTTCACAGTTCCATCTGGATTCAGGAGAGCTATAGCAAGGTGGTCACTGTGCCTTGGTACACGACTTCGAGCATTGGCTACACCTATAGCTGGTAAGAGCTTGCCGCACTGCTACTGAGCCTTGTGTAACCGCAGTCGGGCTTGCGAGACTAATCAAGGACGAGAGCCACGTCAGCGCGCATGGCCTCGATTTCCGAGTGCGTCGATTCGGCCGCAATACGGCGATCGAGATAAATGTGCGGCTGCCCGAAGCGAATCTCGGCGGAAAAGCCGGCAGTGCCCAGCGTCTTCCAAAGATGGGGCAGGAACAATGCATTGCCGAACCAGCAGAGCTCGCGCTCCGGCGTGCCGTCTTCCATCACATAGCGGATGGCGGCGGCGGTAATTGGCGCTCCGGCCACCGTGGCGGGGTGGATGAGGCGGGAGTGGAAGCGGAGCACTTGGGCGCCTTCGGTGCTCGTGCCTTCCGGAAAAAGCAGCACCGGAATCGGCATCTGCAGCCGCTGGGTCATCTGGCTTGCCACCGAGTTGGCGCTGGCGCGGCTGGCGCGGTCGAGAAAGATGGTGCCGCCGCTGCGCGCGGCCTTGCCGAAGAAGGGCCATGCGTCAATCTCCATCTTGGCTACGAAAAAACAGGGCATGGCCGCAGACAGAATCACGACGTCGAGATAGCTGAGGTGGTTGGCTACCACCAAGCCGTGGGTGGGCGGCTGGCCTTGAATGATGGCCTGGATGCCCATGCTGCGCATCAGGAGCCGGGCGCAGCCCTGCAGCCATAGTGCACGGCGCTCCAGGGTATAGGGCCCCCGCAAGCGGCCGAACCAGTAGCGCACGACGCATGCGGCCAGGGTGAGCACCAGCGCCACAGCGCGCCGGGCTGCGCGCAAACTCAATTCGTCAGTGGGGCCAGAAAGCGGCTGCGCGCCGAAGACGAGAGCAACTTCAGATCGAGCAGGGTAAGAAAATCGATGGTGCCAAACTCGCGGTCCCAGGCCGGGGGAGCGGCTATGCGCGCGCCGATGGCCAGGTAGGTCTTGGGGAGTTTGGGAACTTTGAAAGACGCGGCTTTTGCTTGCGCGACGGGCATCGATTCGGATTGGCAGGGCGACGGCTGTGCGTGCACGCTCTGCAGCTCGATGGGACACGCAAACGCTGCAGCCGGCACGGTCTCAAACTCCGGCGAAGCCCGGTAATGCTCAAGCTGGCGATACATCTGCCAGCCTTCAGCGGGGTCCTGGGAGTTGATGGACGAGCAACCGACAAGATAGCGAAGTCCCATGTCACAAGCATACTGCGCAATACCTCGCCATAGCTGCATGAGCACTTCCGGTGTCCGATGTTCGCGGTCGATGCAGGCGCGCCCCAGTTCCAGAATGCCGGGGCGAATCGGCTCATAGGGAGCGAGAACGAACTCCTGCTCGGAGTAGTAGCCGAGATTGCGCGCAGTGGTCGAGCCGGACTGCATGCGCTAGGTGCCGATGGTGCTCCGGGCAGGATTCTCCGCGCATTTGTCTTCGACCAGCAGACGCTCGCAGCAGAGATCGAAGCGGTCCATGGCGAGGCCGGTCCGGTAAGAAGTCTCCAGACCCTCGCCGAGTTCGAGATTGAAGACAGGGAAGCGCAGATGGTAGGCGGCGTCGCGAACTTCCGCGGTCTCTGCAAAGCGCAATGTGTACCTGCCAACCTCGGCATGAATGCGCCGCTTGGGCGTGAGCGATGGGATGTAAGTGGGAGAAGCAAGCTCCACCAGAGGTGTGGAACCAAGCTCCAGCTTAAGCGGAACTTTGTGCCGCGCGGTCGGGATCACGCAGGCATTATGGGGCTGGAACTATCAAAGGACGATCAATGTGGTGCAAAAATGATGCAAATAGGTTAGAGCGTATTTCGAAAAAACCCGCCTTGTAACAGGGCACGACTTCAGTCGTGCCGAATAGAGGTCGGATAACAAGGGGTTTTAACCCCTGCGAGGCTCGATGCCAGAAGACACGGTTATTTATGGATCACGCTTTAGTGAGCTGTAACATGCCAGTAACATCAAGGGCACAAAACTCTGAAGAGTCCTTGATGATTAGCATAAGTCCTGGAGTTTTCGAGTTACTGGCAACCGCCGGCAATGGAGGGAATGACCAGGATTTCATCATCCTCTTTGAAGCTGTATTTCTCATTGCCGAGAAAGCGTATATCTTCTTCGTTGACATAGAAGTTGATGAAGCGCCGGATCTGGCCGTCCTCGCCGCGCAAGTGCTGGCGGAGCGCTGGAAACTTGTTCTCAATTTCGGTCACCAATTCGGGAAGGTTCGCGGCTGTTGAGGATATCTCGCGCACATTGTTGGTGTGCTTCTGAAATGCATTGGGCAACAGCACTCTAACGGACATAGCTTTCTCCTACCAGGCGGAGCGCTTCATTCACGGCATTGCGCTCGTCTACAAAATTCTCGAAGTCGGTGAGCCGCGGACGGATGGCCTTGTTCTGCTCATAGCTATCCTGCAGGCAATCGGTGGTCTTGAGGCCGTTGCCGGTGATGCAGGCGACGGTAAGTTCATTCGGCTGGATCCGGCCGTGCGCATAGAGCCGGGCGGTGACTGCGGTGGTGACGCCGCCCGCGGTCTCGGTGAACACGCCCTCGGTCTCGGCCAGTTCCTGAATGGCGGAGACAATCTCGACGTCGGACACGTCTTCTGCCCATCCGCCGGAGGCGCGAATGGCGCGCGAAGCATACGGCCCGTCGGCCGGGTTGCCGATGGCCAGCGAACGCGCAATGGTATTGGGCCGCTGCGGCTCGATCACGTCGGTGTTGTTCTTGACCGCAGTCGAAATCGGCGAGCATCCGGTGGCCTGCGCGCCAAAGAAGCGGACCGGCTTGTCTTCGACAAGTCCCAGCGCGATCAGTTCGCTGAAGGCCTTGCGGATTTTGGTGATGAGCGAGCCCCCGGCCATGGGGCAGACGATGTTGTCAGGCAGACGCCAGCCCAGTTGCTCGGCGATTTCAAATCCCACCGTCTTCGATCCCTCAGCGTAGTAGGGGCGCAGGTTCACATTCACAAAACCCCAGTTGTAGCGGTCGGCGATCTGCGAGCAGAGTCGATTTACGTGGTCGTAATTGCCCTCGACGCGCACCAGCGTTGCGCCGTAGACCTGCGTGTTAAGAATCTTGGCCGGCTCCAGGTCGGCGGGAACGAGGATGAACGTCTTCAGGCCCAGGCGCGCGGCCTGCGCGGCGACGGCGTTGGCCAGGTTGCCGGTGGAGGAGCAGCCGACAGTATCGAATCCGAAGGCCTGTGCGTTGGCCAGGGCCACGGCGACCACACGGTCTTTGAAGCTGAGCGTGGGCAGGCAAACGGCGTCGTTCTTTATGTAGAGATTGCCGGCGCCGATACGCGCGCCCAGGCGCGGAGCCTTCATAAGCGGCGTCAAACCCGCCGGGGTCTGGGGCTCGTACGAGTCGGGCACCGGCAGCAGCGCCCGATAGCGCCACATATCGAGCGGTCCCTGAGAGATGGCTTCGCGGGTAAATCGGGTGCGTGCGTACTCGAGGTCGAACGTCACCTCAAGCGGGGAAAAACAATCGTCACAGATTGAAAGCGGTTGAATCCCATAGGATTTGCCGCATTCCCGACATCGCAACTCGTAAGCAGTCGTCAAGAGTCCCCTCGCTCAAATGCGAGTGACTTAAGGTCTACGAGCAGTGACTGGCTCTAAGAAGAGCGAACGTGAGTTGACTCGAATCGCCTAGCGAGCCGCTTCTGTCAAGAGGATTGAAGCGACCCCCGAATCTCATGTTCCCCGTCTCCGGGCAAGAGTTGACACCATACTCCCGTTTTGCGCGGGCAGGTTGTCGTGGCGTCACAGGGCTCGTCCCTCAACCACTCTGCATGAAACTCAGGCCTGCCCTTTGGGGGCAAACTTGAATGTTCTGTTTTTATCACAAGGACGGGGTCGGCGCAAGCGCCTTTTCAGCGAACGGCGCGCAGCGGGATGCGAATGGTGAATGGTTGCAACGAAAGTGGCAGAATGGGAATTCCAGAGGACCCAGGTCTCATCCGCCGCGGCAGACGAGACCTGAGGCACCCGATGGCGAGACGACTAGTTGGCGTAGATGCGCACGTAGTCCACCACCATTTGCGATGGGAATACTGTCGTCGCATCCGGGCTGCCGGGCCAGCTTCCGCCCACGGCGAGGTTGAGGATGATGAACTGCGGGCCCTGATCGAAGGGCCAGGTCCCACCTCCCGGAGAAGTGGGCGTGAAGGTCTCGTAAGGCTGCCCTGGTCCTGTCGGGCTGTCAATGTAATACTGCACCTGCCCCTTCGACCAGATCATGCCGTATGTATGCCACGCGGCAGCGGAAAACCCCGCCGAGGTGTACGGTTGACCAGCGCCCAGGCCGGTTCCGTGGATCGAAGACTGCATCCAGTCGTAGCCGGGAGCGGCGCCGGTGCCGGGGCCTCCGAACGGCGTATTGTTGCCGTCGATGTGCTCCATGACATCCGCTTCGCCGCAGGCCGGCCAGCTTTCGGCGGTGATGCTGTTTCCCAGAAGCCAGAAGGCCGGCCACATGCCCTGCGATTCCGGCAGCATCAACTTTGCCTCGACGCGCCCATACTGGAAGCTGAACAGGCCCTGTGTCTTGAGGCGCGCCGACGTGTACGTGGTGGCGCCGGGGGTGGGCTGCTCGGCCACGATGTGCAGATAGCCGTCTGTGCCCAGATAGGCATTGGGATTGGCGGGATTGCAGGGACCAGCCGATGAAGCCCAGGCTTGCCGGTGTTCGCGAACTCGTCGGACCAGACCAGGGTGCCCGACGCGATATTGGGCGCAAAGGCCTGCGTGGCGGCGCTGCTGGCGGTGTAGCCCGCGGCGGTGGCGATGGCGTTCAGGGTGATGTTCGAGGCCACGAGAATTGGCGCTGCATAGATCTGGGACGTGGTTGTCGGCGTCGAGCCGTCCATCGTGTAATAGATGGTGGAGTTGGCGGTGGTGGAGGCTAAGCTCGCAATCACCGCGCCGTTCTGCGCGCCGTTGCTGGTGGAAGTGGTGATGTTCGGTGTGGCTGCCGTCGGAGTCGTTGTGCCTCCTCCCCCGCCGCCGTTTCCGCCGCCGCTGCTTCCGCCGCTGCCGCATCCGCACAACAAACTGCCCGATATGAGAATTGCCGCCAGCATTTCGTGTCCTGCCCGCATGTTCTTGGTCTCCGGTTCACGGCGGCTCAACCTGCTCGAATTCCGCCGCAACCATGAAACCACTCTCAAATGGATACGTCAATCGGGAGTTTGCCGGTGTTCGCGAACTCGTCGGACCAGACCAGGGTGCCCGACGCGATATTGGGCGCAAAGGCCTGCGTGGCGGCGCTGCTGGCGGTGTAGCCCGCGGCGGTGGCGATGGCGTTCAGGGT
>JBEKFD010000282.1:0-5531 GCA_050013495.1 Occallatibacter sp. | reverse complement strand
CCTCCACATGGCGCGCGAGACTTCGCCATGCAGAGAAGAAACCGCATTGGCGCGGCGCGAAAGCTTCAGGCCCAGCACGGTCATGCAGAATTGTTCCCCGTGGTCGGTGGGATACTCGCGGCCGAAGCCCATCAGGTTCTCATGCGAAATGCCCAGTTGATCGCGCAGCGGTCCCAGGTGCTCCTCAATCAAGTCGGCATTGAAGCGGTCGTGGCCGGCAGGGACGGGCGTGTGCGTGGTGAAAATCACTTCTCGGGGAATCTGGCTTGCCGCGGTGTTGAAGTTCAGGCCCTCTTCCACCATGCGATTGCGAATGGCCTCAAAGACCGCGAAGCCGCTGTGCCCCTCGTTCAGGTGCAGAACGCCGGGAGAGATGCCCATGGCCTTCAAAGCGCGGAATCCGCCCACGCCGAGCAGCAATTCCTGGCGAATGCGGGTGCGGCCGTCGCCGCCGTACAGACGCGACGTAAGTTCCCGGTCTTCAGGAGCATTCCCTGCCACGTTTGAATCGAGCAACAGCAAATCGATTCGCCCCACTTTCACTCGCCACACTTTGGCCCGGATGGAGCCGCCTCGGGTGTGAATCTCCACCACCACGGGTTCGCCGTTTTCGCCAATGGCCGGCTGCATGGGGAGCTGATTTACGTCGGTTTGCAGATACTCTTCCCGCTGCCAGCCATTCTTGTCCAGACGCTGCAGAAAGTATCCCTGCCCATAGAACAGGCCCACTCCAATCAACGGTATGTCCAGGTCCGACGCGCTCTTGATATGGTCGCCGGACAGCACCCCCAGGCCGCCGGAATAAATCGGCAGCGACTCATGCAATCCAAACTCAGCCGAAAAATAGGCTACGGGACGAGGCCGCAGCACTCCCGCGTTGGTCGCGCCCCAGGTGCGGTCCGCAAGCAGATACTCTTGCTGGCGGCGGTAACAATAATTGATGCGGCTATGCAGGACCAGTTCCGTGGCGCGGCGGTCAATCTCGCCCAATTGCATTTCGCTGAGCAAGGCGATCGGATTCTGATTCAGTTCCCGCCAACGCGTCGGATTCAGATCGCGAAACAAGCTGACGCAGGCGCGATCCCAACTCCACCACAGATTCCGCGCCAGGGACCAGAGACGCTCCTGGGCGGGGCCAATGAAACGGTCCAGCATGCGAGCCTCGCTCACCACCGGCGCCACCTGATTGGCCGCCTCTACCAGCATGCGAATTTCGTTCTCCCGGAAGATTCGCTCCTCCTTGGTTTGCACAACCAGCACGCCCTGCAAGATTCCCCGGTCGATCAGCGGCACGCCAAGGAAAGAGTGGTATACCTCTTCCCCAGCCTCCTGGAAATACTTGAAGCGCGGATGCTTCTGTGCGTCGTCCACGGCCACTGGCCGCACCTGTTCCGCCACCAATCCGGCCAGGCCCTCGTTTAGCGGCATGCGCAACTTGCCAATACAGCGCGGATGAAGCCCGAGCGTAGCCGCCAGAACCAGGTTCGATCGATCCGGCTCGAGCAAATAGGCCGAGCAAACATCGGTTCTGAATCGCGCGGCAATCAATGCCACCACATTCATCAGCGTGTCCGCGGGCTTGCCCTCTTCCTGGGTGAGATTGGTGATCTCTTCCAGGGTCAGGACCAGGCTGGCATCAGTTGATGCATAGGACTCAATCATCGGTGTGCCCTCGCTTTCGCGTCCGTTCAATGAAATCGCAATCGACACGTGTGCCAGGCCTCAACAGAATGAATGCCTGAATGGATCCCGTCTAAAGGAACCGGAAGATGAGGCAATTGCCCCCTGGCTGGCCGTGGCTGAAGGGAGTTTCGTGGTCTATTGGTGCGAGATGAATCTCACAATATCACCAATCGGCCTGCCAAGGTAGATCGATTTTCTACGCACCGGGGAATTGCGTCGGCTCGATGCCGCGGTTCCGGCTCGTCGGACAAACCCTGACATTGCGCGTCGCATTTGCCCATGTATCTGTAAATCAATGAGATATGGTTTTCTCTAAGGAAACGGGGAAGTAGTCGGAAGAGTCACCAGCAATTGCGAAGACCGCTTTGGGAAATCCAATGCAGGAAGAGGAGCCATCCAAAGGCGTTTCCCCTGGGTTTGGGTTGCAGCAGACTCCGCTTTGTGCGCTTTTACTTTCCGGCCACGATCGTGGTGCAGCCGCCCAGCCGCGTAGCCGTGGTGGGATGCGTGAGCGCATTGAGGATTGCCGGCGGCAGCCCATCAGGCCCAAAACGCGCCGTGTAGAACGCGAAATCCGCAAAGTCTCCGGGACCGAAGTTCATGGACTGCACATCGCTCGTGTAGGGTTTCACCAAGTGGGATCGTCGACGGCGCGCCCGAAGAAGACGATGGCATCGCGAAGCGTATGGCCGTTGGCCTTGTAGGTGTAGATGGGGATGCCTTGCCGCGTGACAAACTCTGCGATCAAAACCAGGGGCTGAAGCGCGAAACCCTGATAATGAATCGCACTCTCATGCCGCGCCATTTCTTTGGGAAAGGCCCCATTGGAATCGATCCCTGCAATCGCATCCACATAGGTTTGAATGCCGAAATGGTAAAGCATCTCATCGGAAGCGACGATGCCGATGGCCGTTGCGGCCAGAGCGCGCCAATAGTGGTGATTGTTGACGGAATCGTTAGGTTCTTCAAATGAAATATCCTTGCGGGCCGCCGTATCCAACCAGGCAGTCACGCGCTTCTGCTGCGCTGCGTCAAGGGTCGCATCGTTGACAAGAACAGATTCAGCGATGCCCGCGGAACTGAGCGTCCACTCCACTTGGTACCAGGCCTGCGGAGAGTCCTGTCGATCGTAGTTCAGCAATGCGCGCGCCTGGGCCCACGCGTCAAGCTGTGCGAGCGCGCATGCGGATTCAGCATGATTGCCAGTGGCCAGGTATTGGTTCATGCCGGCAGTGATGCGGCCTTCGAACATCGAATATACGCGAGTGGCAGCGGCCTCGGCGGGGTTCGTAGGCCCGTTCGAGCCGGAGAGATAATGACGCGGAATGTTCATGGGACCGGCGGGCGGCCCAACCAGCGGCGTGCCAACACAGGAGTGGAGACTCTGGATGGATGCACGCAAAAGCGGATCGGTAGTTGACTTGAGATTTGCCTGGCGGGAGGACACCGATACGGCGGAGGCATGAGGGTCGGTGACGTGCTGGCCCAAAGCGGGGAGCGCAGATGCGACCACGACAAGGAAACCGAGATACCGCATGTCAATAGATTTCACACGGCATTCCCCAAAATCGCAAGCGCGTACCGTAATTGGACCTCGGTTTCCCGAAAAATGGCTCTCTAATCCACGAACTTTCCCACAATTGCCATTCAAGCGCAGTTCAGTGGTAAAAGGCCTAGATTCCGCCCGTTCAATGCCGGCTTCTCTTCGCACAAGTTATCTAAAGAAATCATTTGGGTTGGCTGCATGGGTGAGACCCATCCTTGGTGTGACCTGACCTGATTCAATTCGCCAAATTACCAATTTCCCCTTTATCGCGGTTACGCGATGAACCCGTGTTTCTCCGCGTCGATGAACAGGCTAGCTGAACCAGGCTAGTTGCAAGCCTGCATTCTCTGAAGGCGCGGTGCTAAATAATGAGTTTTTTCTTAAGAATTAGGCGGATAAATACGGTGCCTGGGTCGCGAGGGCTAGTGCCATTCGTTGGAAGCGTGAGTCTATTGGTTGCGTCGCTCTGCGGTTGCCAGGCACTCCAAATCGCAGCAACGTCTCCCGCATCCACAAGCCCTGCCAAGTTAGCGCCGACCATTACTTCTCAGCCGGTCAATACAACGGTGACTCTCGGCAATTCCGCGACTTTCTCGGTCATAGCCGCAGGGTCCGGAACCCTCAGCTATCAATGGCAACAAAACTCGAACAACATATCCGGGGCAACGTCTCCCAGTTACACAGCTCCCGCAACCACTGCAGGCGACAGCGGCAACACCTTTGATGTCATCGTTTCCAATGGAACGGGCAGCACTGTGACAAGCACGACCAGCAGTCCAGCAACGCTCACCGTATCGGCCGCATTGTCCCCGTCCCTGACTTCTCAACCCCAGAACGCGTCCGTCGCAATTGGCCAGACAGCCACCTTTTCGGTGACAGCCACGGGCACCGGGACACTCAACTATCAGTGGCGGAGGAATCTCGTAAATATCGCTGGAGCTACTGCCTCCATTTATACGATGCAAGCAACGACCCCGGCCGACGGCTGGTCGGCGTTCGATGTTGTTGTATCCAATGCCGTGGGCAGCACCACGAGTAACTCCGCTACGCTTCTGGTGACCCCTCCTCCGCAAGCCAGTTACTACGTCGCGCTCAATGGCAGCGACAATGCGGATGGCTCCGCATCCAGCCCCTTTGCCACCTTGCACCGCGCTCAACTTGCCATGCAACAGTCTGCAATCAAGGTGACTCAGATCAATGCCGGAACTTACTATCTTTCCAGCCCACTTACACTTACCTCAGCGGACCAGGGGGAGACATGGGAATCCGTTCCCGGTTCGACAGTTATCCTGAGCGGCGGCGAATTGCTTGCAGGATGGAGCAGCGAGGGCAACGGTGTTTATTCGGCACCTGCTGCAAAGCCCGTGGGGCTCGACCTGGCCATTGCTGGCGTGCGTCAAATGCCGGCTGCGCTGGGTTACGATCCACAGCGGCCCTGTATCTCCGGGTGGCGCGTGCTGAACCCCAATCAAGCGCAGAATTTCGGAGTTACATTCACGGTGCCGCCAGCCGACATCACTTCGTCAGTCAAGCCCGGAGCCCTGCTGCAGGAACTGGATTTTCTGCGTTACTCCGACCAGATCACCACCATTGTGAGTGTCGACCAAAGCAATAACACCATCACTGTCGCAGACCAGTTCAACACCGGAACCACGACCCCGGGAGTTAGCGGCAGTTGGCGCGTGCTCAACGACCCGGCAGACCTTGGCGCACCGGGGGAGTTCGCTTACGACCCTTCGACCTCGAAGGTATATCTCGAGCCGGCGAATCCGGACAGCCTGGCATCCGACACCGTGGTCGCAGCGCGGCTGAGCACACTGATAGCGCTCAACAATGTCTCCGGAGTTACCATCGCCGGGTTGACGCTTTCCGACACAACCTCGGATAAGTTCATGTACTCGGGCATGTTCAACGACAAACTGGCCGCCATCATGGGGATGGGCCTGAGCAACAGCACAATCAGCGGCAACACCTTCCGCAACGTCGGCAACGGCATCTCCTTCGTCGGCTCATTCAAGAACGCCATCACGGGCAACGACTTTGAGCAAATGGGCGGAAGCGGCATCTTCCTCACCCGCAACAGCAATCAAAACAATGTAACTGGAAACTCCATGATCGGTCTGGGCAAGATCAACGTTGGCTCAACCGGCATTCATGTTGAAAACAGCGCCAACAACCTGATCGACAGCAACAGCATCGACGGGTCAGGCCGCTGGGGTATCGATCTGTTTCCCTCCGACGGCGTGTCCCTGGTTGGAAACATTGTCTCCAACAATGTGATTCGCAATACCAGCCAGCAAAC
>JBEKFD010000281.1:0-5544 GCA_050013495.1 Occallatibacter sp. | reverse complement strand
ACAGACAAGCTCGGCAGCCCCGGGACGAATGCACCCCAATTGATGCCGAAGGTCTGGTTATTGCCGTCCGTGTTCAGGCTGGTGATTCCCGGTATCCCGTAATTTCCGGTGCTATTGTAATTAGCTGCGTAGGTGACCGCGCCAGGAAAGTGGCTGCCGCTGAAGATATTGCTATTCAGCGACACGCCTGATGCATCCGATATGGAAGCTGTATCGGAATTGCTACGCGATTGGTTAAAATAGGGATTTACGTTGAACGAGATGAAGCTGGGGTTATAGTAATAACCATTGAGCGCCGCGGCTGCGCCAAGACCTAACCCGTGGCTGGAGTCGATTTGATTGCCATACGTGTCGTTGTAGCCCGCGTTGATAGTGCCATTGGAGGTAAGGCTAACGTTATCGCCGAGGGTAATTTGCGCCGCCGACGGAGTAGATACCAGCAGCACCATCCCGGCTAGCACTAACCATGCAGTATGAAGACTCCTTGCCAAACCCCTACCCCATCTTTTACGGCCATCTTCGTGACCTTTTGCTAGAGCGGGCCTTTAGGCCACGTCTCAAGCCCCACGTCATTCGAGCTCTAGCCTCGGCCCGGTAGAGCGAACCTTTAGGTTCGCGTCGCCGGCGTTCTTAATATCTCGGGGCTTTAGCCCCGGGGCTGAAGCCCCACACCTTCAAAAGAACCTGCTACGCAGGCCTAAAGGCCTGCTCTACCCTTACAACGTTTCTACTTTCGCGTTCTGGTGCAGCCGCTTGTCCAGAGCGGTGCGAACTTGTTCGGTCTTGCCCTTCTCCAGTTCCTTGCGCAGGGGAACCTTCACTTGCTCGAACGGTGTCTTACCCGCGGGCACGTGCCTGTTCATGCGGAATATCACGTAGTTTGGTCCCACCTGGATCAGTCCGCTCATCTCCCCGTCTTTCATCTTCAGGGCAGGCTGCAACATCTCCGGCGGCATTTTGTCGCGCGGGAGCCACTTGTGGTCGCCCATCATGACCCGGTAATCGTCGTCAGAGATCTTTTCCGCCAGCAGTCCGAAGTCCTGCGCCGTCTTGGTCGCCTTTGCCTGCTTATAGGCGTCTTCAGCACGCTTCTTTGCCTCCGTCAACTGGCCGGGCGTTGCTTTGTCCGGGGGAATAATCGAGATCGTCTGAATGGCGAATGATTCCTGATATTGAAAACGTGTGGGGTTCTTGTCGTAATAGGCCCGAACTTCGGCCGCAGATACAGTGGATTTCGATTCCACGTCGGTCTTCAGTAGCTGCTCGATCAGCAGTGAGCGCTTGATTTTTTCCCGCAGCGCCTTCTCGTTACCCTGAAACTCCGACTGGAGATATTGCTGAAACTGGGCTGGGCTGTCAAACTGTCTGCGAAAATCGGCTTCCGCCTTGCTGATGCGCTCCGGCGAAATTGTGACTCCCCGCTTCTGCGCGTCCTGGTACACCAGCTCTTCGAAGACGATCATCTGCAAGGCGCCCTTGCGTATGCCGGGCTCCATGTCCACCGGGATCTTACCGCCATGCTGTTTGGCATACGGGAAGATCGCATATTCCTCGCGAACCAGGTCCTCGTCCGTGAGCACGACGCCATTCACCCGCACCACCGGCTTGCCGGCCGGCTTCAAGTATGTCGAGGGAACCGTAAATTGCGATTGCGGGGGGGCTTGCTGATGGGAGGCTACCTGGCCGAGGGCGACTGAAAGACTGAAAAGGACCGTTGCGCAGATTGAAAGCTTGAACTTCATTTCCTCACCCGTGTTTCCTCACCCGAAGGAAGAATTGGGGAGAGATTTCTCTCTCCCCAAAGGCATTGCAAGTTAGAAGGTCGTCGGGATGGAGCCTCCACCGTTCGACTCGTTAGCCTCGCCACCATGGCACTGACGGCAGAACTGCGCCGTCTGGTTGGAGCTATACGTGCCGCCGGTGCTGTCAGCCGGGTTATACGGCGCACGAATGAAGAACATCGTGGCGTAGTAACCGGAAGTCAGACCGGAGTTCGGGCCGTTGGTGACCTTTACCACGTTCATCAGGTGCTGATTGTGGCAGGTGGTGCACTGCACCGTCGGCTCATTCGTGCCGCCGTTGTTATAGACTGCCGGGCTGACGAAGAAGCCATAGTTCTTGACGAACTGTGCCGAGTTCGTGCCCGTCATCTGAATGGTACCGTTGGCCGCGATGGTGCAATCCCAGTTGTACGTGCCACTGCAACTGATGACGGCATTGTCGCCTACTGGGTGATCGTTCAGGTAGTCGCCAATCTGGCCGGCGCCGTTGTTGCCGAGCAGGGTAGGAATGGGATTGCTGCCGTAGGTGGGGGGCAAGGTCTCATAGACCTTGTTCAGCATGTGCGAGCCCTGGGCCAGGTTGCCGTCATGGCAGCTCAGGCACGTCATAGTGTCTTGGGCGACTGGATCGGTGGTCCAGCTGGCCGGGAAGGTGAGGGCATAGCTGCTAATAGTGCCGCTCGATGAGAGGGTGCCGCCGGCCTGGAAGGTCTGGCCAAACAGGGGCTGAACGTTCTGGCCCCACAGGGCGATGTTACCGGTGTTGGGATCGGAGCTGGCGATGCCGTTGCCGAGCGCGCCGCTATGCGGGGCGTGACAGGCGGCGCAGCCGCGACCATAATTGAGGTGAGCGCCCAACACGTCAGATGTTGGGTTCTGGATCTGTGCCGCCGCGAACATCCCGACGGCCAGAATCATGAGCGTGATTAACATTACTTTCTTCATGAGATCGATCTCCTGATTAGGACTTAAAACTCTGGAAGCCAGGCCCCGTTGGCGTCCGCTGTTGTAAGTGCAACTCCCTGGCCGAAATCGAGGGGCTGAACTGGGGTGCTGGCATCGCTCCTAAGCTGCTGAAATTGCGGCTGTTGCTGACTTCTTCCCGAGTTGGCAACGGGTTGTGATGGGGGTCACATGTGGGTGAAAACATCCAAGATACGCTGACGAACCGTCAAATTCCGCAGCTCGATGGCATGGAATAGGGTAGCGTAGCGAATGAAGCCGGCGGGTTGGGCAGTCATGAGCTGGGAGCTCAGACCGGGATCAGAAGAAACGGTAAGTTACTTGCTGACAGTGCCTTGCCTAGAAAAAGAGGCGCGGTTGAAGCCGTTCGTCTTGCCTACTTTTTGACCTCGCTGCCGGCTGAAGCGGTTTGCGGTGCTGGCGCGGCTTGTTCTGTAGAAGCGGGCTGTTCTTTGTCGGCCTTGGTCCCGCTCCTCTGCGCCTCCTTCTCCTTCCTCAACTGGTCGGCCTCGGCGTCGGTGATATAGCGGAACATCTGCACCCGGCCGGGAAACTGCTCGGAAGTGAACATGCGATTGTTCTTGTCGATGTAAACCCCGCCAAGTTCGGAGAACTGCCCCAGCAAATTTCCGTGACCGCCCACGATGCCCATCAGCTGTCCCTCGCGGTTGAAGGCCTGCAGCAGATCGAGCATCGGATCGGCAACCCAAATATGTCCGTCGCTGTCGACGGCGATGCCCTTGGGATGCGAGAAGCAGCCGGGGCCGTCGCAGTGTTTGCCGAATTGGCTGATGAAGTTGCCGTCGGCATCGAAGATCTCCACTCGCCAGTTCATCGTATCGGTCACATAAACGTTGCCGTCTTTGTCGAGCGCCACGAACGTGGGAAGCGAGAAATCGCCGGGCGTGTTGAGTACATGCTTCTTTCCGCCGGTGCCGATGCGTCGCTTCTCTTTGAGCGTGTCCGCATCGTAGACAACCACCTGGTCCGCCTGAGTATCAACCACATAGAGCTGGCGGTTTTCTGTATCGATGGCGATTCCGACGGGATCGATCAAGCCGTCTTTGATCTGGTCAACGACCTTGTTGGTTTTGTCGAAGACCAGCACGCGCCGCAACTTGCCATCACTGACGAACAGCCGATCATCGTCGTCGACGGCGACGCTGTTGATCAGTCCGAAGGTGGCTTCGTGGCCGTTACCGATCAGTGTGGTAGCCTTGGTTTCCGTATTAAAGATGAACACCGCCCCGACCCGCTGGTCAGCAACAAAGAGCTCGCCCTTGGAGTTGACCCCCATGCCATAGGGCGCGAGCAACTGGAAGGGCACGGGCTTGTAATGGTTCTTGTTGTTCGCGTCCTGCACGCCGGCGAGGCGGTCCATCCACGTGGACTTCTTCTTGGGCTCCTCCGCCGCGGGGGTGTAGTCAAGAGGCATGCCGGCGAAATAACTGCTGTAACGGACCCGTGGGATGTTGGGCGGCGTGGGCCACATCAGCTTGCTCGTATCCTGCGGCTTCGGCGGCGCGGCAGGCTGCGCCGCTTGGTCAGTCTTTTTCTTTTTGGAGTCGGCGGACACCGATGGCGGCAGCGCCAGCGGCAGCAAGAGCGCGAGCAGCAGCAACCAGTTCATGCGAATTACGTTTGGGCGAGATCTCATCATGTTCTTTCTCCGTTCGCGCTCCTACTTCAAGGTCAGCCGGTTCTTGTGGCAGGTGTCGCAGAACGCCATGTTGTTGGCCTGGTCTTTCACCAGCAGGTCCGGCTGAGCGGACGCGTGTGGCTGGTGGCAGGTCATGCAATCGATGTGCGTCCTCACCTTGGTGACGTCGGCAGGGTCCATCACATCCTGCACCGGATGGCCGAGCATCGGATGCCCAAGTCCATACTTGATGGGCAGAATGACGACCTTGTTCTTCTGGTAGTAATCCTCCGGCAGCTTCACCTGACCGTTGAAGATAGTCAGCACGTGTTCGGCTTCTAGCTTCTCGGGCTTCGAATCCGGACCATGACACTCCAAGCACAGCGCGCTGCCCTTGGCGCGCAGAAGGTGCTCATTGTTGCTGCCGTGCGGCTCATGGCAGGTGGCACAACCGAGCCCGTATGCGGGCTGATGCAGGTGTGCCTTCTTGAATTGATCAGCCTGATCGCTGTGGCACGCCAGGCAGGCATTCACCGGATCGGGCTGGATGAAGCCCGGAGTCTTGCCGGCATGCGGATTGTGGCAGGCGACGCATTCTCCCTGCGCGCCAGGATGCTGCACCTTCGCCTTCTCGATCTTCTCGGCCTGTTCGGCGTGACAAGTCACGCAGAGCGCCTTCGAATCCGATTGCGTCAGGACGATTTTGCCGTCCTTCGCCGGCTGGTGGCAGGTGTCGCACGCGTTCATCGCAAACGGCGGATGCATGAAGGCTTGCATCAGCTTCGGGGACGCCGACTGGTGAGGATTGTGACACTGAATGCAATTGGCGGTGGCGAAGGGCTGTCCCTGGTGCGCCTTGATCAGGCTGGCATCTTTCACATCATGGCAGTCGATGCACAGCGCCGGGGTGGTTTTGGTGAGGTGGTACTCGAACTCAACCTTGCCCGGGTCGCCCGTCTTGTGGATGGTGTGGCAGGTTTCGCAGCCCATGTCCAACGCCGCGTGCCGGCTGCCTTTCTCCGGAACGTTAATCCCCTGCGTATGGCACGTCAGGCAAAGGTTCTGGCCCTTATCGCCGGAGGTCGGCAGCAGCAACTGAAACTTGTTGTCGGACTGGTGCGGGTCGTGACACTTAAGGCAATCGCGCACTCCCGGAGGATG
>JBEKFD010000280.1:0-9634 GCA_050013495.1 Occallatibacter sp. | reverse complement strand
TGCCGTCGACGGTTTTGACGATGTTCTCTTCGGCGATGGGCTCATAGAAGCTGGGCCAGCCGGTGCCGGAATCGAACTTGGTTTTGGAATCGAACAGGGCCAGGTCGCAGCCGATGCAGCGAAAGATACCCCGCTCTTCAAGATTCCAATAAGCTCCACTGAAGGGGCGCTCGGTGTCGGCATGGCGGGTGACCCAGTAGGACGTCTGGTCGAGCTGGCTGCGCCATTCTTCGTCCGTCTTGATGACGCGCGGGACGGTGACCGTACCCATTTTTTTGCCGTCTGCCGAGAACTGGACGATGGTAACGCTGGCCGGGCCTTCGTTGGGGGCAAGCGGCGTGGCGGCGGCGATGGTGCTGCGGCGCAGTCCCCAGAACGCCACGGCGCTCACCGCTCCGGCGGCGGAGAGGATGAAGGCGCGGCGGGCCAGGTGGCGTGGTTCCGGTTCAGGCTGGTTGTTGAGGATTCCCGTTTCCATTTCTTGACCCTACTGTGAGATGCGCGAGGCGAAGGAAGGTTACCGGTCGCCTTTTACGGCGGCCCTAAGGGACGCGTGGGGGATCTCTGGTCCCTGACCCAGGATTTCATCCTGGGCTATTCTCGGCTTCTCCCTTCGGGAGACGGGGAGTTTGGGCGGTTCAAGAATTATTGGAGTGCCACCCTTTCCGCAGAAAAAAGCGGAAAGGTTGGGGCACGGAGAACAAGTTTGCCGATTTAGAGCCTATCCGCAAATAGTAGCGCCGGTCTCCAAACCGGCTGTACTGGCGGCTTCCTAGCCGCCAGACGCGGCTAGTGCGGGTCTGGAGACCCCCACGACAGCCGCTCTGGAGGGCGGCGCTACAAAATCGCCATTCGCGGATAAGCCCTTAATACCGCTGCAGGAACTCGGGGTCGACGGGGTTTTCGAAGAGCGAGGCATCGCGGGTGACGATGGTTAATCCAGACGGCGTGACGAAGTAGCGGCGCTTGTCCTCTACCGCGTCGTAGCCGATGACGGTGCCTTCGGGGATGTGGACGTCGCGGTCGATGATGGCGCGGCGGATGCGGCAGTGGCGGCCGATGTTGACGTGGGAGAAGATGATGCTGGCGTCGACGTCGGAGTAGGAGTTGACGCGGACGTCCTGCGACAGCACCGAGTTCGACACCGATGCGCCGGAGATGATGACGCCGGCGGTGATGACGGAGTTGACGGCGGTTCCGGTGCGGCCCGGCTCGCCGAACACGAACTTGGCCGGCGGATACTGGCGGACGCGCGTGCGCATTGGCCATGTCTTGTCGTACAGGTTGAAGGTCGGCGAAACGGAGCATAGATCCATGTTGGCGTCGTAGTAGGAATCGAGCGTGCCTACGTCGCGCCAGTAGAGGGCCTGCTGCTTGTTCTCATCCACAAAGCTGTAGGCCATCATTTTTTTCTGGCCGAGCATATTGGGCAGGATGTTGTGCCCGAAGTCGTGCTTGGAGTTGGGGTCCTCGGCGTCGGCGATCAGGGCTTTGAGCAGGATCTCGGTATTGAAGATGTAGATGCCCATGGAAGCGTCGACCGCGTTGGGGTTGAACGGGGAGCGCACGGCGGTGGTGGCCGGCTTTTCCTGGAAGCCAAGGACTTCGCCGCCTTCTGCCACTTCGACCACGCCGAACTGCTTTACCTCGTCCGGAGAGATGGGCAGCGTGGCGAGGGTGATCTCGGCCTTCTTCTCCTTGTGGTAGGCGAGCATGCGGCTGTAATCCATTTTGTAGATGTGGTCGCCGCCGAGGATGATCATGTGCTTGGGCTGCTCGCTGCCGATGGAGTAGATGTTCTGGTAGACAGCGTCGGCGGTGCCCATGTACCAGGCCGAGCCGGTGCGCTGCATGGGCGGCAGAATCTCAAAGAACTCGCCCAGTTCCGTGGCCACGATGCCGGTCCAGCCTTCGCGGATGTGGCGGTTGAGCGAGAGGGCCTTGTATTGGGTGAGGATGTAGACCTTGCGCAGACCGGAGTTAATGCAGTTGGAGAGGGTGATGTCGATGATCCGGTAGTGTCCACCGAAGGGGACGGCCGGTTTGGCGCGATCGCGGGTAAGCGGGAAGAGGCGTTCTCCTTGTCCTCCCGCAAGCAGTACTCCAAGTGTGTCTCTCATTGGTTCGAACCTGCCCATTTCTGTTGCGTTGCCGGAGGGGACACTTGCGTAGAGCCGGGCGCCGCTTACCGGATTCCGCTATCTGGTACAGCATCTTTTCCGGCGACACTTTTACCCAGGGTCACCGAACGGTGGAGGATACCACACGCAGCGGAAGTTCTGCCCCGACTATTTCATTCGAGGAATGATGACTCTGGACGGTTGAGCCGCAAGAGTGGTTGTAGGCGCCGGAGGGTTCGGTTTCCAACGAGATTGGAAGGCCATCGGTGAGGGCGGGTTGCGTTTACGGATTCCTGGAAAAGACTGCTTTCCGCAAGCGGTTGGAAGGCATCCTGCAGGAGCTGAACGGGATTGAAAAAAGGGCTCTCATTCGAGCAAGAGATGGGAAGAACATACCGCAGGGGCTAAAGCCCACTTTGATTTTATTGGCTTTTTTGCCGGGGATAAATCCCCGGCCTACCGCACGAATGAGCCTTTTCCGCAGCCGGCTTATCGCTTCTTCTTGAACTTGTACTCAATGCCGACAGAGATGGCGAAGTTGACGTCGAACTGTGCCGGGGATAAATCCCCGGCCTACCGCACGAATGAGCTTTTCCGGGACCCGCCTAGCGGCGGTGAAAGCGGAGGGCCGGTTTATCGCTTCTTCTTGAACTTGTACTCGATGCCGACGGAGATGGCGAAATTGACATCGAACTGGCTGGTCTTGGGGGGGTAGCTGATGCTGTAGTGGGTCATCACGGCATCCGGTGTGATGCGGAAGACCCAGTGCGCAGAGCGGTTGAGGTCCATGTGGCCGCCGATAATGGCGGCGGGGGCGAGCTGGTCGTTATAGAAATCGACGACGGAGGGCGGGTAGCCGAGCAGGTCCTGCTGGAATTTACCGTATGCTCCGCCGAACATGGCGTGGGCAATGAGCGCGCCGTGCTTGTTGTGGGGGCCGAGCCACTCCGGGCCGGCGACAAAGAAGTACTGGGAGACGAATGGCCCCTGAATGCCGAGGTCGTTGACTCCGGCGCCGCTGGTTCCCACATAGCCGCGGGCCGAGCCCTCAAGGCCCCAGTGTTTCAGGAGCCAGTAAGAACCGCTTAGATCGAGTCCGCCGGTGTTGGAGCCTTGCAGCAGCGTGGGACCGGCCTTCATGTGGTCGTAGGCCAAGTCGAGCGACAGGTCGTAGCGGTTGTCGTAGCGCACGCCTGCCAGCGGGTCGACAACAATGTATGTGCCGTTGGCAACGGGTTTGGGGGTGGTGCTCTGAACCTGTGCCCGGACTCCGGCTGCGAGAGCCAGAAAGGCAACGGCAAGGAAAGAAGCGATGAAACTTACTCGGAAACGCATCAACACCAGCTTACAGGACCGCGCCGAGAGGGGACAACGCGAGGGTACGGGCTGCCAGGCCTGTCGGTGGTGAAGGCTCGGGTTCTTCCTAGCTCGGAGTGCGTCTTGGGCTCGGAGTGCGTCTTGGGCTCGGAGTGCGTCTTGGGCTCGGAGTGCGTCTTGGGCTCGAAGTGCGTCTAGGGCTCGCAGTGTTCTCTCCAGCGCGACCAGATCAGGTAGCGTGCAGTCTTGAGGACTTCGACTGCTCCATACGCATTCTCGTAAGCCTCGGATTTCGATGAAAGCGGAGGAGCGGCGTGCGTGGACCACTGCAACGGCAGCGTGTTGAAGATGAGGCCGGCACGGGGAAGCTGATAGGCGGCGGAGACAATCTCTGCCGAGCGCCATCCATGGGCCTTCATGATGTGGACTGAGTAGCAGGCGTTCTGAATGGTGTTGTTGGCCTGCGGCTCCTGAAAGATGGCGGACTCGGGGATGCCCTGGGCTTCGGCAGAGCGAGCCATGACGCGAGCCTCGGCAAAGCTTCCCTCCGTGACGCCGCCGGAGAGGATGAGGCGTGGAGCCACACCTCGCTGGTACTCATGCACGGCTTCGGTGACGCGGGCCAGCTGGATGGGCGTGGGGTTGCCGTCGCTGTCGGCCGGGGTTCCGAGGACGATGATGGCGTCAAAGCGGGTGAGAGAGGTGTTGGAGGCGGGCGCCAGACCGCGCGCGATGGCTGCCCAAGCAAGCAGGGCGGCCAGAGCACACAGAGCGGCGATGGCCAGGCGCGGCTTCCAGCCGAGGGGCTTACGGGGTTGTCGCTTCCGTTGGGTACTATGTGCGATGCGGCGCGGAGTGCGGCGAGCAGCATTGCGGGGAACGTTGCTGGGTGGCAAAGAGGATCTCCTCCAGCCTCCAGTTTACGGGAGGCTGGAGGAGATGATAGGCCGAGCGGGTTGGCTGCCGGTTCAGCCGATGTCGGCGGGCGTGTCCCAGGCGGAGAAGACGAAGTGCTTAAACAGCTTGCGGGTACGCGGAGCAGCTTCCTGAGTGCGGAACTGTTCGTTAGGCAGGGAGGCAGGGTGGCCCTGATAGCCGAGCGCAATGACTGCGCCGAAGATGTAGTCTTCGGGGATAGCGAAGGCTTTGCGGGCAGCGTCGGGGTCGAAGCCTCCCATCTGGTGCGTCGAAAGGCCCAGTGCCTCGGCCTGGAGGGTGAGGTAGGATGCAGCCGCACCGAGGTCGTAGAGCGCCACGCGATTAGGGCTGTCATTGTGGCTGAATTTCGTTTTGGCCACGCCCAGGATCAGCACTGGCGCCGTGGTTGCCCAAAGCTGGTTGAAGGGCATCAGAGAGTCAAATATTTTCTTGTAGGCCTCGGAACCGCGGGCGCCGACGAGAAACCGCCAGGGCTGCTCGTTATACGAGGAGGCGGCCCAGCGGGCGGCTTCAAACACTTTGGCCAGGTCGGCAGGGCTGACTTCGCGATCGGTGAAGGAGCGTGGACTCCACCGCGTATGGAAAATGGGTAAAACGCCGTCAACGCGCGGGGCGTGCTTGACTTCATTGAGTTTTTCTATGGTTTGGGTCATGAAAGCTCCGTGCAGAAAATCGACTGCCGCTGTTAGATTCAGGCGAGCCGGGAAGGATTCCCGGAAAGGCAGGGATCAGGGGTTAGGGATTGGCGAGAGGCGTAGCTTGTCAGGGTTTGGGGCGCTTGTAGAAGGGGGTGGGAACTTGTTTGGCACGGGCGGTCTGGTTGGGGCGGACCTGGACGAGAACATCTTCGCCGGATTGGGATATGGCGGTGGGGACGAGAGCGTAGGCGATATTGGTCTTCAGGAATGGGGCGGGCGAACCGGATGTGCCGCTGGATTGGATTTGCTGCAAGGATTGCTTGCCGATGAATTCGCCCTTGTCGAGCTTGAGCCAACGGTCCAGGCCGGCTTCAAAGACGTTAATGGTGTCAGAGATTTCGTGGCCGTAAAGGCTCATGCCGGCTTCGAGGCGCAGGGTGTTGCGCGCGCCCAGGCCGCAGGGACGGATGCCGAATTCCTCACCGGCGGCGAGCAGCTCATTCCAGACTTTGACCGTGGTTGCCTCGTCGGCGGGGAGATAGACTTCGAAGCCGTCTTCGCCAGAGTAGCCGGTGCGGGCGATCATGACGTTGGGGACGCCGGCGACGGTTCCGTAGGTGAACCAGTAGTTTTTGATCGCGGCGAGGTCGGTCTTGGTGAGCTTTTGAAGGGTCGCAAGCGCCTTTGGGCCTTGCAAGGCGAGCTGCGAGTAGTAGAACGAGTAATCGGAGATGTGGATGGAGGGGAAGGCGCCGACCTGCTGGCGAATCCAGGCGAGGTCTTTGTCCTTGGTGCCAGCGTTGACGACCAGGAGATAGTCGTTGGGGCTGAGGCGATGGACGAGGATGTCGTCGACGAATGTGCCCTGGGGGGTGAGCAGGGCGGAGTAGTGCGCCTGGCCGTCCTTTAATCGAGCTGCCTCGTTCATGGTGATGTGCTCGACGGCTGCCAGCGAGCCGGGACCGCGAAACTGGATTTCGCCCATGTGCGAGACGTCGAAAAGGCCAACTGCATTGCGGACGGCGAGGTGCTCGGCAATCAGGCCTCCGCCGGGGCATGGGTATTCGACAGGCATGTCCCAGCCGCCGAAGTCGACCATCTTGGCTTTCAGGGCGCGATGAGTGGCGTTAAGCGGGGTCTTCTTGAGGTCGGGGATGATGGCGGGGGTGGTCATGGGTCGGTCCTCGTATGTATTCAGCTTACGATATGAGGAGAACAGCGAGGGGCAATGAACCATGTGCGCGGGTTTGTGATGCTGCTGGCGGCGGGGTTCGCCTTGTGGAAGGGATGGAAGATTCATTCCGGACCGCACGCGTGGATGGCTTATGGGCTGGCGGCGGCCGCGCTGGCGCTGGCGGCATGGCACTTGACGCGGAGAGAGATAAGGGACTAAGGGACTGAGGGACTAGGGGGCTGAGGGACTAGGGACTAGGGGGCTGAGGGACTAGGGACTAGGGGGCTGAGGGACTAGGGGGCTGAGGGACTAGGACTACTGTGTTGCTGGCGGAGGCGAGTGGCCGACATGGTGAATGTTTACAACCGAATTCAGGGGCGGAGCCTGGAGAGGCTGGCGGCTTTGAGCGACGGCATTTTTGCCGTGGCTATGACCCTGCTGGTGCTGGATCTGCACTTACCCACGGCGGCGCAGGTGCATGGGGAACGCGAACTGCTGTTGGCGCTGGGTGCGCTTGGCCCGCAGTGGGTGGCCTATGGCATGAGCTTTCTGACCCTGGGGATTTTCTGGGCCGGGCAGCAGACGCAGCTCAATCATCTGGAAGAAGGCACGCGCGACCTGACCTGGATTCACCTGGGATTTCTGTTCACCATCACCATGCTGCCGCTGTCGACGCGCCTGCTGGCGGAGTTCATTACCTATCGCGGCGCGCTGCTGATTTACTGGCTGAACATTCTGGCTCCTGGAGCGATGCTCTATTGGAGTTGGAAATATTCGACGCGTGCCGGGCTGATCAAGAACGATACGCCCTACGAGGTGAGCGCAAGCATTTGCCGGCGGATCGTGATTGCGCAGAGCCTTTACGCGGCGGGGGCGGCGCTGTGCGCGATCAATACCTGGGTGAGCATTGCCGCCATTGTGCTGGTGCAGTTGAACTATGCGCTGGCGCCGCGGTGGACCCGGTGGCTCGGATGATAGGCTTTCGCCATGGAATTCAGCTATCGAATTACGGAGGCGGAATATCTCCAAGCCTCGAAGCTAAAGCCTCTTAGGAGTTTTGCTTTCCTGGTCTTCAAGGTGGTCGGGGGGATAATCTTCTTCTGGTTCTGCGCCTTCGTCGGTCTCATACTCCTTTGGGCCCTTGTTCAGCGGAGTGGTGCAGTCGCGCTCCAGCCGGCAGCGAAGCAGGCGGGTGCCGGACAGGTCCTCAAGGGGATTGTGCTGAACCTCGGGCCATTCTTCGCTCCATTCATTGTTATTGGAGGGGCTGGCATCTACCTGCTCTTCGGGCTGGAATCGACGCTCAGGCGTCGCGAATATCGGAAAGATCCCCGAATGCTAGGAGAATTTACAGCGAACATTACCCAGAACACGATCTTGGTCCGAGATGCTTCGGGGGCGCCCTCGCAGGGGGGCGGGGATCGTTACGAAGGGTGGCATGAGTCCAAGGGTATGATTGTCTTGCGGCTTCGATCGGGTGGCCATTCTATCGTGAGCCTTACTGGTCTTCCCGAGCCGCAGCGCGGCGAACTGCGTGGATTACTGACTGCAACTCTGCCAAGAAGATGAGACCAAATCTACTGGGGCCATGAGGCAACTTGTCTCGAGATAGCGGGTCATTACCTGTGCGGCGGACAAATAGATCCAACCGCGGAGGTTAGCGCAATGACCACGCTTGCAAATGCATTGGCGCTTTTCGGGATGGCCCTGATCCGGTTTGGCGGGCGGGGCGGCGGCGGCTTCCTTTTCATGCTTTTCGGCCTGGTGATTGTGGGCGTGGTGGTTTGGGCACTGGCGCGGCCATATGAAGCGCCCAGAACGAACGTGCGCCCCAGCAGCAACTCACCGGCGCCGGGCGCGCAGGAATGAACTGACGCTCAGGTAGAGAAAGAGCAGCACGATTCCGATGGCGATGAGAAAGGTGCGGTGGTCGGGTCCGTGCGCCCAGCTCAAGCGGGTTCGCCACACGGTGGGGCCGAAGACGACCACGGGCAGGAAGAAGAAAACGCCGGTTACCTCGAGCCACAGGATTCCGCCAACCCTTCCAAAGGGGCGCAAAAAGCCGCCGACTCCGCGAGCAACACTGCGCGTGGCCTTGCCCGCCACCTGGCCTGCGGCGCGAGTTTGAGCAGCAGATGCCGCGGCGGAAGCTGCCGGCTGGCTGGCTGCGCCCTGGGCGCTGGCCGCCATGCGCTGGCCCGCGATGCGCCCGGCGACGCGGAGTCCGATGCCAAGTGCGCGGCCGATGGATTGCGGCTTCATTTCGATTTGATGGTAACAGCGCGGCTCCAGGAAAGGCTTTAGGCGGATTATCGGCAGATGCGAGTTGCTCTGGGGCGGCGTTGGAAGTAAGGTAAAGGAATCCTACGCGCTTGCCGTCGCGCTGACCTGACGCCGGCCGTCGCCCCAGGGAGGTACCCATGACGTCGCGTCTCCGCGAATTGATTCAGCAACTGGGCGAGGCAATCCACGAGTCGGTGGTCGAGAGCGACCAGATTGCCGGGGTGGTGCAGGATATCCGCAAGCATGGGTTCGACGTGCTGCTGATGCTGGAGGCGACCATCGGACTGAACGAAGTCTCCGCCAAGGACAGCGAGGAAGGTGTTCCCGCCCGCCTAACCGGTGCGGACGAGGGCGAGGCGGATGGCCCCTTCACGCAGACCGATCTGCATTTTCTCAAGTCGCTGAGAATTTCGGTCGAGGGCGAGGCGGAGAATGCTGCGGAGTCGGATACGGAGTGACGTCGGGTTTCTGCTGGGCCGGGTGTACAGATGACGAGCAACGATTTCAGCATTGCATAGGACTGCGTCAGGCAGGCCGCCTTCCCCGCTGTAAGGGTTAACAGCGCTGCCGCACTATACTTCCCAACATGATTCCAATCGGATCTCACCCGGCGTGGCACCCGGTGATGGAGACGCTCGCTTACGCGGCGGGCTATGCCGTTTATCGCTGGCAGCGAGGGCGGCAGGGCGACCTTGTGACCGAGCCGCAGCGATGGACGGTGCTTGCAGGCGCGGCCATGGGCGCACTGGTGGGCAGCCGCGCGCTGGGAATGGCTGAGCAGTGGCCCACCGTGATTGAAGCGTGGCGGACGGGGCGGATGTTGGAACTGGTTCTGTCGCCGGGCGGCAAGACGATTGTGGGCGGACTACTGGGCGGCTGGATGGGCGTGGAGATTGTAAAGAAGCTGAGCGGGATCAAGCGGCGGACGGGCGACCTGTTTGCATTGCCGCTTTGCGTGGGGATTGCTGTGGGGCGCGTAGGGTGCCTGCTGGCGGGGTTGGCGGACGATACGTATGGCAAGCCGACGGGGCTGCCCTGGGCGGTGAATCTGGGGGATGGGATCGGGCGGCATCCGGTGCAGGCGTACGAGATTCTTTTCCTGGCGATATTGGGTTGGGTTGTGTCCAGCATTCCCGTTGCAAGCTTTGTGTCAGAGCATGACT
>JBEKFD010000279.1:0-5588 GCA_050013495.1 Occallatibacter sp. | reverse complement strand
CGCTCTTTACCCCGCGCCTAACATCGCCGGTAACTCGCTCTATAACTACCAGGTTCCCGTGCTAAGCAGCAGTCATCAAGACGTGGTCCAGTCTAGGCTTGACAAGACGCTCGGCCGCAAAGACCAGCTCTATGGCGGTTTCAATCTCCAGAGTACACGCGCGGGGAGCGTGAACCTTTTCGGCTTTGTGGACACAACAGATACTTTGGGCATCAACACAAATATCAACTGGGCACATCGCTTTAGCCCTCACCTGTTTGGCTATACCAGCTATCATTTCAGCCGGCAAAGAACGCTGATCGCGCCGGAGTTCGAAGGCCATGAGAATATTTCCGGTTCGGCGGGCATCAATGGCAATGATCAGGACCCGGCCGACTGGGGTCCGCCTTCGCTGAGTTTTTCCAGCGGCATTGCAGGCCTCAGCGACGCCAATAGCGCCTTCAATCGCAATCGCACTGACTCTTTCTCAGCTTCCGCCGGCATTTATCGCGGCCATCACAACATTACTGTTGGCGGCGATTTCCGCAAGCAGCAGTACAACGATTTCTATCAGCAGGATCCGCGCGGCGCTTTCGCTTTCACGGGCGCAGCCACCGCGGCTTCATCCACCAGTCCCGGTTCGGACCTCGCCGACTTTCTCCTTGGGATCCCAGACACGAGTTCCATTGCCTACGGCAACGCGGATAAGTACTTTCGCCAACCTGTCTTCGACGCCTACGCCACCGACGATTGGCGCGTCATGTCCATTCTCACCATCAACGCCGGCGTGCGCTATGAGTATGGCGCACCTATCACGGAGATCCACGGGCGTCTCGTCAATCTTGACCTGACGCCGGACTTTTCGGCGGCGGGGCCCGTGCTAGGCAGCGCCCCCGTTGGCGTCCTCACCGGCATGCATTATCCAAGTTCGCTGGTGCGGCCGGACAGGCTGGGTTACGAGCCGCGCATCGGAATCTCGTGGCGCCCAATCCCGGCTTCCACTGTTGTGGTCCGTGCGGGCTACGGGGTCTATCACGACACATCTGTGTACCTTGACTCCGCGCAGCAACTTGCGCAGCAGGCTCCGCTCTCCACCAGCTTGAATGTCGAGAACAGCGCCGCGTGCCCGCTGACCCTCGCTCATGGTTTTGCACCGTGCTCGTCGGTGAGTTCCGACACCTATGCAATTGACCCAAACTTCCGTGTCGGCTACGCGCAGACATGGCAGTTAGCGGTGCAGCGGGATCTGCCCTTCGCGCTGCAGATGACTGCGACCTATCTTGGCGTGAAAGGCACGCGCGGCGTGCAGGAATTCTTGCCCAATACGTATCCGATTGGCGCAGTCAATCCCTGTCTTGCTTGCCCGGTGGGCTTCCAGTATCGCACGTCAGGCGGCAACTCCACGCGCCATTCGGGCCAGTTGCAACTCCGCCGCCGGCTCCGCGCCGGATTCACCGCGTCGTTGCTCTACACCTATTCAAAGTCCATCGACGATGACGCATTTCTTGGCGGCCAGGGGCACGTCGTCGCGGGCTCAGCAAGCCAGGGGGCAACCGAATCGGCGGAGGTGTCTTCGCCCGCTGCTTCTATCGCGCAGAACTGGCTCGACCTGCGCGCTGAGCGCTCGCTCTCCACCTTCGACCAGCGTCATCTTCTCAATGTACAAGCTCAATACACCAGCGGCCAGGGATTGGAAGGCGGTACTCTTCTAAGTGGATGGCCGGGCAGAGTGCTTAAAGAGTGGACCTTGCTCACGAACATCAAGATCGGCACCGGAATGCCTGAATCGCCGACTTATCTTGGCGCCGTTCCCGGTACCGGCTTTTATAACATCATCCGGCCCAGCCTCACCGGCGCAAACATCAATGCTTCCAGCGCAGGCGTGCACCTTAACTCCGCGGCCTACGCAACGCCAGCCGCCGGCCAATGGGGAACAGCCGGCAGAGACTCCATTACCGGTCCTAGCCAGTTCAGCCTTGACTCTTCGCTGGAGCGCACTTTCCGGCCCACTACGAAATTCAATCTCATTGCGCGCGTGGATGCGACCAACCTGCTCAATCACGCCGTATTCACGGGGTGGGTTACCAATATCAACAGCGCACAATTTGGAGTGCCTGCCGGCGTGAATTCGATGCGCAGCCTGCAAGCCACAATCCGGTTGAGGTTCTAGCAATGCGTATCCTGGCTGCGATCCTCGTTGGCCTCATGCTCGCTCCGGCGGGTGCGCAGCAGATTGGCCAAAACAAGCCGGCCGATGCATCGGAGAACTTCACGCTCACCGTGAAAGTGCAACTGGTTGTTGAAGCAGTGGTCGTCAAGGATAAAGACGGGAAGCCCATTCACGGACTTACTGCCAAGGACTTCGCGCTCACCGAGGATGGTGTACCGCAGACCATCCGCATCTGCGAGCATCAAGACCTCGCCGAACTGGCGTCGCCATTGCCGGCATCGACAAAGGGCAGTGAGGACATCAAGATTTACAAGAAGCTCGGTCGCACGCAGATTGCTCCTGAATCCGTTGACAACGAACGGTACAAGAATCGCCGGCTGCTCGCTCTCTACTTCGACATGTCGGCGATGCGGCCGGCCGATCAGATCCGTGCGCTCTCTGCGGCGGAGAGATTCATCCGCACGCAAATGACCGCGGTGGACCTGGTATCGATCCTTCGCTACCAGGGCGGCGCGGTCGACATTCTTCAGGACTTCACCGCGGATCGCAACAGGCTGCTCAGCATCCTTGAAACGCTGGTTGTGGGCGAAGCGCAGGGCTCTGCCGAGACGATTGACGACGCCAGCAGCGCGGACACTGGCGCGGCCTTCGGCCAGGATGACAGCGAGTTCAATGTATTCACTACCGATCGCCAGCTCTCCGCACTTGAGACTGCGGCCAAAATGCTCGGCCAGTTGAATGAGAAGAAATCGCTCATCTACTTCGCCAGCGGGCTTCGTCTCAATGGCATCGATAACCAAGCCCAGCTTCACGCGACCGTCGACTCAGCCATCAAGGCAGGCGTTTCGTTCTGGCCGATTGACGCACGCGGTCTCGTGGCAGAGGCGCCGCTGGGCGATGCGACGCAAGGTTCACCGGGAAACTCCGGCGTTTATTCAGGCGCCGCAGCACTGGCTACGAACGATAACTTGAAGTTGTCGCAAGATACGCTCTTCGCACTCGCGGGAGATACGGGAGGCAAAGCACTGCTGGATAGCAATGACCTGGATCGCGGCATAGTCCAGGCACAGGACGCTATCTCCGATTATTATCTGCTTGGTTACTATGCCACTAACACCGCCAAGAATGGCCATTTCCGCCGCATCAAGGTATCCCTCGCGCAGAACACCGACGCCAAACTGAGCTATCGCGAGGGTTACTATGCCGACAAGGAATTTAATCGATTCACCTCAGTCGACAAAGAACGGCAGCTTGAAGATGCGCTGATGCTGGAAGATCCCATTACCGAGTTATCTATCGCCATGGAGATCGATCACTTCCAGCTCAACCGCGCGGAGTATTTTGTCCCCATCGTTGTGAAAATTCCTGGCCGGGAGTTAGCCCTCGCCAAGCGCGGCGGCGCGGAGCATACGCTCATCGACTTCGTGGGCGAAATCAAGGATCTCACCGGCGGCGCGACCGTTTCCAATGTCCGCGACAACGTGAATATCAAGCTTTCAGACGCAACCGCGGCCGAGCTTGCGCACCGGCCCATCGAATACGACACCGGCTTCACGCTCCTGCCAGGCAAATACCGAATCAAGTTCCTGGCTCGCGACGATGAAACGGGGAGAATCGGCACGTATGAAACGACCTTTACCATCCCCAACCTGAACAAGGAAGTGCAGCGCGTCCCCATCAGTTCTGTGGTGCTGAGCAGCCAGCGAGTGGAGTTGAACCAGGCGCTTTACGATGCCGCCAAAGCCAAAGACCGGCAAAAGGAAGACGCCGTCAACCCGCTTGTTCGGGACGGAAGAAAACTCATTCCCAGCGTCACACGCGTCTTCAGCACTACGCGCCAAATCTACGTCTATTTCCAGGCCTACAAGCAGGCTCTGCCCAGCGACCAGGCAGCCCCCAAGCCGGTCAGCCAGCCGCTCTTCGCCTTCGTCAGCCTTTATCGCGACGGCAGCAGAGTTTTCGATACGCCGCCCACAGCAATCGTGCCCAGCGTGACGAACCGGCTTGGAACCATGCCGCTCACCTTCGACCTCGGCGTGAACGGGCTGCCTCCAGGGCAATATGACTGCCAGGTCACGGTGCTCGATCCCTCGACAGGAAAAGCAAACTTCTGGCGTGCGCCGATTCTGCTCGTTCCTTAGTACTACTGTGTTATAAAGTCGGTACTACGCTGAAAGAATTCCGGTACCCTCGTGCCCGCATGGTTGTACGTTGTTTGCATGAGCGCCAAGTCGAGAACCTCAGGTGTCCGGCAGCAACGGCTGACGAGCTACCTTGACCGTCTGACCGAAGCCGCAGGGCACGCGGATCGTGCTGTTCCGTTAAGGCTGTATTGCACTGGGCTGCTGCTTCCCGGTGAGCGCAAGTCAGTCGAGCCGATGGCGGCGCGGCTGGCTCCGGGCAACGTCCGGGGCATGCACCAGTCATTGCACCATGTGGTGGCCGACGCTGCCTGGAGCGATGAGGCGCTGTTGGGTTGCACGCGCGACTATGCGCTGGCGGCAATGACCAAAATCAGCCCTGTTGCGGCCTGGATCGTCGACGATACCGGCCTGCCGAAAAAGGGCACCCATTCGGTGGGCGTTGCGCGACAGTATTCCACCCCACGGACAAAAGACCTGTCCGCGGGGACCCCGGATTGCGGGCAGACAGGGAAGAAGGATAACTGCCAGGTGGCGGTCAGCCTGTCGGTGGCCACATGGACAGCCAGTCTGCCCGTCGCCTACCGCTTGTATTTGCCGGAACTTTGGGCCAACGACAGCCAACTCAGGCAACAGGCCAAGATTCCCAACGGCATTGTTTTTCAGACCAAGCTGGAGATCGCGCTCGACCAGATCCGGCAGGCCATTACCGACGGAATCCCCCAGGGAACCGTGCTGGCCGACCCGGCATACGGCAACGATACGGGCTTTCGTCAAGCCGTAGCAGAACTGGAACTGAGCTATGTGCTGGGCATCCAAAGCACCACCACCATTTGGCCACCCGGAACACAGCCGCTGCCCGCACCTGAATACTCAGGCCGCGGCCGGCCTGCCAACCGTGTGCGCCGCGATGCGGAACATGCACCGGTATCGGCCAAGCAACTGGCGCTGAGCTTGCCGGACAAGGTATGGAAAACCGTGACATGGCGGCAAGGCACACGTCATCCCCTGCGCTCCCGCTTCGCTGCCGTACGCGTTCGCGCTGCACATCGCGACCACAAGCTCCAACAACCGCGAGAGCAGGAGTGGCTGCTGATCGAGTGGCCTCGCGGCGAAACCGAACCGCGCAAATACTGGTTGTCGAACCTGGCAGAAAACATCCCATTGCCTGATCTGGTCGCTCTGGCGAAACAACGCTGGATCATCGAACGCGATTATGAAGAACTGAAACAGGAACTTGGCCTGGGCCACTTCGAAGGACGCGGCTGGCGCGGCTTTCATCATCACGCCACACTCTC
>JBEKFD010000278.1:0-5646 GCA_050013495.1 Occallatibacter sp. | reverse complement strand
GCACGGCGCTGAAAGATCCGCTGGTGATCCAGGTGAATGACGAACAGGGCACCGCTGTGCCCGGCGCGCTTGTCGAGTTTCACGGCCCCGCCGGCGTCAGCTTCGATCCGGCTGCAATGATTACCGACTCCAGCGGACAGGCAACAACGTCGGTCACGCTCGGCACCATCGCGGGTCTCTATCGGCTCAGTGCCGGGACCCCGGGAAAGTCGAAGCCGGTATCGCTCGACATTGTTGAAACTGCTCTTGGCTATCAGCAGCGAGTTGGGTCCATTCTGGCCGACAAATACTGCAACCGGTGCCACGATCCCGAGTCGTCTGCGGAGCGGGTTTCGAACCACGACAATCTCGACGTCAAGCCGCATGCGTTTACCGAGGGCGATACGTTGAACAAGATGAGCGATGCCGATCTCACGTCAATCATTCTGCACGGCGGCCCGGCGCTCAATCGCTCGGCCCTGATGCCGCCTTACGGGAATACGCTGAGCGCATCGGATGTACGCGCTCTGATTGCGTACGCACGCGCAGTCGCCGACCCACCCTATCAGCCGGCAGGGACGGTTTATGCGCGGAAATAGAATTGCGTTCCTGGCGATGTTGCTGATTGGCGCTCGATTCGCCTCGCCGCAGGTTGTGTCCTATGCCGAGATCGGCGACCCTGCGTTGCGCGCGCTGCAGCAACAGTCTTTCAACGACCTCAAGACGATTGGCAAAAACATAGCCGCCTATCCATTCGCCTTTCCCTTCTACCTCAGCCGCACGCTGGATATCGACGAAAAGGCACAGAAGCGCTCTGACCAGCACTCCATCCGCTTTGAGCACTACAACGGGATGACCGTAATCGCCATCTCCGGCAACTACTATGGCGCATACGCATCCGACAAATTCACCGATGAGCAGCGCGCGCGGCAAACCTTTCTGGATGTTATTGTGCCCATCCTCAAGGCCGCGGTTCCAACGATGCGGGGCAATGCTGCTGTGCAGGGATACGCAATTGAGGTTTCGCATCATGTGATCGGCAAAACAATGGGGATGCCAATTGAGAGGCCAGAGAACCTGATGGTGTACTTTCCCCAGGCTGCCGCGGCGAAACTGGTGGCCGCGCAGAATAACCTGGCCCAGCAAGGCGCCCTGCTCGATGCGGATGTTCTGCTCAACGCGAAGCAACTAAACATATGGCTGACCGATGAAGAGCAACCGCCGGACAAGGAGCCCGCGCCAGCTACGCCGGAAGTGGCCGCAATGACGCCGCCGGCAACCGCGCACCCGGCGAATACGAGCGTTGCCGCGCCGCCGCGCACCGCGGTCGACGGCTCAATTCAGCCCGACGTCAAGCCCGCCTCAGTTCCTTTATCACCAATCGTGGCGGCCCCGCCCCCTCCACCGGCGCGAGATTCTTCTCCGCAGGCGCTCTCCGCGCTGCAGTTGTCAATCCAGGGCGTCAGCAATCACATGCTCAAGGAACTGGAACCCGAAGCGCATTTTGTGATCTATGCGCCGCCGGCATTCATTCCATTTCATCACCAGGTATACCTTGAGCTTTCCATGACCACAGTTCTGGCCGAGCCGCCAGACAGCTCGCGTTACAGACTCGCAGCGTCAGCTTTTGACGAACATATCTCGCCGCTCATCCGGCGTGTGCTCACCTACTTTGCCGGCGACCAGAATTTTGACGGTATCAGTTTCAGCACCACTGTGCATGGCCGCATAAAACCTGGCGCGCCCGCGACGAAGCCTCTCTCCGTTGAGTTCTTCTTTCCACTGGAATCTCTGCGGCGCTATGAGTCCTACGATTGCACCGGGCAGCAGCTCATCAATGACGGGATCGTGCTTATCAACGGAGAGCGGGCCGGGCTCGATCTTGAGCTTGTACAAGGCAGTCGCCAGCAATAAACAGAGCCACCACCGAAATCGGCGAGCTATGCCAGCGAGCGATGTCGCTGCAGAAGCGACTCAGTGTTCGCGGTGAGATAGCTGTCAATGGCGGCTGCGGCTTTTCGGCCTTCGGAGATGGCCCAGACAACGAGGGACTGGCCACGGCGCATGTCGCCGGCTGCGAAGATTCCGTCGACCGACGTCATGTAATTCGCATTGGCGGCGACGTTGCCGCGATTGTCCAAGGCGAGGCCCAATTGTTCGATCATGCCGTTGCGAACCGGGCCGAGGAAGCCCATGGCCAGCAGGACCAGATCGACCTCCAGGACATGCTCGGAGCCGGGGATGGCCTCGAACTTGGGCGGAGGACCGACGCGGACCAGGTGCAACTGCTTCACATTGCCGTTTTCGTCGCCGGTGAACTTGATGCTGTTGATGCTCCAGTCGCGGATGCCGCCTTCCTCGTGCGCGCCTTCGGTGCGCAGCTGCAGGGGCCAGAGCGGCCATGGCGTGGACGCGGCGCGCTGGTCAGGCGGCTTGGGCATGATCTCAAACTGGTGAATGCTCTTGGGGCCCTGACGGTGGCTAGTGCCCAGGCAGTCCGCGCCGGTGTCGCCGCCGCCGATGATGACCACGCGCTTGCCCGACGCGTTGATGGCCTGCGAGGGATGGGCGAGGAACTGAGCTTCTGAGTCGCCCTCGCAGCGGCGGTTCTGCTGGGGCAGAAACTCCATGGCGTAGTGAATTCCTTTGAGCTCGCGGCCGGGGATGTTGAGGTTGCGGGGCTGCTCAGCGCCGCCGGACAGCAGGATTGCGTCGTAGTGATCGGTTAGCGCTTCAACGGGGACGTTGACGCCGACATGCGCGTTGGTGATGAAGGTGACTCCTTCGGCGCGCATTTGTTCGATGCGGCGATCGACAACCTGTTTCTCCAGCTTGAAGTTGGGTATGCCGTAGCGCAGCAGTCCGCCAATGCGGTCTGCCTTTTCGTAGACGGTGACGGAGTGGCCTGCGCGGCGCAACTGCTGCGCTGCTGCTAATCCAGCCGGTCCGCTGCCGACAACAGCGACGCGCTTGCCAGTGTTGTACTCAGGCGGCTCAGGGTGAATCCAGCCTTCTTCCCAGCCGCGCTCGACGATGGAGCGCTCGATGAGCTTGATGGAGACGGGCGGCTGATCGATGCCCAGCACGCAGGACGCCTCGCATGGGGCAGGGCAGATGCGGCCCGTGAACTCGGGAAAGTTGTTGGTGGCGTGCAGGCGGCGGATGGCTGCCTCCCATCGGCCGTTGTAGACCAGGTCGTTCCAGTCGGGGATCAGATTGTTGACGGGACAGCCGGTGTGGCAAAAGGGAACGCCGCAATCCATGCAGCGAGCGCCCTGGTCGCGCTGCTTCTGCTCGGGAAACGACTCGTAGATCTCAAACCAGTCTTTGACGCGCTCTTCGGGATTGCGGCGGGTAGGTTGTTCGCGTTGAATCTCAAGAAAGCCGGTATCCTTACCCATGCTGCACCTCTGCGGCCGCCACCTTGGGCGATGAAATGGTGGGAGAAAGATAAGCCGCGCCGGAGACCGCTTCGGAGCGAGGGTAGCCGAGAACGCGTTTGTACTCGTGCGGGAAAATCTTGATGAAGCGCGGCTGTGCATCGGCCCAGTGTTCCAGTATCCAGGCCGCGCGGGGGCTGCCGGTGAGGTCGCGATGGCGTTCGAGCAGCGTCTTCACGCTATCGATGTCCTCGGCTCCGACAAGCGGCTCCAGGTCCACACTGGCATTGTTGCAGCGCCTTGTTGCAAAGTCACCCTGGTCGTCGTAGACATAAGCGATGCCGCCGCTCATGCCCGCGGCGAAGTTGCGGCCGGTTGAGCCGAGCACGATGACGGTGCCGTTGGTCATGTATTCGCAGCCGTGATCGCCTACGCCTTCGACCACTGCAACCGCGCCGGAGTTGCGGACAGCGAAGCGCTCGCCGGCGATGCCGTTGAGGAATGCTTCGCCCGTCGTGGCGCCGTAGAGAACCACGTTGCCGACGAGAATGCTCTCCTCGGGAAGGAAGCTCGAAGTCTTGGGCGGGTACGCGATGATGCGGCCGCCGGAGAGGCCCTTGCCGACATAGTCGTTGGCGTCGCCTTCGAGCTCCAGCGTGACGCCGGAGGGAACGAATGCGCCGAAGCTTTGCCCGGCCGAGCCGGTGAACTTGAAGTGGATGGTGCCGTCCGGTAGGCCAGCTGAGCCATATTTGCGGGCAATATCGCCGCCCAGCATGGCGCCCACGGTGCGATGCACATTGCGGATGGCAAAACTGCCGGTAACATGCGTTTTCGATTCAAGCGCCGGAGCAGCTTTCGCGATCAGGGCATGATCGAGAGCCTGGTCGAGGCCGTGATCCTGCGCCTGCATTTTGCGGCGAGCAACGCGCGAGGGCAGGGTAGGGGAGTAGAGGATGTTGGAGAGATCGATGCCCTTGGCCTTCCAGTGCTCGTGGGCAATGGCGGCATCGATCTTGTCCACGCGGCCCACCATCTCGTCGACGGTTCGGAAGCCGAGCTTGGCCATGTGCTGGCGAACCTGCTCGGCGAGGAAGAAGAAGAAGTTGATGACGTGCTCGGGCTGTCCGGTGAAGCGGGCGCGCAAAACCGGGTCCTGCGTCGCAATGCCGACCGAACAAGTATTCAAGTGGCACTTGCGCATCATGATGCAACCCATGGCAATGAGAGGGGTAGTGGCAAAGCCAAATTCTTCGGCGCCAAGCAGTGCTGCGATCACAACGTCGCGGCCCGTTTGCAGTTTGCCGTCGGTCTGCACCTTGATGCGGGAGCGCAGATCGTTGAGCAGCAGGACTTGCTGTGTCTCCGCAAGGCCGAGCTCCCAGGGCAGGCCTGCATGCTTGATGGAACTGAGCGGGGAAGCGCCGGTGCCGCCAGTGTCGCCGGATATCAGCACCACGTCGGCATGGGCTTTGGACACGCCCGCTGCAACTGTGCCTACGCCCACCTCAGAGACAAGCTTGACGGCGATGCGCGCCTTGGGGTTGACGTTCTTCAGGTCGTAAATGAGCTGCGCAAGATCTTCGATCGAATAAATGTCGTGGTGCGGCGGAGGCGAGATGAGGCCGACGCCGGGGATGGAGTGGCGTGTCTTGGCGATAATCTCATCAACCTTGTGTCCGGGCAACTGGCCACCTTCGCCGGGCTTTGCGCCCTGGGCCATCTTGATTTGCAGTTCGTCGGCGTTGACCAGGTAGTTGGCCGTAACGCCAAAGCGTCCGCTGGCCACCTGCTTGACAGCGCTGCGGCGCAGATCTCCGTTTTCGTCCCGCGTGAAGCGCTCTTCGTCTTCGCCGCCTTCGCCGGTGTTCGACATGCCGCCGATGCGGTTCATGGCGATGGCGAGGGTTTCATGCGCTTCCTTGCTAATCGACCCGAAGCTCATGGCGCCAGTCGTAAAGCGCTTGACGATCTCCTTGGCCGGCTCCACTTCTTCGATCAGGATCGGCTCGTCTGCGTACTTCAACTTGAGCAGGCCGCGCAGCGTGCACAGATTGCGGTTCTGCTCATCGAGCAGATCGGTGTATTCCTGGAACGTGGTGGGGCTGTTCTGGCGCACGGCGTGCTGGAGCTTGCTGATGGTGAGCGGATTGAGCAGATGGTACTCGCCGCCCTCGCGATATTGATAGTGACCGCCAACCACCAAGTCAGTTTCGGAATCCGTGAGGGGCCGGAAGGCGTAAGCGTGCTTGAGCTGGGCCTCGCGGGCCAGCACGTCCAGACCGAC
>JBEKFD010000277.1:0-5971 GCA_050013495.1 Occallatibacter sp. | reverse complement strand
TTCTCTTTGCGCCTGCTCGGATTTGCGGCAGTTTATTGATCGAGTTTCTCACGCGGGCTGAGCGGGCGGACAAAGAAAACAAACTCTCCGGGTTTGGCTATGACCTGGAGTTTATCGGGCACCTTCTTGCCAATGCAATTGTTGGGCGCCACAACGCCGGAGGCCAGAATGGCAGCAACTGGGTACCAGCGATCCTGAGAAGGAGCGTGTTCCGCAGAACCGCGATCCTTGACTGCGTCGCAGTTGGCGTAGATCAGCATGGCGCTTTCGTAGGTGGCGTGGATCGAGACCACTTCGGCATCGGCAGGCAAGTTGAGGTTTCCCGAACCGTCTTCGTTTTTCACGATCCAATCCCCATGGTCCTCTTGCCGATGGTTGATGCGCACCAGGTAATTCGAAGAGGCAATGAGAAGGCCGGTACGGTTATCCAACATGCGCACGGTGATGGTCTTTTCGGTTTGCGCGCAGATCGACAGGCAGAACGTGGCCAGCCACGCGAAGATCACCAATGCACGCTGGGACTTTACGACCATGAATGCCTCCGGACACGATTCTGGAATCGACTGGGCGTGCGTTGCGCTTACCAGGTATTGTACGGTTGGCCGTCGGAGCCCGTATCGTCGGAGCCGGAATGCACGTCATCGACGCCCGGATCGGTCTGGTCGAGGGAATGCATGGCGTCACTGGAATCGGTTTGCCAAGTGGTGGTGCTGTTGGTCATGGGGTCTTTGGGGATGGACTTGAGGTAGCCGTCCTGGATCAGGTCATCGAGCGACTGCGGAGCCTTCTGCTTATCCATGGTGTAGGAGTCGATGGCGGCGCGCAGGGTGTGCAGGTCTTCCATGAGCACGGCTTCCCGGGCGTGCTTGATGGCCTGGATGTAACTGGGCACGGCGACCATGGCCAGGACGCCGATGATGGCCATGACGATCATCAGCTCGACCAGGGTAAAGCCTGCGTCGTGTTTTTGCTTCCTGTGCACTGTTGCCCTCGTTGCTGGTCCCAGTTGCTCGCTTGCGGCGTTCCCGCAGGGGCTAAAGCTCACTTTGAAAGTGCGACTTTTCGGCACGACTGAAGTCGTGCCCTTTCAAAGCAGAGCCTGATGAAAAGGCCCCACTACCAGGTCGAATATTTTGTTCCGTCCAGGGCCGTTCCCTGGGACTTCGAGTACACATCGAATACACTTTGCCCGCCGAAGGAGTCCGAGGTCGGATCGTCCTGCATGGAGCGCAATCCCCACTCCGCTTTGCCGGTGGTGGGGTCGGTGGGAATTTTGCGCAGGAACTTGACCTTCTTGCCTTGCACGTCAACTCCGTTGACCAGCGTTTCAAGATCGGGCGGGTAGTTCTGGCTGTCGACCTTGGTTTGAAATGCGTGCTTGTCGGCTGCGTCCTTATAGGCGTCGATGGCATCGCGCATCTCCCACAGGTCGCGGCGGAGCTCCCGCTCGTTGGTTCGCTTGACTGTGAACACAGTGACCGGCACTGCGGCCGAGGCCAGGATACTGAGAATCGTGACGGTCACAATCAGTTCGATGAGCGTGAGGCCTCGCTCGCCTTTGCTTGCCGTCCGGATTGGCGCTGTCGCTCTCATGGGCTCAATGGCCTAATGCACCACGATGGTGACTTTCGAAGCCGGAGCGGGGGACCGTTGCTGCGCGCTGCTGACGGCGGCGCCCTGGGTGAGGGAGAGTGGGCTTTCGCCTGGGGCTTTGGCCTGGAAGCTGAGCACGCACACGACGCCCGCCCCGTTGACTCCGGCTACGCCCGGAGGACGAGAGGCATTGATGGTGATGTTTCCGGTTCCATCGTCGCGGTGAACCAGGCCCACGGCTTGGTTGTCGCGCGTGAGCAGGTCCCCACTGGTCACGTTGAGCAGGGAGAGCTTTGCCGGATCATATTGAATCTGCATGGGAACCGAGGCGACGTCTTTTCCTCCGGTGAGTACCACCGGGACCTGGAATGCGGCGCCCGCAGCCACCGGGTTGGCCGGGGGGCTGAACAGGAGGTTGATTGGCTGCGGCGCGGCAGGCCCGGCCGTGGGCGCGGGTACGCTGGGAGATCCGACAGGAGGCGGGTTAATGTTGGCGGCGGCAGTTTGGCCATTTATATCGGCCGACGCACTCAACTGGGCCAGGGCCGCGGGCGCTGCCGCACTGGCGCTTTGGCCGGGGACCACACCGACTGGAAGGCTGGCGGCGGGCTGCTTCTCGGCAGGCAAACGCACGGGAGGAACTGGGGCCGCTCCAGAGCCTTCAGGAACGCTGCTCGGTACATGCCGCAACTCTATCCCTTGCTGGCCGGCGCCGGTATCGATGGTGCGCAGGTTGGTTCTGTCCAGGATTTGCGAACGGACGATGTGCGGCACCACCAGGAACACCAGTTCATCGTCGGAGATGGTGTGGTCCTTGGAGCCGAACAGATATTTGAGAACGGGTATGGAGCTCAACCCGGGGATGCCGTTCCAACTCACCATCTCCTGCTTGTCCTGAATTCCGCCCAGGATGCTGGCTTCACCCTCGCGCAGGCGGATCACCTGGTCCACGACCTTCTGAGCAACGATCGGCTCGGTCACGCCGCTGATGGTGACGTTGCCGTTCAGCGAGGTGACCTCGATCTTGATCTTGAGCGTGACATCGTGGTCGTAGTGGACGGTGGGCGTCATCTCGATATTCACGCCGATATCCTGATATTGGAACTGGGTCTGTACCCCGATGCCGATTCCGCCCACCCCGCCCGCGCCCACGCCGCCCAAGCCGCCACCCCCATAGGAGCCGGTGGCGTACGGAACGCGCTCGCCGATCTTCATGGTGGCCTTCTGGGCGTCGGTGGCGCGGATGCGCGGATTCTGCAGGATTTTGGTGTTCGAGTCGGTGAGCAGCAGGTTGGCGGTGGCCGAGCCGATGGTCACGGCGAAATCAGTCGCTTTGAGGTGGGCAAGATCGTAAAGAGACGGCGTCGAGCCGTTACTCGTTGTGCCGGTCGTCCCCGTGGTACCGGTGGTGCCGGTGGTTGTGGTGGAGGAACTATTTGGCGGTTGCAGGGCGACGCTCACGCTGCTGGGCCAGGCGATGCCGAGGGTGCGCTCCCAGTTTTTGCTCACTTCGAGCACGGCAATGTCGACCACGACTTCAGAGCGTGCCTTATCCAGGTCGTTGATGAGCTTTTGCGCCAGCAGCAGCTCGTCGGGGGTTCCGCGGATGACAATCGCGTTCTGGCTGGGCACGCCGTAAATCTTGATGGTGGGGAGAATGTTGCGGACCGCAGTCTGTACATCGGTCAGATCGTTCTGCTGCCAGGCATTGGTCAGGTAGAAGGTCTGCACCGCGGTCTCGTCCAGGTCGGTGCGTTTCTGGCGGCTGTTCTGTGCGACAAAGATGGTGTTGTCGGTGATGGGCCGCCAGAAGGTGTTGGACATGGTGCCCACGATGCGCAGCGCATCCAGCAGAGACTCGTTGTTCAAATCCACCGTGATGCTCTTGGCGGTGTAATCGGGATCGAACAGGACATTGATGCCGGCCGCCTTGCCGATAGCTTGGTAAACGACCTTGGCGTCCTGAGCGTAGTGCATCGTAAGGGGCTCATTTGAAATCGGCTTCAGAACCACGGGGCCGCCCATGGAGTCCATTTCCTGCCGCTGCGTTGCATCCATGGGCAGGCTGGACTCGCCCTGCGGCGCGGTCGCGCCGTTCTTACTGCGCAGCTGAGAGATAGCCTGCTGGGCGGCCTCGTTGCTGGGGTCGATTTCGGCGGCGTGGAGGAACTCGGCGAGCGCGCCTTGATCGTCGCCGCCCGCGAGCAGCCTGCGGCCTTTTACCATGTGGCCGCCGGAGGCCGTGATCCGGACCCGGTAAAGCGCTGTCTTGAAGCTCAGATCGTTGGGGGATTTTGCCAGGGCTTTCTGGTAGAAGTCGAATGCGGTGTCGTAGTCCTCCCGCGCTTCCGCGGCTTCGCCGTGTTTGTACATGGAGCTGGCCGACTCGGCGCGAAGCGGAACGCTCGACAGGCTCGTCAGAGCGAGGAGGGCAAAGAGTGCGAGCCGGACCGGGCTGCGCGAAAAAGCGGACCCGGCAGACAACGGTCCAAGGCACGGTCCGGAGGCAGCCGGTACACAAGCGCGGCAATTCATCGAACTCCCAGGCGTCGTGGCCGGCCCGGATGGGGGAACTGACCCTTGCGGGCTGCCTTGGCCGCCCGAGACGCGATTTCTTACGCAAATTCCATTGACGATTGAGCTCATCCAGCGTCGCCCCATTTTAGCAAAGCCCCGTTGCGACAAGAGGAAGGCCTGCGCCGGGCCGGCAAGGATTGGTACCTCCGATGCTACGATGAAGATTCGAGGATGCTCTCCGATGGCCCGCCAAACCAGCCATGTGATCGTTCAGCACGACGACGCCGGGCCAAAAAAACCGGTGCGGCCACGGGACCCTGTGGCCAGCGGCGAGCGAGACGCCGCGCACAATCGGATGGCCAGCCACAACTACTTCCTCCTGGAGAAATTCGAAGCCGGCGTGTCGCTGCGCGGCACCGAAGTCAAGTCCATCCGCGAAGGCAAGGCCAACCTGCGAGATTCCTATGGCCTCATCAAGGATGGCGAGGCATTCTTGCTGAACTTGCATATCGGTCCTTACTCCCACGGCAACATGGCCAACCACGACGAGACCCGTACCCGCAAACTGCTGCTGCATCGGAACGAGGTTCGCAAGCTACTCCAGAAGACGCAGATCAAGGGGCACACGCTCATCCCCACGCGGCTCTATTTTCGCAACGGGCGGGTGAAGTGCGAACTGGCCGTGGCCAAGGGCAAGCAGGACTGGGACAAGCGGGAGACGGAGAAGCGGCGCGAGGGCGACCGCGAGGCTCGGGCGGCGGTGAACGCAAGCAAGCATCGCACCGGGCGGTAAGGAGTTGGGCGATTCCCGTTTGCTTTCAGCGGTCCCCTTCGACGATCAGCGAATTGCTTCGATTTGGATTCCCAGATCGAGCTTCGTCCAGATTCGGTCCGTGGTGTAGACGGTCGCTTTGCGGTCGATGGCGAGGGCCAGGCAGGCGCGGTCGCCGAGCGACAGGCCGAGACTCCGTGTCAGCGCGATCAAGGAGCCGGCCTCAATCGCCTGTACGTCGCTGAACGCCAGGATCGGGCAGCAGAGAATGCGAATCCTCGCTTCGGCCGCATGGCGGCTGAGCCCCAAATCGACCAGCTTGCTCTGCACCTCGGCCGCGTTAACCGCGCCGATAGCGGCCCGGTCGAGAACGGCCCGAACCCGCTCTGCTCCCGGCTCCCGCTTCAGCACTGCCAAAACCGCCGACGCGTCCAGGATGACCTCGTTCGGCACTTCAGCCTGCCTTTCCATTTTGTTCCAGCGTGGCTGCGCGCTCCCGGTCTGCCTCTACCTGTTCGCGCCAGGCCTCCGCGCGCCGCTCGGCAATCAACTCATCGGACAGCATCCGCTCCGGCCCAGCCAAATCGTCAACTTCCATCAAGAGCGTATCGCCCGGCGCAAAGCCCATCTGCTCGCGGATGGCTGCGGGGATGACGATGCGGCCGTTGGCGCTGAGTGCGACCCTGGCACTCATGCCTACTTTGATCGAAGAATTCGTAAATGTCATACTAACCAAGAATGACATACAATGCATTCTATGTCAAATCGCCGCTCTGTGTCATTTGGAGCGCGGTCTTCAATTGCCGGAATGTCTGCTCGGTACGATCAAGTTGGCGCCGTCCACCCGTCGGATGAAACAATGAGGCAATGAAGACTGCATGGACTTATGCACCGCTTGCTGGAATTGAAACTGAGCTGCTGGCCGTTCTGGCCGTTGACGCCCATACAGCAAAGGGCCCCGATGCCGAGCCGCAGCCTGTGCTGCTGACTGCAGACGAGGCAGTAAAGGCTGGGGCGGCCGCCGTGCTGGCGAGCGGCGAGTTCAAGGCTGGGGCGAACGAGACCTTGTTGCTACATGCGCCGGCGGGC
>JBEKFD010000276.1:0-5686 GCA_050013495.1 Occallatibacter sp. | reverse complement strand
CTACCTCCTCAAGGATGAAAACAAGGTGAAGCACGGGCGCCTGTATCGCATCAGTGAGAAGGGATTTTCATCGCTGCTCTCCGGGTACAGCAGGTCGCTGCGGATGGTGTTGAACCACCCATGGCCGGTGTTCATCATCCTGCTTCTCACCATCGCATTGAACTTCTATCTCATCGCCATTATTCCCAAGGGATTCTTCCCGCAACAGGATACAGGAGTCATTATGGGCGGCGTGCAGGGACCGCAAGACGCGTCGTTCCCGGTCATGGACAATTCGGTCCGCCAACTCGTAAGCGTCATCAAGGCTGACCCCTCCGTGGCCCACGTGAACGCCTATACCGGATCTTCCAACGGCGGTTTCATCTTTGTCGCGCTCAAACCTTTGGGAACTAACTGCAAGGAGTCGGCAAAAACGTGCGATGTGCGCCAGACCGCGGCGCCGGATATTATCAATCGACTGCGGCCCAAGCTGAACAAGCTTCCCGTTGCGTCAGCCTTTCTGCAGGCGGCTCAGGATTTGCGCATCGGTGGCCGGGGAGGCGGCGCGCTCTACCAGTACACTATCCAGTCGGATAATGTGGCTGACCTGGCGCAATGGGGCCCGATTCTGCTGGCAGAAATGAAGAAGCTCCCTGGCTTTCAAGATGTGAATACCGACGCGCAGAACAACGGGCTGCAGGAGTTGCTCACCTACGATCGCCCCACCGCTGCACGGCTCGGCATTACACCTGCGTCTCTTGACAGTTCCCTCTCCGGCGCCTTCGGACAGTCGGAAGTCTCCCTCATCTATACGCAACTCAACCAGTATTACGTGGTGCTGGAGGTAGCGCCGCAATACTGGCAGGGCCCTGAGGGTTTGAAGAACATCTACCTCAACACCACCGGTAGCGGCGTGATTCCGTTGTCCACGGTGACCAAGGCGCAGACCAGCACAACGCCGTTGGGGATCAATCACACCAGTTCTTTCCCCTCCGTGACCGTGTCGTTCAATCTGGCCACCGGTATGTCGCTGAGCGACGCCACGCGCGAGGTGACGCAGATGCAGCAGCGGCTGGGAATGCCGGCAACCGTGCGGGGCTCCTTTGCCGGCACCGCCGCGGCTTATCAGACCTCGTTGGCCAGCGAACCTGTGCTTATCGCGACGGCTATTCTTGCGGTCTATATTGTTCTCGGCATTCTTTATGAGAGCTTGGTGCATCCGCTCACCATCATCTCCACCCTGCCCTCGGCCAGCGTGGGAGCCATGCTTGCGCTGATGGCTTTCAAGATCGATCTGAACGTGATTTCCATCATCGGCATCATTCTGCTCATCGGCATTGTGAAGAAGAATGCGATCATGATGATCGACTTTGCTCTCGTTGCCGAGCGCGAGCAGGGAAAGACCACCACTGAGGCCATTTTTCAGGCCTGCCAACTTCGCTTCCGTCCCATTCTCATGACGACGATGGCGGCGCTGTTCGGCGCGCTGCCATTGGCTTTCGGCACAGGCACCGGTTCTGAACTCCGACGCCCGCTGGGAATCACCATTGTTGGTGGACTGATCATGAGCCAGATTCTCACTCTTTACACCACGCCGGTTGTCTATATTCTCTTTGACTGGGCGCGCATTGCGTTGAGCGGCAAACAGGCAGAGACCCTGCGCCACGGAATTGCAGAGGCCTCCTAGTGAAGGTTGCTATGGAATTGATGATGAAAGAGTCGAAGTCGCAATCCCGGAAGGCCTCCGCGGCGTTCTGCGCCGCCTTTGCCGCGGCGCTGTGTGCCACGCTGTCCGGCTGCAACGTGGGGCCAAAGTACGTGCCGCCTGCGACGACAGCGCCCGCGGTCTACAAGGAATCTCCCGATCAGATCAAGGAAACCGGCGACGAGCCAATGGGCGAATGGACTGTCGCCCAGCCTCAGGATGCGACGCTGCGCGGCAAGTGGTGGGAGATCTACAACGAGCCGGATCTGAATGCGCTCGAAGAACAGCTCAATATCGATAACCAGAATATCCGCCAGTCGTTTGAGAACTTCATGGAAGCGCGCGCCCTGGTGCGCGAGGCGCGGTCGCAATACTTTCCCACGGTGAGCGTCGGCCCCTCGTACACCCGGTCGCAATCCTCTTCGAACCTGGGCGGCGGTCAGGGCTCATCAGGCGGGGCAGCGGCGGGCGGCCAGCAATCGCAGGTGTTTTCTCTTCCTGGCGAGGTGTCGTGGGCGCCCGACCTGTGGGGACGGGTGCGGAACCTGGTGCATTCCAGCCAGTACAACGCCCAGGCAACGGCCGCCGATCTTGAGGCGGAACGGTTGACGGAACAAGCGAGCCTGGCCGAATATTTCTTCGAGATTCGCGGACAGGACGCGCTGCAAGCGATTCTTGACGCCGCCGTGGATGCCGACAAGAAGTCATTGGCCGCGGAGCAGGGCCGCTACGACACCGGCGTCGACGATCGGATTTCGCTGGTCCAGGCGCAAACCACGCTGGCCGCTGCCCAATCGTCCGCCATCAACAACCACATTGCGCGCGCGCAGTTTGAGCACGCCATCGCCACGCTGATCGGCAAGCAGGCGTCGGGGTTCTCCATTCCTGTCGTCGCCAAGACCGCCGCGCCTCCACCCATCCCGGTCGGGCTGCCCTCGCAGTTGCTTGAACGGCGTCCGGACGTGGCTGCCGAGGAGCGCGTAATGGCCGCGGCGAACGCTCAGATCGGCGTTGCTTACGCGGCCTATTATCCGTCGCTCAGCATCACCGGCAGCGGCGGTTTCGAGAGCTCAGCCATCGGGAAATTGCTCGATGCATCGAGCCGCTTCTGGTCCGTTGGCCCCACGCTCTCTGAGACCGTTTACGACGGAGGCTTGCGCCGCGCCACCGTCAATCAATACATCGCCACCTACAATGCCGATCTTGCCGCTTATCGCCAGTCTGTGCTCACAGCCTTCCAGCAAGTGGAAGACTATCTTGCGGCCGTCCGCATACTTTCGCAGCAGATTGAGCGCCAGAAGGAAGCCGTCGCTCATTCCGAGACCTATCTGAAGCTGGAGCAGGCGCGCTACGACACCGGCATCGACACCTACATCGATTTGGAAACTGCGCAAATCACCTTGTACGGGAATGAGCAGGGGCTGGCCCAGTTGCAGATCCAGCAGATGACGGCGTCTGTCGAACTGATTCAGGCGCTGGGCGGAGGCTGGGACAAATCCCAACTGCCAACGCCCGCGCAGATTACAGCAAAGCCCTCTCATGCGGAGACTGCCATTCAGCATTAGGAACGGCCACGCTGCATTCTTGAAGCGCTGATCGCGCGTTAATGTTCCGCGGATAACAAGGCGCCGCGCAAACTGCAACACTCCTGGTGCAGAGGCCACGCGACGCCATTGGTGCGCTTTTGATACAACTGAGAACCGTACCAACAGAATGGGTCGCTGCCTGGCAAATTCCATCCTGAAAGTGCTATCCCGGCCAGCGCAGATCGGGATATACTGCTGTTCCGCGACGACTACAGCCCCAGCGGATGCTATGCGCCAGGAGAGTTCCCATGAAGATTACCGACACAATTGGATTGGTGCTGAAGAGCAAAGGCGTAAAAAACGTGCTGTCGATAGCGCCCGAGCATCTGGTTTACGAAGCGCTTGAGATGATGGCCGAGTACGATATCGGCGCTCTGCTCGTCCTCTCCCACGGCCGGCTGTCCGGCATCCTCTCCGAGCGCGACTACGCCCGAAAGGGCGTCCTGATGGGCCATCTTTCCAAAGAGACCCAGGTGCAGCAGATCATGACCAGCCCGGTGGTTTTCGTCAGCCCCAAGCACACCGTGGATGAATGCCTTTCCATGATGACTCAGCACCGGATCCGTCATCTCCCGGTGCTTCAGGATGACACCGTCATAGGAATCGTCTCCATCGGCGACCTGGTGAAGTGGGTCATCTCCGGCCATGAGAAAACCATTCAGGACCTTCACGGCTACATCGCCGGCGCTTATCCGGGTTAGGACCCGTCGCCGCCTGAAATTCAAATGCGCGATTCGGCCATCTTCTTGTGCGCCTCCGGCGTTCTCCCCGGTTGATCTGAGAGGTCTCATAGCTGACCCAGGCTCTGCGCATCCGGTACACTTCTCGCATGACCCTCAAGCAACTCTTAGAGCGGATTTCGAATTTGTGTAGCCTGATTGGCATTGTGGAAGGCGGCTTTTTCCTGACGAAAAAGCCACTCGGGGACAATCGCCTCGGACACAGTAATTCGAAATCCGCTATAGCCGCTCTGCTCCTGCTGCAGGCTTTCGTTGCTCCAGCTCAGAAGCAAGTCTCCAAACCGGCCCCACCTCCTCCTCCGTTGCTCTCGCATGAACTGCATCCGGACCGGAGCGTCACTTTCCGCTTCAAAGATGCCTCCGCCACGAAAGTCGAGCTGAATCTTGAAGGTGTAGCCAAGCCGATCTCCATGGCCAAGGGAGCGGGCGGGATCTGGAGCTATACAACGCAGCCGCTCGCGCCTGAGATCTATGGCTACAGTTTTCTCGACGGCGGCGAACCAAGAATCGACCCGGAGAACCACGTCCTCACTCTGAATCTCGTCTACCCCGCCGGCAACTCCTTGGTCGTTCCCGGTGAGACGCCGCAACTGTGGGACGAGACCGCTGTTCCGCACGGGACGGTTCACGTGCATCGTTTTGCCTCGAAGATTGCGCTTGGGCTGCCTGCGAATCAGGAGGAGGTCGTCGTCTATACGCCGCCCGGATACGATGCGCACGCAGCGAAGCCCTATCCCGTTCTTTACCTCCTCCACGGCTGGAGTGGGGTGGCTGCAGGCTGGACCAGGGACCAGCAAGCGAACTTCATCCTCGACAACCTGCTCGCCGAAGGCAAGATCGAACCCATGGTGGTGGTGATGCCGCAGGCCTATGGCGACATGAGCTTCGTCCAGAGCGGCTGGAGCGTCTGGGACGACGCGGCTGCGGTCGATCGCAATGCGCAACTCTTCATGAGCATGTTGACGGCCGAGATCATGCCCTTTGCCGAATCCGCCTACAACATCTCCCGCGACCGCGAAGGCCGCGCCATTACCGGCCTCTCGATGGGCGGCTTGGAGTCGCTCGACGCCGGCCTCCACAATACCGACAAATTCGCCTGGATCGGCGGCTTCTCTTCGGCGGTCCAGAACCTCGACTACGAGCACCAGCTCGCCGCGCTTGACCCCAAGACGGCCAGCCTGAAGCTGCTCTGGATCGCCTGCGGCACCGAGGATGGCCTGATCGATGCCAACCGCAAGATGATTTCATTCCTCAAGGCGAAGGGGATGCCGGTGACGCAGGTCGAGACGCCAGGGCTGCACGTCTCACTGGTCTGGCGCGACAACCTGATTCACTTTGCCCCGCTGCTCTTTCAGGAGCGATCGCAATAAGTCATTGATAGTTGAAAATATGGTGGAGGCGGCGGGAGTCGAACCCGACATCGGTGTTGAAAACGCTCAACTTATTGATTCTGGGAATGCCTGAATTGCCATGAATACCAAGATTTCCAAATCTACTGTACGGTCACTGTACGGTGATTTCCCAGAATTCCCACAACTCCCAAACTCCACCTTCTGACCTTGCCCCCGCAAAACGTATCCCTTGGCAAGCTGCTCTAATAGCGAAAGGGAAACGAAGATGAGGCAGGGAACGCGTGGTCGTTACACGCTTGAGTTCAAGCAAGAGGCGGTTCGACT
>JBEKFD010000275.1:0-5766 GCA_050013495.1 Occallatibacter sp. | reverse complement strand
CGGCTCGCTGACGCAGATGGGGACGATTCGGCTGGGCAAGCGCACGGATAACAAGTCGCCGCTGATCAAGGACTTTGTGCCGCTGGCTGACTTGAACGACGTGGTATTTACCGGCTGGGACATCTTCGAGGACAACGTCTATGAGTCGGCGGCCCACGCCAAAGTGCTGGACAAGGAGACGCTGGAGCAACTGAAACCTTATCTTGAGCCGATCAAGCCAATGCCGGCGGTGTTCGACCAGTACTACGTAAAGCGGCTGCACGGCACGCATGTGAAGAAGGGCAAGAACAAGCGCGACCTGGCCGACCAGTTGATTGCCGACATTCAGGCATTCAAGAAGACCGTGGACCGGGTGGTGATGATCTGGTGCGGTTCGACTGAGATTTTCCTTGAGCCCTCGGCCGTGCACCAGAGTATCGAGGCGTTTGAAAAGGGCCTCGAGACTGACGACATCGGCATTGCGCCTTCGCAGATTTATGCCTATGCGGCGCTGAGCGAGGGAGTGCCTTTTGCCAATGGCGCGCCGAATCTCACCGTCGATGTGCCGGCGATGATCGAGTTGTCGAAGCGCAACGCGGCGCCTATTTGCGGCAAGGACTTCAAGACCGGGCAGACGTTCATGAAAACGGTTCTGGCGCCGGCGTTCAAGGCGAGGATGATCGGCGTTTCGGGCTGGTTCTCGACGAACATTCTGGGCAATCGCGATGGCGAAGTGCTGGACGAACCGCAATCGTTCAAGACCAAGGAAGAGTCGAAGCTGGGGTCGCTCGAATACATCTTTCAGCCGGAGCTTTATCCCGATCTTTACAAGAACATCTACCACAAGATTCGCATCAACTACTACCCGCCGCGGGGAGACGAGAAGGAAGCCTGGGACAACATCGACATCTTCGGGTGGCTCGGATATCCGATGCAGATCAAGGTGAATTTCCTGTGCCGCGACTCGATTCTCGCTGCGCCCATTGCGCTGGACCTGGTGCTGTTTCTCGACCTGGCCAAGCGCACACCCGATCTTCGCTCGCGCGGCATCCAAGAGTGGCTGAGCTTCTACCTCAAGTCGCCACAAACGGCGGCGGGGCTCTATCCGGAGCACGATTTGTTCATCCAGTCCATGAAGCTCAAGAACACGCTGCGGCACATCATGGGCGCGGACTTGATTACGCACCTTGGACTGGAATACTACGACTAGGCACCTGCGGCGCGGCAGCCTGCTCCCGTTGGTCGCAAATGCAAAAGCCTCATTCCTGACGGGCTGGGGCTTTTGATTTTGGAAGCAGTCCTATTTTCCCAGGAGTTGAACGCCCTCCTGCCGTGCGGCGGCGCGCAGGTCTTCGTCGAGCGTGGCGAGGGGGAGCGAAAGGCGCAAGGCGAGTTCGAGGTAAGTGGCGTCGTATACGGTGAGCTTGTACTTGTCGGCGAGGGAAAGGGTCTCCCGCCAGACATGCTTGCTTGTGTGACGATCAATTGTAATTGAAAGCGAATCCAGGTCCGCCAGCGCTGCATTCCGCTCTCGCAGTGTAATTCTGTGTCTACGTATGCCCTGAGAAAGACTGTTTGCGACTTCGATTTTCCAGAGCGCAGGAACGAATGCTCCTCGAACTATGACTTGATCGAAAAGCTCATTGAGCGCAACCGTAGTTTCGTCGGGGTAAAACCAGCCTAGAGTAGCCGAACCATCCAGAACCAGGCTCACTTTCGGCCCTCGTCCCGGTATGTCTTCCACTCCTCCCATACAAATGGGCCCGTCTTGCGCTCGGCTGCGCGCACCCTTATCCGCTTAGCCGCGGCACGGGCCAACTCGATCTGCTCGGGCGTTCGTTGGGGTGTGCCGGAGAGAATGGCCACTGGCTTACCATGCCGCGTAATGAGGATCTCCTCACCTGCCTCGGCCCAATCCAACAGCTTGCCGAAATTGTTCTTGCCTTCAAAGGCGGCCACCTGTCTCATTTTTGATCCTTTCGCTAGCTTGAGCTAGCTTATCATCTTGTCTTTTTCTTCGCTCATCGCAAAGGCTGCTGGTGGGTCAGATCGACGGATGATTCCCTCGGGGGCTGAAGCCCGTACCCTTCGACATGTTCCGCTACCAGGCTGGGTGTCTTAGGGAGCAATTGTCAGGCGGCCATGGCCTGGGCGAGGCGGCGAATGGTTAGGATGGTGATGTCGTCTTCCTGGCCGAAGGCTTTGGCGGCGTCGGCGATGTAGAAGGCGGATTGGCCGGTGAGGTTGTGTACGCGGTCGAATCCGAAGAGCTCGCCGGAGGGCTGGCGGGCTTCGACGACTCCGTCCGACATGAGCAACATGCGATCGCCGGGGTGCAGATAGAGGCGGACCTCCTCGTAGCTGACATCGGGCAAAACGCCAAGGGGCAGGCCGCCGGGGAGGGAGATTTCCTGGCTGTTCAGATAGGGTGGCAGATGGCCGGCGTTGGCCAGCACCACTTCTCCGTCAGCCCCGAACCAGGCCACCTGGCAGGTGGTGAAGCTTTCGCTGCCGGTAAGCACGCGGTTGAGCGATTCCAGAATTTTGGCCGGGCTGCGTTCCGGGGTGCGGCGTAGGCCGCCCATGATCATGGAGACGTTCATGGCGGCTTTGAGGCCCTTTCCGGCGACGTCGCCAATGATCACAAGCAGGCCGCCGTCCTCAGTGGGCTGGATGTGGAAGAAGTCGCCGCCCACCTCGTTGGCGGGGTTATAGACCGAGTCCACTTCAAAGCCGGGCGTCTGCACCCGCTCCTGCGGGATCATCAATTCCTGCACGCTGCGGGCGGCGGCCAGTTCGCTGGAGGCGCGCTCCTGGTCGCGCTGCACGCGCAGGAAGCGGCCGAAGATGATGATGACGATGGCCAGGATGCTGGTGAAGTCGGCGATGGAGGTGAAGTGAATGGGGATGGGTCCGGCGTGCAGAGTCAGCGGATTGCTGTAAGCGCGATTTCCCATGGCGCTCTTTGCAGACGTGATGATGGGCTCGGCGATGCCGACAATGCTCAACACCAGCGGGATAAGGAGCAATCCAGCTTCAAAATTGCGCCTCAGGGTGGCGATGATGAGTGTGACAAAGACAAAGACCGCCCAACCCACGAGCCAAAAGAAAGAAAGGATGTAAATAACAGCCAGGAAAATGCCGACAACACCGTTGTGACCGACTAGGAGGAGAACCGGGCCGACGCCGAGAAGAATGGGCGAGGTATATCGCAGGGCGTTGACCGGATAGCGCACCTTCTTGAGATTCCAGCGGCGGCGCAGGGAGAGAAACGCGACCAGGAATTCGAAGTAGAGATAGGCCGAAATGACCACCAGTTGGAGAACCGTCGCCGCATACCACAGGGTATCCATGCGGGCGGAGCTTCCGGCCAACTCGATGAATCCGATGGGCGCCTGAACCATTTCATGCAGCGCCAGCAGCAGATATTCAACATGACCTTTCTGGGTGAAGTAGAGAGCCAGCAGAAACAGGGCCAGCACAACCAGCAGGATGGAATTCACCACCCTGGGTATGCGCTGGAACAGGGAATGGGTGCTCCACAGTTCGAGGCGGTGGTCCAGGTCTTCGCGGTGACCGAGGTGAAAAGTGCGTCCGGCGAAAAAGGCAGTATAGGTAGAGTAGCCAAACTTTATATAAACGGTGCGCAGCACCAGGACCAGGCTGGTCTCGTTCGCCGGCACATTGAGCGGATACATCCTGGAGATCTGCTGATAATGCTGGGGAGCGTCGCCATGGGGCCCTTCCGGCTGAATCTGACGGCCGTTAGCGAAGACAACGACGGCGGGGCCGCTGGAGCTGATGGACATGGAGGCGTTTTCCGGCACAGGCAGTTCGACGAGCAAGGCAAGAGGTCCGTGGGCGGGAGCCAGGTTGATGTGCATGCGAAACCAGACCGAGGACTTTCCAAGGCCCGGGGGAGGCGGGCGGTGCTGGTCGTCATGGTCGGGTGCGTCGGCGGGATGGTCCTCGTCAGGAACGTCGGCAAAGGCGTCCTGTGCGTCGCGGACGGCCCAGGCGGTATCGTCAAAATCGGGATTGGCCGCGGCCGGGTTGGCGGTGATGCCGACCCGCCAGCCCTTGTCGAGGATCAGCGGGGAGCCTAGGTTGGAAGCGTCGTAAGTGACCTGCGGCGTGGGTACGCGATTGGCCGGGACGGCCCTGGCATGGGTGGGAGGGGGCAGGATCTGAAACAGCGGATGGCCGGGACGCGGCGACTGGGCGAAGCCCTGCAAGGCAAAGCATACGGCGACAGCGGCCAGTTTCAGGACGTTCCAGCGCAAGAATCCTCCCAGTTCAACGTGTTCTTCACTTTAATTCAGAAGGGAGCAAGCTCCAAGAAGATTGCACGGGCGATATGGTCTTGATTTTCCAGCCGGTACTGCCGGAAATTCCCGAGCTACGCCAGATTGCGGGTAGCTCCGAATTGTGGTATAGTCCGCGCCACTTTCCGCCGGCGAAGGGGCAGAGGCCCAGAATCCACCTGCCGGGGGTCAGGCAAGGAGAATCCATGCAGAATCAATCCAGGCTGTTTCTTGTGGTGGCATCGGCGGTTGTCTTCACACTGATCGCTCCGATCACGCTGCGCGCCGATTCCTATACCCTAGTCCTACCCGGCGCAAGCGGAAGCTTGAATGGGGTCTCGTTCGTCGATGAGACCATCACGTTTACAACAAATGGAAATTACGACGACTTCTTCCCCCTACCAGGTGAAGAAAAGCTTATTGTGCCTGCATTCTCCTTCACGATTGCCGGCATTGGGTCGGGTACATTGGACGGAGGTGACTCTAATATCATTACAGACAATATCCCCGACGTTGGTATAGATGGCTATAGCTCTGTCGAAATTGGCCAGGGCGCCGTTGGACCAACAATTGTCGAGCTGTTTGTCTTCTCCTATGAAGCGTTTAACCTCCATCCTGAACCAGGAACTACAAGCTCTACTGGATCTGGGATCGTTGAAGTTGCGGGGGGCGATTTCATGACCAGCGCCGGCTATTTGGATCTGTCACCAGAAGGACCGAATAACCCCCCCGGCTCCGAGTATCGTGGCACCTTCACGGTGTATGCCCCCGAACCATCCAGCCTGCTGCTTCTGGGCACCGGACTCGCAGGCACCCTGGTCGCGATTCGCCGCAAGCTGGCCTGAGCATGATCCTGGTTTCGAGTTGGTACAGAGTTCCGCCAGCAGAACACTGCCCAGGGGCGCTGATACCATCAATGCCATGGACAGAATCGAAGGTCAGTTGACGGTGTACGCATCGTCGATTACGACTACCCCAACCGCAGAGCGGGAGAATGCGGTGGTTGACCGCCAAGTCGTCGAAAATGAATCGTGGTCGGTAAGGTTTAGCTAAGTTATTGATTTTATTATGCATGGTGCCGAAGAAGGGACTCGGTACCATTTGCCCATCTAGCCCCGTACTTGGATTGCCCGCCTACGGCCAAGCGGCGGGCAGCCGTACCTTCACGTTTTGCGTCAACCCACGGAGATACGGTTTCCTGGACGATGAAGTAATAATTCTTCCCCTCGGTTGCCGAATGGGAGGATACTAGCGTCTAAACAGTGGAGCGAAGCGGCAGGTGTGCGAGGCCGTGCTGGAGGTGGGGTCATGATGAGGACAGCTTGGAACGGCTTGAGAGCAGGGTCGCTGGCGGCATTGGCGCTGGCGCTGGCCACCGGGGTTTGGGCGCAGTCCACCACGGGTTCAGGCACGACCCCGTCCAGTCCGCCCGCGGCTCAGCCTGCGCCGGGGACTGCGCCTGTGGGGGGTGATACTGCTGCAG
>JBEKFD010000274.1:0-5787 GCA_050013495.1 Occallatibacter sp. | reverse complement strand
TGGATTGGGACTGGCGCCGAATGAGACCGTGGGAACCGTCCAGTGCCATGGCGGCTCCGAGACCGGCTGTTGCCGCTACAGTTGTATAGGCGGGCGCTGAGAATTCTGTTAGCCTCATGAGACATGGAAAAACAGGTCAACCAGACCCAAGGTTATCGGCCCGATATTGAAGGCCTTCGCGGACTCGCGGTCGTACTGGTTGTCGCCTATCATGCGACTCCAAGGCGATTCCACGGCGGCTTCATTGGCGTGGACGTGTTCTTTGTCATTTCCGGCTACCTGATCACCGGCCTCCTGGTGCGGGAGATCGAAAAGACGGGCCGGCTCTCGCTGGCAGGTTTCTACGCACGAAGAGCCCGCCGGCTCCTGCCATCTTCCGCGCTGGTTTTTCTCTTTACGATCGTGGCATGCGCGCTCTTCCTTTCGCCGTTGCAGCAGTATCGGTTGGGAACCTCGGGCGCTTACACGGCACTCTATGCCAGCAATTTCTGGTTCCTCCATCAATCCACCGATTACTTTGCTCCCGCAATTGCGACCAATCCTTTCTTGCACACATGGTCGCTTGCAGTCGAAGAACAGTTCTATCTGGTCTGGCCTGCGATTGTTCTGCTGGGCATGCGCGGCCTTCGCTCGCGGCGAACTCTGCTTGCGGTCATGATTCTGATCACTGCCGCGTCGCTGGCGGTGTGCGTGTGGTTCAGCACGCGGCTTGCGCCGGTGGCGTTTTTCAGCCCCTTTGCGCGCGCCTGGGAATTCTCGATCGGAGGAATAGCGCTGCTCATGGCGCCATTCGAATCGCGAATCCCTTCGGCCTTGCGCGCTGTTGGAAGCTGGCTTGGAATTGCCGCGATTCTCGCCTCGGCGACACTCCTGCAGGATCAGGTTGGCTGGAGAGGCTGGCACGCCCTGTTGCCGGTACTTGGAACCGCCGCGATTCTGCTTGGCCGCGCGCCGCGGTCCGGTGCAGCCATTTTGCTGGAGCTTTCCCCCGTGCAGTGGACAGGCCGCGTTTCCTACGTTTGGTACCTCTGGCACTGGCCCCTCCTGGCCATCGTCCAGGCAATGAACGAGGAGGCGACGTTTTCTCAGCGCCTCCACCAGATCGTTCTTTGCGTTGCGGGCTCGCTTGTTCTTGCGGCAATCACCCACTACCTGGTGGAGAATCCCGTCCGCTTCAGCCGTTATCTTGCGCCGCGCAGGGCGCTTTCTCTTGCGGGCGTGGGCCTGGTAACGCTGTTAACCGCCGGAACCGCGATAGCGTGGCAACATTCCGCGGTGCAGGCTGCGCGTTCTCTGCAAGGCGGACGGGTTCTGAAGGCGCTGGAAGATACCAACCAGGCTAGCAGCACATGCCCTAGCGTGGGTCTTCTGGGCGCTGACGTGGTTGAATGCGCAAGCGGGGATCCCGCTTCCAAGCTTACCGTGGTCCTGTTTGGCGACTCTCACGCGGGACAATGGTTCCCGGCATTCCAGGAGATCGCGAACCAGCGAGGATGGCGCATTATCCTGCTTCGCAAACCGGCCTGCCCCACCGCCCGGCTGACGACCTTCAGCATCGCCCTCAACCGGCCATACAGCGAGTGCGACGCATGGCGCGAAGCAGCAATGAAGCGGATTATCGCTTTGCGTCCAGCGGCTGTGGTGATCGCAAACCGACAGTTGCAGAATTTCTCGCCGGGTTTGAAGGGCCCGGACGATACGTGGCGGGAAGGATCCCGCAAGACGCTGGAGACGCTGGATTCGGCGGGCATTACGACCGTACTCCTGCGGGATACTCCATCGCCGGGCTTCGATATTCCGGACTGCATGAGCGGAGACACTTCATGGTGGGCAAGGAAGCACGCCTCAGGAAGAAACCCCTGCACCGTGGTTCGCGCCAAGGCCCTGAATGAGGGAATTTTTCATGCGGAGCAAGAAGCCGCGGCGGGGCTGCAGCACGTCAGCATTCTCGATCTCTCAGACCTCTTCTGCGATGCAGCACTTTGTCCGCCGATGAAGAACGGTCTGCTTGTGTACAGTGACGAGAGTCACATCAGCGAGCCATTTGCGCGCAGCATTGCAGCGGCGGTGGGTGGCCGATTGGCTCCCCTGATTTCAAACCGGGGAACTTAATGTGGACCTGCCTGGCGGCGATCACCCAAAACACGCAATGGATGTGACCGGCAATCGCTCGCCCGTTGATATCGGTTGCGAGCCCACGGGAAACTCGGCGGTATCGATGGCCCGCAAACCCAACTTGACACCAAGCCGCCGCAATACCAATCTCGATGCATTGAGAGCCCTCGCCATTTTCATGGTGCTTTTTCGTCATGCCGGAATGGCGATTTCTTTGCTCCACGCCTCCACGCCATACACATTGTACGGGGAGAGAATTGGATGGGCTGGCGTAGATCTATTTTTCGTGCTTTCGGGTTTCCTGATCTCCGGCCTGCTGTTTGCGGACTTCCAAGAGCATGGACGAATCAGCGTGGGGCGATTTTATATCCGGAGGGGATTCAAAATCTGGCCGGCACTGTATGCGCTCATCTTCAGTGGCCTGTTGATCAGTGCCGTCATGCCGGGACATCACCTTCCAGCCAGAGGAATACTGCCTGAACTATTTTTCATGCAGGACTACTTTCCCAGCATCTGGGGCCTGACCTGGTCGATTGCGGTTGAAGAACACTTTTACCTATGCTTGCCCCTCTTGTTCCTGCTCCTGCTCCGCCGCGATCGCGGAAGACCTTTTGCTGCGTTGCCGGCGATCTTTGCGGCGATCGCGATCTTTTGCCTTGTCTGCCGTTTTGCAGTTGGATGGAAACAGAACGGAGTGGTAGACGACTGGACGGCCATCTTTCCCACACACCTGCGGATGGATGGGCTCATGTTCGGCGTGCTGATCTGTTACTTCAACAGATTCCGGTCAGGAGTTTTCCAATGGATGGTGCAATGGTGGGGCGGCTGGGTTGTGGTGGCGCTCGCATTGGTGGCGCTTTCAATCTTCCCGCTTGAGAACCGCGAAATGCATACATGGGGATTCACAGTGCTCTATCTCGCCGCAGGATTCCTGGTAGCAAAGGCGGTCGCGCATGAGGGGCCGAAAATCGTCCGCATCGCGAGCCGGTGGCTGGCGCGGATCGGGGTTTATTCGTATTCGATTTATATCTGGCACATGTTCTTTGTGTGGCTTGTGCTTCCACACTTTCACATCAAGTCGCCCATTTTGACCTATTGGGGTTCGATCATTGGGCCGATTCCATTCGGCATCGTGATGGCAAAGATCATCGAGATTCCCGTGCTCCGCTTCCGGGATCGGGTGTTTCCAACGGTCCTAAAAGAGAGCCCTGCAAGGGTGCCCGGAGAAGAGGCGCGGGACAGTGTGGCTATCACATGATATGCGCCGTTTAAAGAATTCCTGCCCGTTGTCATGCCCGTTCTCCGCGGTCATCTTACGGCGATGCCCAGATGGTGAATTCGCTGTTTCCATAGCGCCGCTGCAACGACAAATCCGCGGGAGGCGACCACGCTGCGGGGGAAACAAAGATCACGCCATGCTGCCTCCATTGCGGAAGAACCAGTCCCTGGCTGAAGGCTCGCTCTGCTTCGTCGCGCCGCTCGGTCAGATAGGGAGTGTTCTTCAGGTGCCCCCACCAACTGCGCGCCGGCGTGTATGTAGACACCAGGTAGCTCACCATTTCGTCCTGGCAGACCACCATGTCTCCTGATTTCGCGTTCAGGCTCAGCCACCTCAGCGCATCGCTTTCGCTTTTTGAGAGTGACACCACATATTCATTGTGCATGGCGATTTTTACCAGCCATGCCGCATTATCAAGCAGGAAAAAGCCGAGAAACAATGCCAGAGCCCCCGCGCGAAGAATTGGCGAGGGTATCCTCAAGAGATAGTCCAAGAATGCAATTAGAACGGGAGCACCGAGGAAGAAGAGCGCCATCCAGTCGTAGCCGTGGGCAAAATGAATCGGCTGCAACGGGTGCATCACCAGATTGTGCTGTGTTAACGCGAAGACCACCAGGAACCAGACTGCAAAAAGGCGGTTGAGGGGATCACGGAAACAGCTGAAGGACGACTTGGCGACCCGCCAAATCGCCAGGCAGCCGACAATCAGAAGCGCCGCGATAAACACTTTGGGTGGGTAGAACCATGGTCTCTGCCATTGCATCTGCAAGACGCGGTGGTCGCTGAATCGATTGAGAAAGACCATGTAATAGACCAGGTGCAGCACGGCCAGCAGAAAAGCGACTATGAGGAATTTCCAGTTGACGACGCCGCTGCGCATGGCCAGTTCAATCGCGGAGTAGGCGATCAATACAAGGATCAGCGTAAGACCTGTAAAGGGGTGACTACTGCAAAGCAGCGCGGCCAGTGCGAGGCTCAGAACCAATCGCCGCCTGATGAGGGCCAACAAGCTAAGCAGAAATACGCCGTGATAGAAAGCTTCAGTGGGGTAGACCAGGTTTCGCCCGAAATTCAGCATCCACCAACCCCAAGTCGGTTCGAATTCCCAAACCGCTGAAAGCGGGGCTCGCCTTGCCACAGCAAGCAGGAATCCCACCAGGGTAAAGACGCCGCCTCCCCAAAAGAAGCAGACCAAGCCTATCTTCTTGGCTGTGGTCTGAATTCCTACAACTTCCCGGTAAAACAGCACGGCTACGGCTGCGGCGAAAAAGAGCGCCATCAAGCCAAAAATGTTGTAGGTTATGCCAGGATCGAGGCCCAGTTGCTGGATCACGCCAAGGAAAAATGTCGGGGGCTGAAAATAGATGGCCGGAGAACCGTAAGGGGCGTAGGGGTTGCCATAAGTGAGATGAAAGCCCCGCTCGAAATAGGCTCTGCCGTTGGCCAGATAGTACGGCATGTCGTACTCGATGAAGCCGGTCGGAACCATGTTATGCAGATAGGGAACAATGAGCGCTCCGGCCAGCGGAAGAAGCGCCGGAAGGGACAGCAGGACGACTGCCCAGCATATCCACTTTGTGGAAGGAGAGGGCGCAGTTCGCGCAACCAGGGTATTCATAGCCGGAATGACGCCCCCGAATCTGAACGATAAGCTTGTAGCTTGATGATAGATAGCATATCAGTCATTTCCAAACGCGCATTCATTGCGGCAGTGAATCATTTCTTCGCCAGGAATGTGGATGTTTTCAGAAGCTCGGATGCAACAGTTGGATCGCGAGCCCAGACACGGAAGTAGCGGCCGGATACTTGCACGGGAAAACCTCCGAGAGCGGCCTGCCACGCCTTGTTGCGGTCAATATATTGTGGAGCGACTTCATACTCTTCGACGACGATTTCGGCGGTCTCGATTTGTTGCAGAACATACGCATCTTCGCGAGGCAGGTCAAGCCCGGGGAGCAGCATCCAGCTTTGCGGGGTGCCGATTTCAGGATGGTAGAGATCGACTCCGTTCCCGTACGAGAGCAAGAAGGCCTTGCGATTCTTCACCGCGGATAAAACACTCCGCCATTCCGGCTGAAAGCTGTTGGGCGAATAGAGAGACGCTGTTTCCGGAGCAACGCTTTCATTCTTCCAAACCTGCAACGCATCGTTGATGCCTCTCCACTGGCTAATGAGTCCGAAAACGAGCAGCAAGGAGGTCAACGCAACTTTCAGGCGCCGGTTTGTCAAGGCCGATACGCCTGCGAAGACACCGGCGGCAAGGATGAACGAGTAACCCACATAACTGAGTGAGTTACCGAATGCTACAAAAACAAAGGACAAGTGGAGCGCGCAGCAGACAACGATGAACAGGGAAGGCCCAGTCGGCTTTTCGGTTCCTGCAATCCGGAATA
>JBEKFD010000273.1:0-5829 GCA_050013495.1 Occallatibacter sp. | reverse complement strand
AGGCCGCTCGGCGGCAGCTTGTAGCATGAGTTTTTGAAGGCAAGGGGATCTATCGGTCCGATGCTGAAATGAAAAGCCGGGGTGGAAAGCCGGGGTCCCCGCGGACAGGTCTTCGTCCGTGGGGTGGAAGGCCGGGGTCCCCGCGGACAGGTCTTCGTCCGTGGGGTGGAAAGCCGGGAACGGCGTCTGTCCACCGCCCCCGGCGCTCATCGGCGTCGATGAGTCCCAGCCGGCTATTCCTTGGTGGGTTCCGCTCCCGCAGAGCCCGCCTCCGCTTCACCAGCCGCGATCAGAATGCGCTAAAGTGGTCTTGCCGATCGAGATTCTTACAGCGAACTTCAAACAGGGTCTTAGCTGTTTGTCTCAACCAAGGGGCAACCCCAAACGAACATTCAACACGGAACGACTCTAGCAACCTGTTGGAATGCAATCAGACGGCCGCGAGTTCGTCCACCCAGTAACCCTCACGATTGTAATGCCCATACAAGCCTGTTTCGTAATCCCGAGTCAGCAAAGACTCGACGGTGTATTCCGGTGCAGCCTTGATGGTCTCGCGAGATAGGCCGATTGTGACTTCCCGTTCTTCCCAACTCACGTTCTCGATCCACTTTGGTGAAATCAGAACCTTTTTCCCAGGCCACCAGTTCCTTGTCGCCACAACAAGGTAACGAATTGCCCAGGTCTCGTCATCGATGATGAAGTCATCGACATGGCCGATCTCGCCGTCAAGCGCCACGAGATGGTAGCCCGTTACCTCGTGGGTGCTACGCAGATGGGGATCCCATCCTACCGTCGCCGAGGCTGCACGATCCCATCTGTTGCGATCCAGCTCAAGATGTGCATAGCTTCCCCACATGTATGGGCCGCCCCAATAGTTCGGAAGGTCATAGTATCCGTTGTAGGAGGTCTCATATTGACGGGAAACCGGCTCGTCCGTGTCAATGGACGGACTCTCCTCGATCTGTTTCCTGTTTAATAGAACGAACACCTTCTCTTCAGCAGTGCTGACACCGTCCAGCGAGTAAGGCGAGATCAATACCTTCCTGCCGCTAAGCCAGCTTGCCGTATTTGCGACAAGGTAACGAATCGCCCAATACTGGTCGTCGAAGAAGAACTCGCTGGCCGACCCTATGTCTCCATCGAGACTTTTGAGTGAGTAACCCTTCAGAGCCGTTGCTTTGACTAACATCACATCTCCTTTGTATGTACTCTTCCATTGAGTCGTTAACGGCAGCCTGCCCGTACCGCGCCGCAAAGGAGCAGGCTCTTCAAAATCCCTTTGGAGCCCACTACAATCGCGGCGCAGTCTGGCCGCTTCTTAGACGAGTACAGCCTGGCCATAAACCGCGTAATGGCTTTGTTCCGTGCCCGCAATAATGTCCTTGGCCTTCTCTACCTCTTCCGGTGTTCCGTGAACGACAAGCACGTACTTGTCGGTTTTCAAGGCGACATCGTATTTCAGGACGCTGTCCTTGGGGATGCCGAGACTAATCAGGCCCGCACCGATTGCGCTTACGCCTCCAACCACAACTGCGCCCTCGAGACCAGCTACAATCCAGGCTACGATTGGACCGGCGGCTAGAATAGGTCCGAGTCCCGGTATGAAAAACAGACCCGAACCGAAAAGCAATCCCCAGAAGCCGCCCCAGAACGCTCCAACCTTGCCCCAATACTTCATGCGATCGCCGGCTGTGTAATACCCGACCACGTGTTCATCGGTGTGCGTATCTCGTCCTACAATCGACAGGCTCTTCATATCGACGCCGGCCTCCTGAAGTTCCTTGACAGCATGCTCGGCCTGCTCGTGAGTTTCATAGATTGCCGCTACAGAGTCTTTCGAGTTCATTTCGATCTCCATTTCCGTGGTTGACTTGACTTAAGTTTGTGCGGTTGTTCTCCGATGCCCTCAGGCAACTACCGCCTTGAGCGCCCCGCTCTTCGATGCGATGCAATCCAAAAGATCGTTCCATGATTTGGCGAACGATTCGACTCCTTCCCCCAGCAGCTGGGCAGCAACGGCATCCGTATGAATGCCTGCTATTGCAAATTCGGTGAGGACTTTCTCGTTATTCCCAGGCAGAGCTTCGCCGAATTCCGGATGAGCGGCAAGCGCATTCAAGGTTGCCTCGGGCATTGTGTTAATGGTGGAGGGCAAAGCGAGCGCCTCGACGTACAGGATGCTCGACGCTTGGGGGTCCTTGGTTCCTGTGCTCGCCCACAGAAGGCGCTGAGGGCGGGCTCCAGCGTTCTGAATGCGCTGCCACCGCGGCGAATCCAGCAGCGCGCGATACATCTCATAAGCCTTTCTGGCTATGGCGATGCCAAGCTGGTTGCGCAGCACCTCCGGAACCTTCTGTGCTACAGCTACGTCCCAACGGCTGACGAAGAGCGAGGCCACGGAGCCGACATCGGGATTCAGCCCGGCAGCAATTCGCCGCTCAATACCACGCATGTAAGCTTCGGCTGCGGCAACATATTGTTCGCCCGAGAACAGAAGGGTTACATTCACGGGGATGCCCGCGAAGATTGCCTCCTCGATTGCTGGAAGTCCCTCACGGGTTCCGGGAATCTTGATGAAAAGATTAGGCCGCGCCGCGCGGTTGTGGAGAGCCCTGGCTGCGGCGAGAGTACCGATTGTGTCATGCGCCAGCAGGGGAGATACCTCCAGGGATACCCAGCCATCCACGCCGTCGGTTCGGTCATAAATTGGCCGGAAAAGATCGGCCGCCTGCCTCAGATCCTCGAGCGCCAACTCGAAGAACAGCACCTCAACTGACTTGCCTTCATCCAACTTCCTGCGGATGACATCGTCGTAGTCGTCGCTGTTCTTGATGGCGTGATCGAAGATGGTTGGATTCGACGTGAGACCCGTGACCGAAAGCTCTCGAATATAGCTCAGCAGCGTACCGCTGGCGAGCAGGCGATGGGTTATGTTATCGAGCCAGATGCTCTGACCAATTTCTTGCAATTTCTCGGCCGTTCGATTCATTTCATTCCTCTTGGAAAACACGTCACTCCACTACCGGTTGGATTTCAAGTGCACTCACTTTGTCCACTCTGCGCTGGTGGCGAATCGCGCCGCTGAAGCGAGCCTTCAAAAACGTTTGAATTAACTCCCAGGCCAGTGCCGGCCCAATCACCTGGCCGCCCAGCGAGAAGACATTCATGTCGTCGTCTTCAACGCCCTGGTGAGCCGAGAACACGTCGTGGATGAGCCCAGCGCGCACGCCGGCAACCTTGTTGGCGCAGATGGATGCCCCCACTCCACTTCCGCAGAGCGCAATCCCGCGATCCACCTTGCCCGCGGCAACAGCTCTGGCCAGTGGGATCACGTAGTCCGGATAATCGTCCCCCGGGCTCGGATAAAGCGCACCGAAGTCGATAACCTCATAGGCGGCTCCGCGCAGCAGATCCGCAATCTGCTCTTTCAGAACGAACCCGCCATGGTCTGAGGCGATTCCAACGCGCATGGTGCTTCCTCCTTGCTCTTGTCAAGTACACGATGAGCCTGCCTGCAGACGTTCTCCACAGTGAAGCCGTAGTGCTCCATTACCACTGGTCCGGGTGCCGACGAGCCGAAGGTGTCTATCCCAATGACGGCGATCCTGGGGCCAACAAAGGACTGCCATCCTACCGGGGAACCAGCCTCAATCACCAGAATCGGAACATCCGCGGGCAGAATCCTTTCCCGGTAATCGTCTGATTGCGCCGCGAACAGGTTTGTGCTCGGCATGCTCACCACTCTCGCGTTCACGCCCTCTGTCAGTAGTCGCTCACGGCCATCGAGTGCCAGATGCACTTCTGATCCTGTAGCAATGAGAACGATGTCTGGCGGCCCACCTGTCGGAGAATCCGCCAGGATGTATCCGCCTAACGGAACTCCAGCCGGAATAGCGGGATAGAGATTCAAGTCGAGCACGGGAAGACCCTGCCGGGTGAGCACCAGGGCAACGGGCCCCTGCTTTCTGCCGATCGCAACTCGCCATGCGGCTACAGTCTCGTTCGCATCTGCGGGGCGCAGGACAACCATGCCAGGAATCGATCGCAATCCGATAAGCTGTTCCACAGGTTGGTGAGTCGGGCCGTCCTCGCCCATGCCAATGCTGTCGTGAGTAAATATGTAAATCACCGGCAACGCGTTCATGGCCGCAAGACGCATGGGAGGCCGCATGTAATCAGTGAAGACGAAAAACGTGCCGCCGTAGGGAATGAGGCCGCTGTGCAAGGCCATTCCATTGAGGATGGCGCCCATCGCATTCTCGCGAATGCCAAAGTGCATGTTGCGTCCAGCACAATCCTCGGGCTCAAAGTTTCCGGCTCCGTCAATGCTCGTATGGATGCTTGGACCGAGGTCCGCCGAACCTCCCATCATCTCCGGCAGGCGGGAGCCAAGAATCTCGATCACTTTTCCCGATGCGACGCGTGTGGCCATCGGTCCATCCGCTGGAGTAAACGCCGGCAGACCGGTGTCCCAACCCTTAGGTAAATCCCGGTCAATTACCCTTTGGAACTCAGCAGCAAGGGCCGGGTGTTCTTGCGCGAAGGACTTGAATCGCGATTCCCATTCCACTTGAGCAGCATTTCCGCGGGCAACCGCCTTCTGGAAATGCTCTAGCGCCTCCTCGGGAATATGAAATTGCGGTTCAATCGGCCAGTCCATCCCTTCCTTGGTAAGCCGCACCTCCTCCACACCGAGAGGTTCCCCGTGAGCCGCGGCGGTGTCTTGCTTATGCGGGCTGCCAAAGCCGATGTGCGTGCGAACCGCAATCAGCGATGGCCGCCCTGTCTCTTCGCGGGCATTTGCCAGTGCGCGGGCCACGTCTTCAACGTCATTGCTCCGTTCAACTCTCTGCACGTGCCAGCCGAATGCAGCAAACCGAGCCATGCGATCTTCTGTGAACGTCAGCTCTGTACTTCCCTCGATGGTGATGTGGTTGTCTGCATACAGAACGATCAGCTTTCCAAGATGCTGGTGGCCTGCCACCGATCCAGCCTCCGATGAGATTCCTTCCTCAAGATCGCCGTCGCTGACCAGGACGTAGGTGTAATGGTCCACGATCGGGTGACCCGGACGATTGAAGCGCGCCCCAAGCGCTGCCTCGGCTATGGCCATGCCCACTCCGTTTGCAAGGCCCTGGCCCAATGGCCCCGTGGTAGCCTCGACACCGGGAGTCTTGCCATACTCCGGATGACCCGGCGTGTGACTGCCCCACTGGCGAAACCTTTTCAGTTCTTCAAGTGGCAGGTCGAACCCGGTAACGTGGAGAAGAGCATAGAGCAAAGCGCACCCGTGGCCGGCTGACAAGATAAAACGGTCGCGGTCCGGCCAGTGTGGATCACGCGGGTTGAACTTGAGCGATCTGTCCCAGAGTGCATACGCCATGGCCGCCGATCCCATCGGCAGCCCAGGATGGCCCGAGTTGGCCTTCTGCACCATGTCCACCGCCAGAAAACGGAGCGTGTTGATGCACAACTCATCCAATGCCGGTGGAGCAGCTATTGTTGCGAATGTTGCAGAAGACGCCATGGCGTGTTTTGCCTTTCCCTGTTGAAATGGGCTGAATATCGGACACGAACTCTCGACACATCTGAGTCAGGTTCGAGTCAAGCTACATCTTGAGCCCGACATCACTGCATTCCGGATGCTTGCATTGGCACGGTGTTTCAGAACTCTTTTTTGTGTCTGCACATGTGTTGCTGCAATGCTTTTTGCCGACGGCCGGCTGACAGTTGCAGCCGGGATGTTCGCATTTTTGCGTGGTGGTCATAAACGCTCCTCGTGCTAAAACATGCCCTCGACCTTTGAAGGCTCTGTTATCAAAAACGTGA
>JBEKFD010000272.1:0-6778 GCA_050013495.1 Occallatibacter sp. | reverse complement strand
GAACAGGGTCCTCACATCTGACCGAGTCCCATCGGCGCCATGCTGCGCCGCACGCCGCGGCCCCTGCCGGAAAGTCTGCCACGACTCATGCAGCTGCCCGCCATGCGGCCACGAAGGCGGAACCCGCCGCGCAGCGAGCCAGGTTGACTCCGCGAGGCGTTTCAAGAGCCGAATTGCGCCGCGCCTCGCTCACCACCCGCCGCCATCGTTTCTATGAGCGCTTCACCGCGAGTTCATTCGCCAACGGAGACATTTTTGCCGGCGACGTCACAGCAGGCGAGGACCCGGTCGTGCGCCAGGCAGCCATCGACGCGCTCGACGGCATGAACGGTACTGCCCTGGTCATCGACCCATCCAACGGCCGCATCCTGGCCATGGTCAACCAGAAGCTGGCCCTGTCTCCCGGCGCCGAACCCTGCTCCACCATCAAGATCACCGTGGCCATGGCCGCACTGTCGGAAGGCCTGGTTACCAGCGACACCATGGTGCAGTTGGATGGGTTCCGCATGAACATGACCCAGGCGCTGGCCAAGAGCAACAACCTCTATTTTGAAGAGCTGGGCCGCGAACTCGGCTTCGAGCGTGTTCGCCACTACGCCAACCAGTTTGGCCTGGGAGAGCTTGCCGGCTACAACATTCCCGGCGAGCAATTGGGCGTCTATCCTGACCAGGAACTGCCCGCATCCGAAGGCGGCGTGGGCCGTATGTGCAGCTTTGGACAGGGTGTGTCCTTGACGCCGCTGCAATTGGGCGCGTATGTTGCCGCCCTTGCCAACGGCGGAACCCTCTATTACCTGCAGCATCCTGCCACCCAGGAAGAAGCCCTGTCCCTGACCCCCAAGGTCAAACGGACGCTCGACATTGCCAAATACGTTCCCCAAATGCAGGACGGCATGGCCGGCGCGGTGGAATACGGAACGGCCCGCCGCTTGAGCGCCACTTTCCACGATTTTCCCGTCTTCGGCAAGACCGGGACCTGCTCGAACAATGGGACGCGGTTTGGATGGTTCGCCTCCTTTGCGGATTCACCCCAGGGCGGCCTGGTAACGGTCTTCTTCCTGGAAGGCGGCCGGCCAACCTTCGGTCCCCGCGCTGCGGAGCTGACCGGCGCGTTTTACAAGAACCTCTCCGACCGAAACTACTTTGCCAACAAGACTCAACAGACGGCGCAAGTTGCTGTACCAGCGGATGCGGCTCAGCCCGCCCTCCCGGAGTTCACCACGGCACAGCCCGGAGCGCAGCAGCTTCCGCGCTAAAACCAGCCAAGTTCGATGACCTCACCCAGAAAAGCCGCCCTCGGGCGGCTTTTCTGGCGATCGAGCAGAGCAAAACGCTATACTTGCCATCTTGCCATAAATAACCAAGTAGGTTAAAGTGGGGCATGGAGAAACGCATTCCTCATTGTCAGCTTTCGATTGTGAAAAAGCTGATTCGAGAGGGAAAGGTGCGATCAACGTTCTCAGCTCTCGCGGGGGCGGCAGCACTCGGATTTGATTTCGGCGCCATGCTCAAGGTCCTTCTGGATTTGACCATGAACGATTTCTACAAATCCATGACGACCTATGCCGACCACCGCGTATGGCAGGATGTGTATCGTCCCACCACAACGGCCGGAGAAGTTTATATGAAGCTGACTGTCGTTGACGAAGTGCTGATTGTCTCGTTCAAGGAGCTATAACGATGAAATGCCCAATTTGTGCGCAAGCTGAACTCGTGGAAGATACGCGCGACATTCCTTACACATATAAGGGCGAGACTTCGGCGATTCCCGCAGTGACGGGCGATTTCTGCCCGGATTGCGGTGAAGCAATTTTGGGCGCGGCGCAGTCGGCCCGCGTCAGCGCACTGATGTTGGATTTCAACAAGCAGGTCAATGCATCGATCGTCGATCCTGAATTCATCGCAACCGTGCGAAAAAAGCTTGCATTGGATCAGCGGGAGGCCGCGGAGATCTTCGGGGGCGGGGTGAATGCGTTCTCGCGCTACGAAAACGGGAAGACCAAACCGCCGCTGGCGCTGGTGAAACTGCTCAAAGTGCTGGACCGTCATCCCCATCTGCTTGCCGAAATCAGGTCGACATAAAAGGAGGAGCGATGAAGAAAACCCACCGCGATGTTGCGATCTCCGCGCCAAAGGCGGTGACGGCGCATGCCAACCCGGTCGCAACATGGACTCTGAGCGAGCAGGATTTCGATGCTTTCGCGCATTCTCTGCTCAACCCGCCCGAGCCCAACGCGCGGATGAGGGCTGCAGTAAAGCGATATAAGGCCATGAAGGCAGCGCAGCACCTAAAAAGCCGATGAAGCGATTTCTCGTCTCGAACATCCGATAGGATGAGACAATCCCCATTCTCACCAGCCTCCCTTTCGACTGGCAGGCGAGACAAGACGGTCTGATTTCCCCGCAAGCACGACTGGACGCTTCCATGGCACTGCCGACGCACATTCTGTTGACCTACGGATACCTGTTGCTGTTCTCCTGGGTGCTGGTGGAGCAGTTCGGAATTCCCCTGCCTGCCACGCCCGTGCTGCTGGCTGCCGGTGCGCTCTCGGCCGAGGGGCAAATGAGTTTCCCGCTTGCGCTGCTGCTTGGCGTCGCGGGAGCGCTCACTGCCGATAGCACCTGGTTCCTGGTCGGACGCCGCTACGGCCATCACGTGCTGCGCCTGCTGTGCAAGCTGTCGATGGAGCCAACGATCTGCGTCCGCCGCACCCAGGATTCGTTTGGCCGCCGCCGCGGAGTCACGTTGATGATTGCCAAGTTCGTGCCCGGCCTGGCCACGTTGGCTCCGCCGGTAGCCGGCGAAAACGGCATGAATTTCTGGGAATTCCTGTTCTTCGATGGAATTGGCGCCGCCGCCTGGGTGCTCGTGCTGCTCACGGCAGGCAGGCTGTTTGGCGACGCCCTCAAGCGCGATCCCAGCCTGCTCAACTGGGTGGGCCGCTTCTCCGGCCTGCTGCTGGTTCTAGGAATTCTTGGCTTCTTTGTCGCCCGCATCGTGCGGCGCCGCCGCTTCCTGAGGGAATTGGTCAAGGCGCGCCTCGAACCCGAAGACCTGAAAAAGCAGCTCGATGCCGGCGAACTGGTTTACATTGTCGATCTGCGCCATCCGCTGGAGCTCTTGCCGGACCCGTTTACGCTGCCCGGCGCGCTGCATTTCTCGCCCGATTCGCTGGCCGCTCGCCACCTCGAAATTCCGCGCGACCGCGATGTGGTGCTCTTCTGCACCTGCCCCAGCGAGGCTACCGCTGCCAAAACCGCCATGACCCTGATCAAGCTGGGCATTGAGCGCGTGCGCCCCCTGCGCGGCGGCTACGACGAGTGGAAGCGGTTGGGATTTCCATTAGACGCTGTTCAATTGGCCCGGCCTCCGCTGCAACCCGCCCGAACGCTTTAAGCTAGAGGGTTGAAGTGCGGGCCTCTCCGCACGGGAGCAAACCCTTTGGCTTACGACGATCTGCGCGAATGGATCAAAGCACTCGAAAAGGCCGGCGAACTGAAGCGAGTTCAGGAAGAAGTCTCGCCGGAACTGGAAATCACGGAAATCACTGACCGCGTGTCGAAGATTGGCGCGAGTGGCGGCAAAGAAACTGCAGAAGGGAAGTATGCTCCCGGCGGCCCGGCACTTTTATTTGAAAGCATCAAGGGACATCCTGGCCACAAGGTATTCATCAACCAGTTCGGCAGTCAGCGGCGCATGGCAATGGCGCTGAACGTCCAGCGGCTGGATGAGATTGCCGAACGCATCAAAGGCCTGTTGAATATGAAAGCGCCGACGGGCGGCTTTCTCGACAAGCTGAAGATGCTGCCGCAACTCGGCGCGCTCACCGCGGCATTCCCCAAGACGCTGAGCGCCAGAGAAGCACGCTGCAAGGAAGTGATTCTGCGCGACGGCTTCGACCTGAGCCAGTTTCCGATTCTCAAGTGCTGGCCGCAAGACGGAGGCCGCTTCATCACGCTGCCCTGCGTGCACACCCGCGACCCGCGCAACGGCAAGCGCAACATCGGCATGTACCGCATGCAGGTGTACGACGGCCGGACCACCGGCATGCACTGGCAGCGGCAGAAAGTGGCCGCGGAGCATTATCGCGAAGCCATGCGCAACGCCGCCGCTGGCGCATCCGATGCCGATCCGCTGGTGGCCCGCGTTGCTGCCATGGCTGAGTCGGCGGGTGGGGCGGTTACCATTCCCGACGGGCCCATTGGCGGATTGCCGCAAGTAGCACTGGGAAATCTGAAAGGCTCGCGCCTTGAAGTTGCGGTTGCAATCGGCACCGATCCGGCGATCACTTTTTCGGCCATCGTTCCCGCGCCACCTGAAGTGGAGGAATTCATGATCGCCGGCTTTCTGCGCGGCAAGTCCGTCGAAATCGTCAAGTGCGAAACGGTCGATCTTGAAGTCCCCGCGCACGCGGAGATCGTGCTCGAAGGCTACGTTGAGTTGGGCGAACTTCGCAGCGAAGGCCCTTTCGGCGACCACACCGGCTTCTACACCATGACCGATGAGTACCCGGTCTTCCATCTCACTTGCATCACCCACCGCAAAGACCCCATTTATGCCGCCACCATCGTGGGCAAGCCGCCCATGGAAGACGCATGGATGGGCAAAGCCGTCGAGCGCATTTTTCTGCCGGCAATGAAGATGACCATCCCCGAGATTGTCGATATCAATCTGCCGGTTGAAGGCGTCTTTCACAACCTGATGCTGGTGTCGATCAAGAAGTCCTATCCCGGCCAGGCGCGCAAGGTGATGAGCGGCATCTGGTCGCTTGGCCAGGCCATGTTTACCAAATGCATCATTGTGGTGGACGAGGACTGCGACGTGCAGGATATTGGCGAAGTGACGCTGCGCGTGACCAACAACATCGACCCCGAGCGCGACATCCAATTCACGCTTGGCCCCATCGACTCGCTCGATCACTCCTCGCGCTTGCCGAATTACGGATCGAAGATGGGCATCGACGCCACGCGCAAATGGAAGGCCGAGGGCTTCGAGCGGCCGTGGCCCGCGATGATCGAAATGGACCGCGCCACCAAGGGTAAAGTGGACGAGCTGTGGGCAAAGCTGGGCCTGTAGATCGACCCCAAGTTCTGGAGTATCCTGTCCGATGGAAGGATTGCATGATTCTGCACGACTTGTTCGATTGGTCGAACGCCGGGATTGGGGTAGTGGGGCTCGGGTTTACTCTTTGGGCCGTCGCTCAGGCCACCGGCGCGAAAAGCGCAGCCCGCGAAGCCAGGCAAGCCGTGTATCAACGGAACGCAGCCGACGCACTGGTAGAGATTGTGCTCATCGCGGAGCAGCTAAACGCTTCCGTGTTATACGAGCACTGGGTCGAGGCGAGCATGCAAATGCGGGAACTGGCTTTCCGCATTCCCAGAGATCGCGAGGAATTCGCAAGGTTTCTCGCATCGGATGGCGATAAACTGAGGAGTGTGGAGTCAAATTGCATTCGCTGGGCCGCAGATATCCTCGTCCACGGGAAGTTTCCCTTGAGAGCGGCAGAGAAGAATGAGTTGTTCAAGGAAACGTTGAACACGGTGCAAGAACTGGGCTCCATACAGGGACGGCTTCGCAGAATGCTCGATCGGGAGGAAAAATGAACGAAAAACTGGACCAATTTGCGCAGGAGCTCCTCGAGAAGACGCGCAGTCAATCGTAAACAATCGGCCAAGGGTAGAAGTTGTTAATGATGTGCAACAACTTGTAAAGAGATTCAGGCTGTACAGCGATTTGTTCGATGCGGTTCGCGAGAGCGTCTACGGTGGCGAAGAGACAATTGGCGAAGTGGAACAGCTCCTTAGGAAGATTGGTTGATAAGGATGCATCGGGTCGCAATTGTAGCCGCCATTCTTATTGCAGCAACGGTTCTGGTTTCAGCAGCGAAACCCCTTGACCTCGGCACCGACCTCCACGGCCAGCCCGTTAGCGAACTCGCCGGCCGGGGTGTACATGTCGTCGTTCTCATCTTCGCCGCCAGCGACTGCCCCATCTCCAACCGCTACATTCCTGAGATTGCGCAGCTCACCAAGGAGTTCACCCCGCAAGGAGTCCGGTTCTGGTGGGTCTATCCCAACGGCGGCGATAGCGGGGCAATCGTCGAGCAGCACATTCGCGATTTCTCCATCACCGGCGAATCTTTGCTCGACGCCAGACAGGCGCTCGTATCCATGGCCCACGCATCTGTCACGCCTGAGTCCGCAGTCTTCGCCGTTGAGCGCGGCGCGCTGGTCGAGGTGTACCACGGCCGCATCGACGACCGCTATATTTCCCTCGGCCAGGAGCGCCCGCAAGCCCAGCACCACGATCTGGAAATGGCGATCAGCGCAGCCGTGGCAGGCAAGCCCGTTCCACAACCCGGAGGCCCGCCCGTCGGTTGCTCCATCGTCTTCCTGCAGAAATGAAAATCCTCCGCATTGTAGCCGTGCTTCCTGTGTTGGCAGCGTTCCTTTGCGTGCTCTGCCGTCCGCTCGCTAGCATGGACGCGGAGGCCGCAAAGCCCGAGCCCGCTTCTCCCGCCATCCGCGCCACAACTGCGCCAACCGCCCAGGTGGATCATCCCCCAGCCACGGAGCCAACCGTCCCGGAAACCTGGTCCCACGACGTAGCGCCGGTGCTCTACGCCCACTGCACCACCTGTCACCATCCCGGCGGCGCCGGCCCCTTCAGCCTGCTCACCTACGCCGACGCCCGCCGCTGGGCTCCGCAGATTCTCTCGGTCACCCAGTCGCGCTTCATGCCGCCTTGGCTTCCCGAGCCCGGCTACGGCGACTTCGC
>JBEKFD010000271.1:0-5878 GCA_050013495.1 Occallatibacter sp. | reverse complement strand
TGGCGCATTTTTCTGTCCCGCCTGATCGATGAATGGAACGGCTTGTTCGCCCTGCAAGGCCCGCAAGCCCGCAATACTCAACTTCAATACGCCTGAGCATCACTTTTTCAGGATCGACTCAATTAGTGGTGATGCTGAGTTTGCTGAGTGTTGCGCCGATGAGCCGAGTAAGGCGCGTCTTATTCTTCAACGGCAGGCGTGGATTGAAATAGAAAAACGTTCCATTTTTGGCCTTGATTCTCGATAGTTACGGGGTCGATTGGGGTACCGGTGAACGAGTGGATAACCGTTTGCCAAAAGGCGCAGGCGGGGTGGTTCGACTGCATTACGCGCACTTGCCATGGACCGGGGAATTTCTTCCAGAGCTGGAGCGCAGCTTGCAGGCCAATCTTTCGTCTGCGGTGAGCGCGAAGAATAAAGAATTCAGCCAGGTCCCAGACGGGCCTGGCTGAAGCTGAGGCGGATTCTCTCTTTGCAAATGCAAAGCCGGCAAGTTTGCCGCCGGCGTAAACGAGAAACGGATAGCGGTCGGGGTCGCTCCAATACAGAGAGAGATTGGGATAGCCGAAGCGGCCGTCGGGGCCTGGCTCAAGAGGAACAAACTGGCTGAAATCGTGAATGTAGAGCTCGAGCAGGTTCCGCAGGAGGATTTCCTGCTCGGGCTTGGCGGGGAGAAGTTCTATATCGACAGACGGCGACTCCGGGGCTGACGGCATGGTTCTTCCTTACGATATGAGCGCGGAAATTACAAGACAGCAATCTTGGTGGGATTTGAAGAATGCTTCAATCTCGCTGAAGCTGCCGCGCAGTGTCAACACCGCCTGAGCGGTTTTGCAGTTACCGATGCGGAGCCAGATGACTTTTGGCGGGCAGCCGTCAAGAACGTTCGCTCGGAGAAGTCTGAGTCCTTGGTGACGATGGCAAAACCGTTCTTCAGAGCAAAGCGCCATACTTGTTCGTCCGACGCAGCGAGGAGCCCGCAATCCTCAACGTGGTTTGAGCCGGGATATTGGTCGCCGATCAAAGCGACCAGCCGCGGAGAGAGGTTCTCGTCCAGAAGCAGCTTCACCTTGTCAGGAGTTCGAACTTGCGTTCGCGGTCGGCGGCAAAGGCGAGGCAGGCGCGAATGTCTTCGGTGGTGAGCGCGGGGAAGTCGGCCAGGATTTCTGCCTCCGTCATCCCGGATGCGAGATATTCGAGCACGTCATAGACTGTCATGCGCATTCCGCGAATGCACGGCTTTCCGCTGCGCTTTCCGGGCTCAATCGTGATGATCTTGGAGTAGTCCATCTGGTTCAAGCATAGGCCAATGAAGATGCGGGCGCAATGCATACCTGGTTAGGTCTTTGCTGCCCTGATTGCTTCTGTGAGTGCTGGGACTACTTCAAAGAGGTCGCCGACAATGCCGTAGTCGGCTACTTCGAAGATGGGGGCGTCGGGGTCTTTGTTGATGGCGACGATGCACTGGGCGCCCTTCATGCCGACCAGGTGCTGGATGGCGCCGGAGATTCCAACCGCGAGATAAAGCTTGGGTGCGACGGTCTGACCTGAACTGCCGACCTGGCGTTCCATGGGCAGCCAGCCCGCGTCGCAGATGGGGCGGGAGGCGGCTAGTTCTGCGCCAAGAGCGGTGGCGAGCTCCTGCACGAGAGGGATGTTTTCGGCGTCCTTGATGCCTCGGCCAACGCTGACGATGAGCTGGGCGGAGCCGAGGTCAATGGCTTGCGAGCTGCCGCGGAACGGCTGGCCGGGTTTGGTGCGGATATGGGCGGGTTCGATGGTGGGCGTGAAGACTTCGACGACGGCCGAAGAGTTTCCCGCAGGGGCTAAAGCCCCCGATTCTTCTGGCGGCATTGGCGGCACGACTGAAGTCGTGCCCTGATACAAAGCGGGTTCGGTGGGAGAAGCAGGCTTCGTCGATGAAGCCGGTTCTGCGCGGAAGGCTCCGGCCTGGACGGAGACGAAGCAGGGGCCGGGGCTGGTGTGCTTGTAGGCGCCGTTGAGTCGGCCTTGCATGAGCTGGCGGGTGAAGACGGGGCCGTCGCCGATATCGATTACGTCACTGATGAGGACCTGGCCGAGACGGGCGGCTAATGCGGGGGCGTAGTCGCGGACCTGATAGGTGTGCGGAAGTACTGCGTACGCCGGGCTTTCGGTTTGGATTAGTTGCTGAAGAGCAAGCGTGAAGCCGTCGGGAGTGTACCGGGCGAGGAGCGGGTGCTCGACGCGAAGGACTCTGGCGACGGGGTGGGCGGCGATTTCGGCGGCTAGAGGCTCTGTGCTTTCGCCGAGAATGACCGCTGTGACTGGCGCGCCGGTTTGTGCAGCGAGGCGCTGGGCGGCGGCGAGGGCTTCCCAACTAATGCGGGCGATGCGGTTTTCTCTTTGCTCAATGACTACAATGACTCCGCTCATAGCACGCGCACCTCGAATTTCAGTTTTTCTACCAGGGCCGCGGCGGCTTCTTTGGGCGAGCCCGGTAGCATTTGCGTGGATTTTTGTTTGTGGGGCAGGGTGACGCGGTCGAGGATGACGACGGGGGCAGCATCTGCTGCGAGATCGGCGGCGGCCAGCTGGCGGACTTCCTTGGTCTTGGCCTTCTTGATGCCCATCAGCGTGGCGTAGCGCAGCTTGTTGCCGCCGGACTGGATGGTGAGCACGGCGGGGGTGGGCATCTCAATCTGCTGGAACCAGCCTTCTTCCAGTTCGCGCTTTACGTTCAGGCCGGTGTCGGTCTTTTCCACATGCAGGATGAGCGTGGCGTGGGGCAGGCTGAGTATCTCAGCCAGGATGACTCCGGTTTGGCCGAGGCCTAGGTCTTCGGATTGGAGGCCGGTGAGGACGAGGTCGGGGCTCTCCTGTTTTGCTGCTGCGGCGAGCAGGCGGGCTACGCTGAGGGCGTCGCGGGTGGCGAGGTCGTCGCAGGCAATGTTGATGGCGCGGTCGGCGCCCTTGGCGAGGGCTTCGCGGATGGTCTGGCCGATGCGCTCGGGGCCGGCGGAGAGCACGATGACTTCGCCGCCGTGCTTCTCCTTGAGCTGAAGAGCTTCTTCGAGGGCGTAGGCGTCGGACTCGTTGAGGGCGAATTGAAGGCCGGATTCGTCGATCCACTTGGCCGATGCGTCGATGCGGACTTGCGCATCGCGTTCGGGGACTTGCTTGATGGCTACGATGATTCTCATAATGAAATATCCTTGCTCATTCTAGGCTTATTCGTTCCACTTGATAGTTGCCCCGTGAAGAAGTTTGGTTGCGGACTGTTGTGCAATTTGTTTGGCCTTCTCGACGGTTGGCCATACTCCAGCCCCGGTTACGTTTTCAAGACGGTCGCCACTGTAGCGAATCGTGAGGAGGAACCGGGGTGGGACAAATGGCTCTATCGTGAAGTCGAACTGCTCATTCGCATCATTTGCTCGACCGGTGATTTTGGAGTTTTCCCTCAAAGCTCTCTCTCAATGTTGGTCCGGCAGTCCTCGCGCGGCTAGCTGGGCTATGTCTAGTAACTGTGGCGGGGCGTTGCCAGTGGCGGCCAGCGCGTCGCGGAACATGGTGTTGCAGAAGGGGCAGGCGGTGGCTACGGTCTGCGCGCCGGTGGCGACGAGTTCGGCGGCGCGGTTGTGGCTGACGCGCTCGCCGGTTTCTTCGCCGAGGAAGGCAAGACCGCCGCCTGCGCCGCAGCAGAAACTGCGCTCGTGGTTGCGCGGGGCTTCGATGAGCTGGCCTGCGGCCTGCACGACGGTGCGGGGTTGGTCGTAGACGTTGCGGTAACGACCGAGGTAGCAGGGGTCGTGAAAGACGATGGTTTCGGTTCCCTCGGGGGCTAAAGCCCCGGGTGATTTGGCTTGAGCAGGATGTACGGGCTGAAGCCCGTACCCTTCAACGGATGCCGCGGGGGCTAAAGCCCCGGGTGATTTGGTTTGAGCAGGATGTACGGGCTGAAGCCCGTACCCCTCAACGGATGCCTCTGGATGTACGGTTCCCTCGGGGGCTAAAGCCCCGGTCTTGTTTTCGGCATTTTCGGCACGACTGAAGTCATGCCCTGATACAAAGCTTTCGGAATTTGAGTCGGCTGAGGTCGAAGAACTTCCCTCAGGGGCTAAAGCCCGGTCCGATTTTCGGGCGCTTTTGGCACGACTGAAGTCGTGCCCTTTCAAATCTTTTCCGTGGCGAAGCGCGTTGTCCGGGCTGAAGCCCGGACCTACCGTGATCGAGGCCGGACCTACAGCTCGGGGGAGTTTGTCGGCGAAGCGGGCCAGGAATTCGCTGTGGTGCTCGATTTCTGGAGGGGTGCCGTACTCCTTCCAGTCTTCCTGGATGGTGCGGACGCAGTGGGGGCAGATGCTGACGATCTTCTTGACCTTGTTCTGGGCCAGGGTTTCCAGGTTGGATTCAGCGAGTTGCTGAAAGACTAGATCGTTGCCGAGGCGGCGGACGGGGTCGCCGGTGCATTTCTCCTTGCGCAGCACGCCGTAGCTGGTGCCGAGGTAGTTCATGACGCGAGCAAAGTCGGCGACGATTTCGCGGCCCTTCGGGTCGTATCCGCCCATGCAACCTAGCCAGAGGCAATACTCCTGTGTCCCGTCGAAGGTGGGCAGTGCCTGCTTCTGGATGAACTTGTCGCGCTCGGCGGGGTTGATGCCCAATGCGTTGCTGCCGCGTTCAAGGGTGAGGAAGAGCTTGGCTCCGTGATCGTCTTCCCAGGCGCCGGTGTTGACCGCGCCGCGGCGCAGGCCGACGAGGATGGGGACGTGCTCGATGCCGACGGGGCATTGGAACTCGCATGCGCCGCAGGTGGTGCACTGGAAGACGGCTTCCTGGGAGTTGTATTTGCCCAGTAAGGGCTGATCGGACGCGGGGCCGAGGTCGTTGAGGTAGGCGCGGACGCCGAGGATGATTTCCTTGGGGTTGAGGAGCTTGCCGGTGTTAGCGGCGGGGCAATGCTCGGTGCAGCGGCCGCACTCGACGCATGAGTAGGCCTGGAGGCTGACGAGCTGCGTGAGGTCGGTGCCGGCTACCAGGCCGAAGTCCTCATCGCCCTCCTTTTCGCCATCCTGGAGCGGAGGGATCTGCGCGAAGGCGCCGCGGGAGAGAAAGATGGTTGCGGGGCTGAGGACCAGATGCAGGTGCTTGGTGTGGGGGATGAGCGGCAGGAACGTTAGGAGTGCCAGCGTGTGCAGCCACCACAGGACGCGGGCGGCGGGAGACGTGTCGGCGACTGTGAAAGAGGCCAGGTAGGTGGCCATGAGGGCGAAGATGAGGAAGGCGATGAAGCCGGATTCCCATGAGAGCTTTTCACCCAGCCATTTTGGCCGTACCAGAAACCGCCGCACAATCAAGCCGAGGATGCCGACTGCGCAGGCTAGAGCGAAAACGGCGGCGAAGTAGAAGTACCAACGACCGATGGGGCCGTCGGGGGAGAGAAAACGTAGCCCAAGGCCGACGGCGCAGTGGTTGAGCGTGACCAGGGCGAACGCGAGAAACGCCCAGAAGACGAGCGCGTGAGCCACGCCGGGGAGCGGGCGCTCGCGGATGACCTTTGCTTGGCAGAGGACTTCCCAGAAGAAGTCGAATATACGTTTCGTTATGGGGAAGAGGTGGAAGTTGGGGTCTTTTTTGGATTTGAGGATTTTGTTGAGGACTACGCCGAAGCGGCGCCAGAAAAGATAGCCGGAGGCGATGGCCAGGGCGGCGAAGAGAAGCTTCTCAATCAACGAGAAGTGCTGGGGTTCGGCAAGAGTAGGAAGAGAAAGAGGCATAGTCGAACAGAATTCCAGCCTCACGATACAGGATGGGGTGCTGGATTGTCGCGGGGAGTGGAACTGTTGGGTTCGATGTTTCCCAACCTTGGCACAACAACAAGAACGTGCCAAGGATGGGG
>JBEKFD010000270.1:0-5915 GCA_050013495.1 Occallatibacter sp. | reverse complement strand
CTCCAGCGCGTTCGCCGAAAGCGCCGTCTCCGCACCTTCCGCATCCGGCGCCGCCAGGTGGAAGTAGCCCCAATCGATGCGCAGATCGTCGCCCGGCCTATTCAAGACGCGCTGATCGCGGGAGCCCACATTCAAGACGGTCAAGCCAGCCGCCCGCGACCGTCCCCACGTCACCGGCTCATCGGACGAATTAACCGCAATCACAGGGTCTACATCGATCAGCACCGAAACATCGTGCTCGCCCTGCCCCGATGCGGTGACCGTGAGATACGTGACAGGCCGCGAAAGCAAATCCAGGTCCTTCGGGAAGGCTGGCGTTAAAAAGTTGACCGTGAGCCCCACCTGCCCCGCTTGAAACTGGTAGACCGTATGCGTCGGAGTCACCACCAGAGACGTCTGCTCCATCGCCGGCAACTCGCGCGGACCCTCGCCCATCCAGCGCCACGTCTTGCCGTCAATCCGCGCCAGTCCATAAATGGGCTGCTGGCGGCCGGTCCAGTGCCGGGTGTTCTGGTCCGTCAGCCTGTCGGCCATGGACCACACGCTGAAGTAGGGATCGTGCGCGATCAGCGGAACCGCCGGCGGGCGCTGCTGAGCGGAAGCAAACACGACTGAGACGACGGCCGGAAGAACAACCAATAGAATAGGAACGCAGCCAGCAACCAGGGTCCGTAAAGCCGTCTTCAATTTCCGCACACTCTTTCGAAAAGATCTCGGGCAACTCACTTCGGTCACGCCGTCGCCGAAGCCATTTTCTCACCCACAGGCGCGGGTGCGAGCGGCAGCGTGAAGTGGAACTCCGCGCCGGCTCCCAGTTCGCTTCGCGCCCACACCCGCCCGCCATGCGCCAGCACAATGTGACGGACAATCGCGAGGCCCAGCCCCGTGCCGCCCGAATCGCGCGAACGTGCCTTGTCCACGCGATAAAAGCGCTCGAAGATGCGGTCCAGGTGCTCTGAAGCGATGCCGGGCCCGAAGTCCTGCACCGTGAACTCCACCTCGCCCTCCATCAGCAGCGCGCCCACGCGGATGCGCTTCCCCGTCTTGCCGTACTTGAGTGAATTCTCAATCAGGTTGCCAAACACTTGGTTCAGCGCATCAGAATCAGCCATCACCAGCGCATCCGGCGCTCCGGTCGATTCCAGCTCGACATCGGAATCTACCACCATTCCGCCCAGGCTTTCAATCGCATCCTGCACCAGCGCCGAAGCGCGCGCGGGCTGCAGCGCGAGCCTGTAGTCCGGGCTTTCGACGCTGGCCAGCGCCAGCAGGTCCTCGGTCAGCCGGTTCATGCGCGTCGCATTCTTGTGGATGATGCCCAGGAATTCGCGCGTCGTAGCGGCATTTGGCCGCGGATCTTCCACAAGCGTCTCCACGTATCCCTGGATGGAGGTGAGCGGCGTGCGCAGTTCATGGCTCACGTTGGCAATGAAGTCGCGGCGCGACTTCTCCGCAGCCTCGATCCGCGTCACATCGTGCAGCACCACCAGCGCACCGCCGGAGGGCAAGGGCGCTGCATTGATCTCGAACATCCGCCCCGGCGCCAGCGAACTGGCTCGGCCGTATCGAACCTCGTGGTGATCGAGCGCGGCGCGCATACAGGCCAGAACATCCGGATCACGCACAAAGTGCACCAGCGGACGCCCCGCATGAAGCTGTGTTCCCGCAATGCTGCGCATCACCGAATTCGACCAGCGAACAGCACCCTCCGGAGTGATGGCAACCACCGCCTCCTGCATGGAGTCGAGCATGGCGGCCAGTTCCTGGCGCCGGCTCTCAATCTCCGCAAAGTTCTGCCCCAGGCGCTCCGCGGTTTGATTCAACGCAGTTTCCATCGGCGCCAGTTCATCCCCGCTCGCCACGCTCAGGCGGGCGCTCAAATCGCCTTCGGCGATGCGCCGTGCAAAGGCCACTACCCGCTCAATGCGTGCGGTGACCCGCCGGGCAACCCAGGCGGCCAGCGGAATCGCCAGCGCCAGCGCGATCAGTCCTGCCCACAGCGCTTCATGAGCCATCAAATGGAAGCTTTCGCCGGCGGTGTGCTCTACCAGCCGGCCAAAGACGAACTCCATCACCACCGTCTGGAAGACCAGCAGCAGGACAAAAAGCCCAAGCAGCTTGGTAAAGACTTTGGGGGTCAACGCGATGCTCCCATCCAGCTCACTCCGGCGTGCGGCTCGTTCAACAGCCTGCTGAAAATCTCCAGCTTGAGCCCAGAAGTGTCCGGGCACGACTTCACAGGCTGCGGAAAAATCCCCCGGGCGGTATGCCAAGGATTTATCCCTGGCATAAGGTCAGCAGAATCAACGCGGGCTTTACAGGCTGCGGAAAAACTCATTTCAATCGAGATTCTCGAAGGTTTTGTAACAGGGCATGACTTCAGTCGTGCCGCAAGTGCCGCAGTATCGACGTGGGGCTTTAGCCCCTGCGGGACGCTTTTACTCGCCCTTGGGAAGCTCGAAGCGATACCCCGCCCCACGCACAGTCTTAAGGTAGCGCGGATTTTCCGCATCGACCTCGATTTTCTCACGGATGCGGCGCACGTACACGTCCACCGAACGCGGAGTCACAAACCGCGCATCCCCCCACACCGCGTCCAGCAGGTGATCGCGGCTGAAGACCCTCCCAGGATGGCGCGCCAGGTAGTCGAGCAGGCGGAACTCGGTTGCGGTCGTGGTGGTCAACTCGCCACGCACTCTCAGCTGCATGGCGTTTGCGTCAATGATGACTTCCTCAAAGCTGATGATGGACGGCGTCGTTGGCCGCTCAAACCGCCGCAGGACTGCCTTGACGCGGGCCACCAGCTCGCGCGTGGCAAAAGGCTTGGTAATGTAGTCGTCCGCCCCCAGTTCCAACCCCAGCACGCGGTCGTTCTCCCCGGCGCGCGCGGTCAAAAAAATGATCGGAATCGTCGAAAGAGCGGCGTTCGAGCGCAGCCGCCTGCACACGTCCAGCCCATCCCCGCCGGGAACCATGATGTCCAGCAGAAACAGGGCCGGCGGTTGCCGCTCGGCGTCGGGAATCAGGTTGGTGGGAGTATGAAATAGCCGTGCCGCAAATCCTGCAGCTTCCAAATGATGCTGCACCAGCCGCGCAATATCGGTGTCGTCTTCCAGTACAAATACGGTTTGGCTCAAACTTGTCTGCCCTCGCCCGCTGGCCCTTTGCTTTCAGGCTCGTGACCGCTGGGAACTAACAACAGGGTAATTCAATCAGGCAAACAAATTGCAAACGTTGTGTGAATTTGACCAGGCCCAGAGAACCCGCTTGAGGCCGTCGAATCCTGTCCAGCAAAAATCGCCCGTTGACTTGCCAACTCGCTATTCCCGCGAAGCGGGAGCTGACTCGCCGCATTTGATCGAAACTCAAGCGCCGCGCCTCCGTCTTCACGTTCCATCTCCATCCCCTCGGATTCCCGCCTCTCGTGATCGTCTGGATTTCACTTGACGCCACGAAAAGCGCTCTGAGAAACTTCGTGCACGCATCCGGACCCCTCTTTCGAATCCAGGAATCGATTTCAGCGGGATTCCCTTTCTCTCACCCTGTCTGAACCTGTCCCAGGTTTGGTTGGAAGAAGGACGGCATGCAACTCCGCAGTCTCTCGTCCGCGGAGAACTCAAGACAGAAGATGGAGGGAACAATGAAGAAATATTTCGCGGAGCTTGTGGGCACCTTCTTCCTGGTGTTCTTCGGCGTGGGCACGGCGGTGATTACCGGCGGTGTCCCAGGCTTGGTTGGCATTCTCGGCATCGCATTCGCCTTCGGCCTCGGGCTGGTCGCGGCGGCGTATGGAATTGGTCCCATTTCCGGCTGCCACATCAACCCGGCGGTCAGCATGGGCGTTTGGGTTGCCGGCAGAATGAAGACGATGGACCTCATCGGCTACTGGGTGGCGCAATTTATCGGCGCCACGCTGGGTGCGTGGGTGATCTTCCTCATCGCCAGCGGCGTGTCCGGCGGCTATAGCATCGCCACCAGCGGCCTCGGCCAGAACGGCTTCGGCGCAGGCTATCAGGGCGGCTACAACCTCACCTCGGCGATCGCGTATGAATTCGTGGCGACCCTGCTCTTCGTTATCGTGATTCTTGGCTCAACTCAAAAATTCTCCACGCCGGGGTTTGCCGGTCTGGTAATCGGCCTCACTCTGGTAGCCATTCACCTGCTCGGCATCCGCATTACAGGCACCAGCGTTAACCCGGCACGCAGCTTTGGCCCGGCGGTCTTCGTCGGCGGTCAGGCAATTCAGCAGCTTTGGGTCTTCCTGCTTATACCAACATTGGGTGGAGCGGCAGCCGGCTTGCTGTTCCGCGTGGGTTTGCTGGAAGTGGATGAGGAGCCGAAGCTAGAGCTGGAATCATTGCCGCCGCAACTTCCGGGTGCTTAATCCTGCAATTGTTGATCGGCGATTCGGAGGGAGCGGGGGTACAGTTGTAAGTCGGCGATTCGGAGGGAGCAGGGGTCTTCAGACCCCGGGAAGAAAGCGAAAATAGCGGGCCCGGGCACTCGCCGCTCTTTCCCCGAAAGGCGCAAGTTCGACAGTGTTCAGCCGCCGCGGAATCTCGCCGGCTAAAATGAATTCACGCCGTGGCGACGAACCGCAGCCGCACATAGTCGGCAACCCAGTGCCCTTCCTCGTCGCGCAGTGCGGGCGCGAGCAGCGCCGTGGTTTCCTTGACAACCAGGTCGCGCACCGATTCCGGAAGGCTGTCGAGCACGCCGCGCCGAAAGGTCCGCAGCCAGCCGTCCATGCGGCCCTCCGCCAGCGGCGTGGGCCGCGGAATGAGTGCGATCCGCTGCACGGTAAATCCATGGCGCTGAAGCCTTCGCGTGTAGCCTTCGGCCGTGGGATAGTAATTCACGCCGTCTTCGCGGTCGGCATGGCCATGCCGCGCCAGCACCGCCATCAGCGCCACGCGAATGGCCGCGATATTGCCGTGGCCGCCCATCTCCGCAACAAAGCGCCCGCCAGGCTTGAGCACACGATGAACCTGCGTCATCATGGCATCCTGGTCGCGAACCCAATGCAGTGCCGCGTTCGAGAATACGGCGTCGAAACTGGCCTCGGGATAAGGCAACTCCTCGGCCTCGGCCTGATCTGCCGCGATACCTCGCGAGCGCGCCGCGGCAACCATCTGCTTCGATGCATCGACGCCCTGTACGCTCGCGCAGACGGCAGAGAGCCGTGTGGTCAACTGCCCGTCTCCGCATCCCAGGTCCAGAATGCGCTCAAAGGGCTTGGCGGCCAGCCATTCCAGCACGCCCCCTGCAAGTTCGTGGACAAATGCGCCGTTCTGACTGTAAGCCTGCGGATCCCAGGTCTGGGTCATATTCATTCTCCGGTTTCAGTGTCGCTAAAACCATGAGCATAAGGCAAAATTATTTTTGTTTGGGTACTGGTAAAGTTTGAATCGGTCAACCCTTGCAAACCTACTGCCGGATTCATTAGACATTGCGGGTAACTCCCGCAATGGAAGCTGGACTCAGCGATCACGTCTGGGGTCTGGAAGAGCTTGTGGGACTGATAGAGGCGTGAGAGCATGGCTGGTATGGCTCCCGAAGGGTGGAACAAGCCGTGGCCGTTTGGCGGTTTTCTCTTTGGCCTAGGGATGTTTGCTCTTGCTGTGGTTTCTACTTTCACCGGGAAGACGTATCTAAGAGGCATCACTGATCGCACCAAGGAGCCTTTCAGCTTCTGGACTGCACTCATAATTCAATATCTGTGTGGCATCCTCTTGATGTGGGTGTTTTGGGATAGTGCGTTTCCGAACTAACCGTTTGGGTTAGCCAACGTATTTAGTCGATCCTGAAAAAGTGATGCTCAGGCGTATTGAAGTTGAGTATTGCGGGCTTGCGGGCCTTGCAGGGCGAACAAGCCGTTCCATTCATCGATCAGGCGGGACAGAAAAATGCGCCAA
>JBEKFD010000269.1:0-5963 GCA_050013495.1 Occallatibacter sp. | reverse complement strand
TACGTTCCACTTGATCCCAGTTATCCCAAGGCGCGCCTCTCTTACATCATCGAAGACGCGGGATTGCATGTCTTGATTACCTTGCCTGAAAGCCAATACACTGTTCCAGTCGGACTGGGGCTCACAGTTGTCGATGCCGAGGACGCGCGGACCACTCAGCAATCTACTCAATCTGGCACGTCAGCTAATAGCCACAACCTCGCATACATGATGTACACGTCCGGTTCCACCGGCATGCCCAAGGGCGTGATGGTCGAGCACCGAAACGTAGTCAACTTTTTTGTTGGCATGGATCGGGCGATTGGTTGTGAGCCCGGAGTGTGGCTTGCAGTTACAAGTGTCTCTTTCGATATCTCGATATTGGAACTCTTGTGGACATTGACGCGAGGATTCACGGTGGTCCTTCATGGCGGCGAGGGTACCGGCACGATCGCCGATGAGATTATCCGCCACCAGGTAACTCATCTTCAAATGACTCCATCTCTGGCGCGCATGTTGACGCTTGATGCGCACACATCTTTTGCCCTCGGTTCGCTTAAGCAAATCCTGCTTGGCGGGGAAGTTGTGCCAGCTTCAGTTATCCATCGCCTTCGTCAATTCTTCACGGGCGAGATATATAACATGTATGGTCCAACAGAGACCACCATCTGGTCGACAACTTACCCGATAAACGATCCTGGAATTACAGTTCCAATCGGACGCCCCATCGCCAACACTCAGGCATTTGTCGTTGATCCCGATCTGAAGCCAGTACCCGTCGGCGAGGCCGGAGAATTGCTGATCGGCGGTGACGGTGTGGCCCGCGGCTACTGGAATCAACCCGAATTAACCGCTGAACGATTTCTCCGTCTCCCTTCCCTTTCTTCGAAGCGCGTTTATCGAACAGGCGACCTGGCGCGCTTCCTCGCCGACGGAAACATCGAGTTTCTTGGCCGCGTCGACTGTCAGATCAAGTTACGCGGGCACCGCATCGAACCCGGCGAGATTGAAGCTCTACTGGAGCAATTTGCCGGAGTTAGACAGGCGGTCGTAGTTGCCCGCGAAGACAGGGAGGGCGATAAACGGCTGGTAGCTTATCTGGTTGCCGACGGGTTGGGGAAGGAGGCGATTGGTACGCTGAAGAGTGCGCTCGGGGCGAGGCTTCCGGAAAGCATGATTCCTTCGGGTTTTGTCTTTCTTTCGGAATTGCCGCTTACTGGGAACGGCAAGATCGACCGAAAGGCATTGCTCGGAATTTCACTACCGGTCTTTCACGAGACTGAAGAAGTAACACCCTCACAGATGGAACCGCCAAGTGAAATTGAGCGCATCGTATGCGAAGCCTGGAAAGATGCGTTGGGTTTATCGAGCGTCGGACTAAGCGACAACTTCTTTGACCTCGGCGCCCACTCTCTTACAGTTGCCGAGGTGCATGCAAGACTTCAAGATGTTCTTCGCCGGGAGATTCCCATCGTCGACCTGTTCGAGTTTTCTACTGTCGGTTCACTCTCTCGCCATCTGGCACGGACAGGATCGGTCGTCGCAATGAATGGCATTTCAGACCGTGCGCAACGCCGCAGGCTGGCCAGGCAGAATTGAAAGGAAAGCTATGAAGCCCTCCGCTATTGCGATTGTCGGTATGGCTGGGCGCTTTCCAGGTGCCTCCAACATCCAGCAATTCTGGCAGAATCTGCGCGATGGCGTGGAGTCCATTCGTTCTTTGACTGATTATGAGCTACTCGCAGCAGGCGCAGCGGCCGAAGATCTAAACCGGCCCGACTATGTTAAACGCGCTTCAATGCTGGAGGATGTTCCTATGTTCGATGCTGCATTTTTTGGTTTGAGCCCAAGAGACGCAGCTATCATGGACCCCCAGCACAGGCACTTCCTCGAGTGCGCATGGGAAGCTCTGGAAGATGCCGCCCACCCATCGCAGCGCTTCAGCGGATCAATCGGCGTATTTGCCGGTTCGGGGATGAATAGTTATCTCATTTATAACTTGTTCTCCAACCAGGAGCTATTGAAATCTGCGGGCTTCTTTCAACTCAAACAGACCGGAAACGATAAAGATGTGCTTGCCACGCGTGTCTCCTATCAACTTGACCTGCGCGGTCCCAGCATCAACGTACAAACAGCGTGCTCAACTTCGCTGGTTGCGGTTCATCTGGCGTGCCAGAGTCTTCTTGACTTTGAGTGTGACATGGCTCTGGCCGGCGGAGTTACCATAGAAATTCCGCATGGACAGGGCTATATCTACCGCGAGGGGGAGATTCTTTCGCGCGATGGCCGCTGTCGGGCCTTTGACGCTGCATCCAGCGGAACAGTCTTCGGAAGCGGGGCGGGCATTGTCGTATTGCGACGGCTTGAGGACGCACTCGCCGATCGAGATAACATTCGTGCCGTCATTCTCGGATCTGCAGTGAACAACGATGGCGCGCGCAAGGTGGGTTACTTTGCGCCCAGCGTCGAAGGGCAAGCCGAAGTGATTGCCGAGGCTTTGGAATTCGCCGGAGTCGCTGCGGACGATATCTCCTACATTGAGACCCACGGTACCGGAACCACAGTCGGCGACCCCATCGAGGTAAGGGCGCTAACGCAGGCGTTTCGCAAATCTACCGCCCGCATTGGCTACTGTGGAATAGGCTCCGTGAAGACGAATGTGGGTCACCTCGATGCAGCGGCAGGCATTGCCGGCCTCATAAAGACTGTCCTCGCACTTGAGCACGCGCAGTTGCCCCCCAGCCTGTACTTTCAGACTCCAAATCCTCACATCGAATTTCAAAACAGCCCGTTTTTCGTCAACAGCAAGCTCAGAGATTGGCCGTCGGAAGGGGCGGCGCGACGCGCCGGGGTTACTTCCCTCGGGATCGGCGGAACAAACGCGCACGTTGTTCTTGAAGAAGCGCCGCGCAAAAACGCTTTGCCCGAAGTGAAGCCCTACCATCTATTCACGATCTCCGCAAAAACCGAGAGTGCGCTGGAACGTGCCTCTGAAAATCTAATCGCGTATCTTGGTGCGCATCCGGAAGTGAGCCTGGCTGACGCATCGTCCACATGCCACATTGGCCGACATTCATTCCTGCACAGACGCGCATGGGTCGTTGACAATAACCGCGATTCTAAAAGTTGGCCAACAGAAGAAGCGCGCAAGAGATTTGTTTCCGGTGTAGCTGCGACACCCGCGCCGCAAGTTGCATTCATGTTTTCCGGCCAGGGTTCGCAGCACGTCAATATGGGTCGCGAATTTTATGAGCATGAACCGGTCTTTCGCGAGTCACTGGATCTTTGTGCGAAGTATCTTCTTGAGCTTCTGAGATTCGACGTGCGCGAAGCACTTTATCCGCCGCAAGCAGAACAGCAGGTGGCTCGAGACAAGCTGAATCAAACCTGGCTCACGCAGCCCGCGCTCTTCGCCGTGGAATACTCCCTCGCGCGCTGGTGGATGTCGCTGGGCATCAAGCCGATCGCCATGGTAGGTCATAGCATCGGCGAGTACGTGGCTGCTTGTCTCGCTGGTGTCTTCACGCTTGAAGACGCGCTCGCAATTGCGGCATTCCGCGGCCGTCTGATGCATGACCTGCCCACGGGAGCAATGCTCGCAGTTTCTATTCCTGCGTCTGAGCTTCACCTCACCGGCACTCTTTGCCTAGCTGCGATCAATAGTCCAGGCCAGTGCGTCGTCTCCGGACCTGAGCCTGAAATCGCCGCGCTGGAACTGACTCTGGGGCTTGAATCCATCCTTTGCCATCGCCTTATCACTTCGCATGCCTTTCACTCGGCCATGATGGACCCCATCCTTGAAGCGTTTGAGGAGCGACTGCGCGGAATAACTTACCTTCCACCCACTATTCCCTATTTATCCAATCTCACTGGCACCTGGATCAAAGCCGAAGAGGCAACTGATCCCGCCTATTGGTTGCGCCACCTTCGCAATACGGTTCGATTTTCCGATTGCTTGCAGGAATTATCCGGCAATCCTAGCCATATTCTTCTTGAGGCCGGCCCAGGCAACACACTCTCTTCATTGGCGCGCCAACAAGGTGGAGCGGCCGTAAAGGCACTTCAGTCCCTTCCGCATCCCCGCGAATCGACCGGGGCTTTCCGTTTCGCTCTTCAAACACTTGGCCAACTTTGGACGCTCGGAGTAAGTGTCGACTTTGCGGCGCTTCATTCGCCTGAATCCCCGCGCCGCGTTTCCTTGCCAACTTATCCCTTTGAGCATCTGAACTTCTGGGTTCAACCGGACAATACGCAAGCCCCTGCCGCGCCAATTACTGTGAAGGCTCCGCCTACGCAAGAACGCGATAACATCGCTTTCTATCGTCGCGTCTGGAGATCAACCCCGCTAACTCCGAAGCCGTCCCCAGAGTCCGGATGCTGGATGATCTTCAGGGATTCGATTGGGCTGGGCAATCAAATCGGTGCCATACTTACAACAACCAGGCAGCTAGTCATTCTTGTCGATGCTGGTTCAAGTTATTGCAAGTCAGCCGATGGCAGTTATATCGTCAAACCCGGCGTGCGCGCCGATTACGATTCATTGATTTCGGATGTTCTCAAGAGTGGCAGCACTCCGACCAAGATTCTCCATCTCTGGCCTGCAATGCCAGAAGGCGAGCGGGCCTCTCTTAAAGACGTCCAGGATCGCTGCTTTCTTAGCCCTCTGTTTCTTGCCCAGGCATTAGCCAGCCAGGACATTGCGGGTTGGGACATTGGACTGGTCTCCAATCGGATGCAGCAGGTATTTTCCGAGCCGGTTCGCAACCCAGCCAGGGCGGTTCTGCTCGGTCCGGCGAGAGTTATTCCCAAGGAGCTACCGGGAGTTAACTGCCGCAGCATCGATGTGGATTTCGTGAGCGAGCGCGCCATTGAATGCGCGGCGATGCTTGTTGATGAGATGAAGGCCAGCCGAGACAATGCAACGGTTGCCTTTCGCGATGGTGGGCGCTTTGTTGAGGCTGTGGAGCCACTTACTCTTCCCGTTGCTACTGAAGATAGCCGCCTGGAACGCGGTGGCGTGTATCTCATCACAGGCGGCGTCGGCGGACTAGGGCTAGCCGTTGCGGAGCAGTTGGCGCGCGAGTTCAAGGCGTGTCTCGTATTGATCAGTCGATCCACGTTGCCACCGGAATCAACGTGGGATGCCTCTTTGCACGGCGAGGGTTTGGGCGATTCCGAAAGATACCGCATTCAGAAGCTCATCGAGATTCGCGCTGTCGCCGGCGGTTTAACCGTAATGCGGGCCAATGTTACAAACCTTAGCCAGATGCGGGACGCTGTCGCACTAGCCATCAAGCAGTACGGAAAGATCGACGGCGTCTTCCATGCTGCAGGGGTGCTGGATGATGGTCCATTGATGTTGAAGACCGAACAAAGCGCAGCCCGCGTGCTCGATCCCAAGGTGCGCGGAACCCTGGTACTCGAAGAGGCTCTTCGCAACTTGCCGCTGCGATGCTTTGTGTTGTTCTCTTCCATCAGCTCGATATATCCACCGCCGGGCCAGGTAGATTATGCAGCCGCAAACGCATTCCTCGATGCCTTCGCCGCGAGCAGACAAGGGCCGGTCAGCGTAGTCAACTGGGGCGCCTGGCGAGACGTTGGCATGGCGGCAGGCTTCGGTTCTCCGCATCCATTGCTGCGAGAGCTTCTGCGCAATACTTCTCATGAGATCGTCTATGCCAGCCAGTTTTCGCAGCAAGACTTGTGGTTGGTCTCCGAGCACAAGCTGAAGGCCGATCAGGCACACAAGGCATTGTTTCCAGGCACAGGCTACATGGAAATGGCAGCCGCCGCATTCGCGCGCGGCTCGCGCCAGCAGACAATCGAGTTTCAAGATGTGTTCTTTCTGGCTCCGCTGATGTTATTGAGCGATGAAAGCAGAGAGGTGCGAGTTCAACTCACCGATGGGAGGAAGAACGACTCGCATAAAGGCGTCTTTGGCTTTTCCGTTTTCTCCCGAACGAGCGAATGGGTCGAGCACTGCA
>JBEKFD010000268.1:0-5971 GCA_050013495.1 Occallatibacter sp. | reverse complement strand
AAGCTCTGCGCACGCTCCTCGACCTGCTCGATACCAGCAAGGTCGGCCACCTGAGTGAAGCAGAAAAGAATGCCGCGCGCATCGTCCTCTTCGGTCATAGCTGGGGTGCCTCTGAAGCTATCCACCTCGCAGGCGAGCTTGATCGCCGCGGAATTCCGGTGCTGCTTACTATTCAAGTTGACAGCGTTGAAAAGTCAGGCGAAAACGATGGATTCATCCCACCGAACGTGCGCGAAGCCATTAACTTCTACCAGACAGAGGGCCTGCTTCACGGCAGGAAAGTTATTGAGGCCGTCGATCCGCGGCGAACCAAAATCCTTGGGAGTTACAAGTCGAGTTACAAGAGCAACCCGATCCCCTGCGCCGGGTACGGCTGGTTCGCGCGGACTTTCATGAAGCCGCACATAGAAATTGAGAATGACCGCGCATTGTGGGACAGAATCGAAGCGCTGATTGTGGCGCGGTCTTGTGCGGCGAACCTAGCCGGGCTGGCCCAAGCCTGCGCGGAAAAGTGAGCCGGCACCGATCGCGGCACGCCGCTGGCTGTACACTGTTTTGGTAAACGCTTACCTTACGCCGGAAGCCAAGGAAACCCGATGCTGCTCACCGCGTTGCGCCAACAAGTCCTCCGCGCCAACCACGAAATCGCCCGCCGGGGACTGGCGCCGCACACCTTTGGCAACGCCAGCGGAATCGACCGCACCGGCGCGGAGCCGCTGGTCGTCATCAAGCCCAGCGGCGTCGATTACGCCTCCTTGACTCCCGGCGATCTGGTTGTCACCAATCTCGACGGCAAGATCGTCGAGGGCTCGCTGCGTCCCTCCAGCGATCTGGATACGCACACGTATCTCTATCGCGAGTTCCCGCAGATTGGCGGCGTGGTCCACACCCACTCCGAGTTCGCTACCTCCTGGGCCCAGGCCTGCCGCCCCATCCCCTGCCTCGGCACCACCCACGCCGACTACTTTCACGGCCCAGTCCCCGTAACTGAAACCCTTAGCGCCGAGGAAGTCTCGCACGGCTATGTTCACAATACGGGAGCTGTCATCGTCCGCCGATTCCGGGCGGAAGGGCTCGACCCTGTGGCTGTCCCCGGCGTGCTGGTTGCCGGCCACGCCCCATTCGCCTGGGGAGCCACCCCCGCAGAAGCCGTCGAGCACGCCGATGTGCTGGAATACATCGCCCGCCTCGCATTCCGCACTGTCTTGCTGCGCTCCGGAGGGGACCCCGCATTGTCCGATTTCGCGATTCCGTTGCACGTTTCCGAACACCATTACCAGCGCAAGCACGGCCCTAAAGCCACCTACGGGCAGAGATAGGACTCCTTGCCAATCTCATCTCGGAAACGCTTGCCATCGCCTCGGATGGTGCTATTCAATCCATCGCGCCAACCTAAACTGCTTCCCTTCAAGAGCCTACCGGTTTCCATAGCCCCCTACTGTTCCATGGATATTGCCTACCGTTTCCTGCATTCTCGATAAAATCCGCTCATAAAACCAGTTGACCTTTCACGGAACCGCGCGTCTCTATCTCGCGTATTCTCAAAGGATTGCAAAACGGCTCCTGAGCATCGGCGCTTTTCGCGCACATGGCATCTGACGTGCTACAAAAGCTGTCGATGTAGAACGATCCCCATGGAAAAAAGCCTCTTCAACCGCTTGCAGGCGACCGTGCTAGCCGTGGCCACGGCTGGCCTTGTTCTGCTTGCGATCTTGAATCTGCGCCAGGAAAGCCAGTTCCAGCAGCCAGACGACGGGGTCTGGTGGCGCGAGGTGCAAGGAGGCCTGGAAGCCATCAAGGTGCTCCCCAACAGTCCTGGCCAGCGCGCCGGAATTCAGGAGCACGACCTGCTCACCGGAGCCGAAGTGCTTCCGGACACTCCCGCACAACACAGTGAATTGCCCGCGCAGGATCTTCTGGGCGGCGTGAAGCCTTTACCGGCCAGTCATGCCAGATCCACCCAAATGCCGGGAAACGAGGTCACATCCAAGAGCGCCATCGCGCAGTTATCTGACCTCGAGCGTGTTCTCTACCGCACCGAAATCTACGGCAAGGCCAGCTACACCATCACCCGCGGAGGCATCCCGCTGGATACGCCGGTGGTGGTCATTCCTGAGCCGCTGGACCGCGGACTGCAGCAGGCGCAGCGGATCATCGGGCTGGTCTACCTGGCCATCGGCGTTTACGTGCTCTTCCGCCGCTGGGGCGCCGCACGCGCTACGCATTTTTACCTGTTCTGCCTGGTTTCATTCGCGCTGTGCACCCTGAAATATACCGGCGAGTTGAACTGGCTGGACTGGGCCGTCTTCTGGTTGAATGTGGCAGCGGAATCGCTGCAGCCGGCGCTGTTTCTGCACTTCGCGCTCAGCTTCCCCGAGGAGCGCTTCAAGAAGATCCGCCGCCGCTGGCTGCTGCCGCTCATCTACGCGCCCGGCGTCGCCCTCGTCGGCCTGTGGGTATGGGCAATCGAGACGCGCGAGGCAACCGGCCTTTTGAAACACCGCCTGGAGCAGACCGGGACCGCCTACGTCGCCGCCTTCTTCGTGCTCGCCGCGCTGCTCTTCATGCGCAGCTACAAGAGCGCGAACACGCCGCTGCTTCGCCAGCAGTTGAAGTGGGTGACGCGCGGAACCGTGCTGGCAGTCCTGCCCTTCACCCTGTTTTACGCCATCCCCTTCCTTTTCGATTGGCAGCCATACAAGCTGCTTACCGATCTGGCCGGCCTGTCGCTGGTCATTCTCCCCCTCACTTTCAGTTGGGCCATCGTTCGCTACCGGCTGATGGACACCGACCTGATCTTCAAGCGTGGCGTAGCCTACACGCTGGCCACCGGCCTGCTGCTTGGTGTCTACTTCGGCATCATCGCGCTGATCTCCGTGGTGGTGCACAACGCCATGCCGGAGGCGGTGCGAGAGTGGGGTCTGGTCATCGCCATCCTGGTGACCGCCGCCATCTTCGACCCCCTCAAGCGCAGAATTCAGGGATGGGTAGACAGAGCCTTCGATCGCCATCGCTACGACTACCGCAAAGCCCTTGTCGAGTTCGGCCGCGGCCTGAGTTCGGAGACCGATCTTGAGGCTTTGCTCGAATCCATCGTCGAGCGCCTGCCGCGCACCCTGCTCGTAGCGCGCGTCGCCGTGTTTCTGGTTGAAGAATCGGGCCGCCCGCGCCTGGCCGCTGCCCATGGCCTGCCCGCCGAAGTGAGCGCTCAGAAAGACCTTCCCGGACAGGGTTCACTGGCTTTAGGCTTTCTGGACTTCGACCAGGCAAAGGACCACTCGCATATCTTCCTGGAAAACGCACAGCAGACCCTGCATTTGCCTGCCGACCAGCAGCGCACCGCCGCCTTGCTCGACCTGAACTACTATTTGCCCTGCCGTGTGCAGGACGGCAACGCAACGCGCACCATCGCCGTCATTGGCCTGGGCCGCACCATCGGCGGCGACTTCCTGTCCAGCGAAGACGTGGAGTTGCTTGAATCCCTCGCCAGCTACATCGGCATCGCCCTGCAGAACGCCAGCCTCTACGCGCGCCTCGAAGCCAAGATCGGCGAGTTCGAACGGCTGAAGGAATTCAACGAAAACATCGTCGAATCCATCAACGTGGGCATCCTGGCTCTCGATCTCGACGACCGCATCGAAAGCTGGAACGCGCAGATGGAGGCCATGTACGCCTTCAGCCGCGCCGAGGCGATTGGCCAGACTCTGCGCTCGGTCTTCCCTGCGGACTTCGTCGACGCAATTGACAGCTTCCGCAACGAGCAGGGCGTGCATCATCTGTACAAGTTCCGCCTCACCACGCGCGCCGGAGAGCAGCGCACCGCCAACATTGCCGTGGCGCCGCTGTTGTCGCGCGATTTTGTCTCCGTGGGCCGCATCATCCTGGTCGACGACATCACCGAGCGCGTATCGCTCGAATCGCAGCTTGCACAGGCAGACAAGCTCAGCTCCATCGGCCTTCTCGCCGCCGGCGTGGCCCATGAGATCAATACGCCGCTGGCAGTCATCTCCTCGTACTCGCAGATGCTCTCCAAGCAGTTGAAGGGCGATGCGCGCCTCGGCCCGGTGCTGGACAAGATCACGCAGCAGAGCTTCCGCGCCGCCGAAATCGCCAACGGCCTGTTGAACTTCTCGCGCACCTCGACCACCGAATTCCGCGACACCAATTTAAACCAGGTCATTCGCGACACGTTGTCGCTGCTCGAGCACCAATTCAAGACGGCCCTGATCAGCGTCGATCTGGACCTGGTGGATGATCTGCCCGCCATCCACGGCAATCCGGGCAAGCTGCAACAGGTCTTTCTCAATCTGTTGTTGAACGCCAAAGAAGCCATGCCCGCCGGAGGCAGACTACGCGTGGCCACGCTGGTCAATGGGCATGTCGAGGCGCTTGTCGCAGACTCCGGTTCCGGCATCGCGCCCGAGCATCTCAAGCGCATCTACGATCCGTTCTTCACCACCAAGACCACACCCAAGCCTGGCGATCGCCGCGGCACGGGCCTTGGGCTCTCGGTTTCCTACGGCATCATCCAGGAGCACGCCGGCAAAATTCACGTCGAAAGCGCCGTCGGCTCCGGCACAACCTTTCACCTGGAGTTTCCCTTATTGAGGAATTCAGTACATGCCTGAGCCCATCACCGAGCCAGCTCTGCCGTTGAATCTGCCCGTCTCTGCTGCTGCCGCCAACGACAATCTCGCTGGCGCAAGCATCCTTGTAGTCGACGACGAGGCAGCCATCCGCGAGTCGCTCGAAGTCTTGCTGACGCTCGAGGGGTATTCAGTAAGGATGGCCAACGACGGCGAGCAAGGCTTGAGGATGCTGGAACAGGAAAACTTCGACCTTGTCTTGCTTGACCTTGCTCTGCCGGGCCAGAGCGGCATGGAGCTCCTTCCGCAGATCAAGGAGCGCCAGCCCGAACTCCCCGTCATCATGATCACCGCCTATGGCACCGTAGAAAACGTCGTCGAAGCCGTTCGCGCCGGCGCGGAGAATTTTGTCCAGAAGCCGTGGGACAATGAAAAACTGCTGGCCGACATCCGCTCCGCCGTAGCCCGCCACAAGGCCGAAGAAGAGAACCTCCAACTCAAGCGCACCCTCAAGCAGCGCTATAACTTCGTCAACATCGTCGGCAAGAGCGATATCATGCGGCGGGTCTTCGACCTGATCGCCCAGGTCGCGCCCAGCCGCTCCACCGTGCTGATCCAGGGCGAAAGCGGCACCGGCAAGGAACTTATCGCCAAGGCCATCCACGCCAACTCGCCGCGCAAAGACAAGCCGTTCGTGCCCATCAACACCGGCGCCATGCCCTCCGAACTGCTCGAGTCAACACTCTTCGGCCACGTCAAGGGCGCGTTCACCTCCGCCATCGCGTCCAAGAAAGGCCTCTTCGAAGTCGCCAACGGCGGCACGCTTTTTCTCGACGAAATCGCCACTATGGGCATGGACACGCAAGCCAAGATTCTGCGCGTGCTGCAGGATCGCCGCTTCATGCACCTCGGCGGCATTCAGGAAATACAAGTCGACGTGCGCATCATCGCCGCTACCAATATCGACCTGCGCCAGGCGGTGCGCGACGGCCGCTTTCGCGAAGATCTTTTTTATCGCCTCAACGTCATCACCGTCGACCTGCCCCCGCTGCGCGCGCGCCGCGAAGACATTCCTCTGCTCGTCAGCCACTTCCTCGAGTTCTACGCCAACGAAAACGGCCTCGCCCCGCGCAAGCTCTCGTCGGACGCTCTGCGCGCCCTCGTCGACTACGAATGGCCCGGCAATGTGCGCGAGCTTGAAAACTCCATCGAGCGCGGCGTCGTGCTCTCCAACGGCCCCATCATCGGCTCCGATCTGCTGCCCGGCCACATTACCGGCCGCAGCTTTCAGGACGCGCTGCTGGAGCACAACCCCAACGCCTCGCTTTTCGACATTCTCGAAGACATCGAGCGCCGCATCATCATCGAGAAGCTCGAGCGCTGCA
>JBEKFD010000267.1:0-6006 GCA_050013495.1 Occallatibacter sp. | reverse complement strand
GAAGAGCAATTGAAGTGAAAATAGTCGAGAAAAGGTTTGGAATTTTGAATATATGGAACGGCGATTTTCCTGCGTACAAGGCCGCTTACCGCGACCTTCGCCGAAATGGCTTTGTGCCAATATCGTAATGCCCTTTTAGGATCAGCCTTCGGTTTGTAGCTTTTATGCTACAATTATTCCGTGATCGAACTCATCCGTTATCAACAAGAGGATGGGCGTGAACCCTACACGGAATGGTTCCGCGGCCTCCGCGACCAAAGAGCGAAGGCCCGAATCGACTCCAGGCTGCGTCAGATTCAGTCCGGCAACCTGGGAGACTGGAAATCAGTTGGCGACGGCGTAACCGAATTGCGCATCGATGTGGGAGCCGGATACCGAGTGTACTGCGGAAGGCATGGAATGGTTTGGGTAATCCTCCTTTGCGGAGGAGACAAGGACAGCCAATCAAAAGACATTGCCAGAGCCAAAACGCTCTGGGCAGATTGGAAACGGAGGCTACCATGAAAAAGTTTCCCGCCGGCGTGTCGCATGATGAACGTTCGATTGAAGAACTCCGCGAAGACCGTGGGTATGCAGTTGCGGTTCTCCAGTTAGCCATGGAATCCCTCGACAACCCCGAGGAGCGCGGCGGAGCCCTGCTGTCCATGCGCGCCGTTGCCGAAGCGTACGGCGGTCTGGGCGCAGTAGCGGCTCAGGCCGGCATCAGTCGTGAATCTCTTTATCGCGCCTTGTCACCAAAGGGCAATCCGACTCTCAAAACGCTGGTCGCCGTGTTGAAGACTCTCGGCCTGCGCCTTTCGGTCGCCGAGAAACAACAGGTTAAATCGAAGAAAGGCCGAGATTTCGCCGCGGCTTGACAGAAGCAACCGGGGGCCGGTCAGTAAGCGGATCGCAGCGACGTTCCCGTTCCCTGCCACGCCGATGCCGATTGCCTTTCAGTTCAGAAACATTGCTGCAATCCAAATTGACGCCCCGGTCGTACCCCATTTAAGCCGCTTCTCGGCCATTCCACGAAGTAGCATGATTCTTATTTTCGTGTTACTCTGGCTTTTCCCTTGGCCCATGCCTGCTGTCGACGCCAGGGTGCGCGAGATCGTGGTCGGGGAAATGGCATGGTCTTACGTAATACGAGGTCGAGAATCGTAGCACTCCTCATCGGCACGTGCGCGGCGCTTTTTTCCGCGGGAGCCCAAACCAACCAGCCCCACATATCCGGCACAGTGCTCGACCCCTCCGGGCGTCCGGTGGCGCAAGCGCATATCGAGTTCGATACCGGTACCAGGCAGCGCATTGCCTGCACAACAGGCCCCGGCGGCGCCTTTGAAACTTCCCTGCCCGTCTGGGGCGCGTATTCGCTGCGCGTTGAAGCCGCAGGCTTTGAACCAATGGCACGCGCCCTGCAACTCAACGCAGAAACCCCCAGTTTCACGCTTCGATTTGAGAAGGTTTCCGCTGCAGCCGAAGAGGTGGTCGTCAACGCCGACGTCAGCGAGATCGCCCTCGAATCTCCCGATCCATCGCAAAAAGTTCTGGTGCGAGAGCAGTTGTTGGATGCCAATCCCGGACGGCCGGGCGCGCCCATCTCAATTCCTGGCCTGCCCATCGAGACCTCGGCCGGCGGCATCAAGGCGCCGCAGTACTTTGCGCCCGGCGTGATGGCCGACCACGGCGAACCGATTGCGCAATACATTGCTGTGGGCGGCTATCTGGCGACCAACAACCTGTCCGCCAACGCGCACGGCAATGGCTACTCCGACCCCAACATCTACGTCTCCGGCGCCCTTGCCGGCGTGACGACCGACGGCGGCGCCTTCAACGTGCTCGAAGGCAATCACGCCCTCAACCTGGCTGCCACCTACATGCCGCGGCAGCAGATGACCAGGTTTGTCACCCTCACCGGCGATTATCGCGACATCGATATGACTGCCGGATTTGCGCCCAAAAATGCGGCTAGGCAGGAGTGGGTGGCTATGGAGGCCAATTACGGCAACGGCCTGCTGGAGGATATGGAGCACCGGCAGATGTACAAGTTGAACGCGCAACGCGTCTTTGATGTTGGCCAGCATGAGATTACTCTCTTTGGCATCGCATATTATGGCGTCTCGCATGAGGGGAACCTGGTTCCCATCGGATATGGTCAGGATTTGGGCGACACGCTCGACCCGCGCCAGAAGGACCAGACGCACACCGCGCTGCTGGCCGTCGACGACCGCTGGAGGCCCGGAACTAAAGACGAGGTGGCCTTCTCGGGATTCGTTCGCACCTACAACCTGGCGCTGTTTTCCAACTTCGGCGAGGGCCTTATCCGGCAGAGTGAGTTCCGCACCGTGGAAGGCGCGCAGGCACGCGAGACGCACACGTTCACGGCTTTTCTGAAAGGAATGGGGCTGCAAGGGATGACCGGCCTCGATTACCACGAGGACGACATTCACAACGACGATCTGGACCACTATCCGCTGGCCGATCCGAAGATCTATGGTTCGTTCGTCAAAATACTGTCCAGCAATGTCACCATCCGCGACCTGGCCCCGTATGCGGCCGTGCGTGGCCACTTGGGCAGGCACGTACGCTTCTACGCCGGCATACGGCCCGACACCATCGAGTTGAAAAACGACAACAAAATGGTTTCCGCCGATTCGTTCGACAAATGGAGTACGGTTCTGGCCCCCAAAGCCACCCTGGCTTGGACACCGGGAACCGGCTCTGCCCACTGGCTGCCCTCGGCTTCGTTCAGCTTGGGGCAAGCGTTCTTTACCCAGGATCCACGCATTGCAAAAGAGAAGTCTGCCACACCGCAGGTGTCTCCCTTCGAGCGCAGCCACTCCATGCAACTGGTGCTGGAAAAGGCGTTCTCGGCCACCGACGTGCGGGTGACGGTGGCTCGGACGACGACCACAGAGACCCTGGGCAAAATCGACCCCGACAGCGGCACGCCCTTTGACCTGGGACCGGGCAACCTCAAGTTCCTCACCGCCAACGTGCGCCATCAATTCAGCGGCTACGGAAGTGCACAAGCGGTCTTCTCCAAAGCAGATGCGCGGGTGTTGAACGAGTTTGGTTCCGATCCTGGTTGGTCCGTCAATTCCGGATGGAACCCCACGGTGGAGTGCCCGCGCACCATCTTCGACGGCCTGGTCACGCTCGACAAGCTGCCTCTGGGACTGCATATGCGCGGCGAGTACGAGTATGTGGGCCACAAAATACTCGACGCAGCCAACAGCCAGAACGGCGAAAAACAACTCGAAGCCATTCCCGTGGGCGAAACCCGGTTGGCGTTGGTGCGCACCTTCCTGGACGGCCGTCTGGAAGTGGGCGCGAACGGAATGCTGGCGCGCGGCTACTCCGGCCAGACCACCGAGACCATTGCACCTCTGGCCTCCGGCGCGCCGTGGCAGGCGGGAGATGGGATTCCTTACTGCCCGGTAGGGTCGGGTCCGAATGGCGCTTCGAACGACTTCGACTGCGGGTCCAATGAATGGGCCGTCGGCATCCGCATGGCCTCGTTCGTGGGCGGATCAATCTCCTGGCATTTCAGCTCGGAAAAATAGGCACGGGTCAAGGAAAAGGCTGCACGAGACTGAGAGCCTGTTTAAAAACTCCTTCGAGCGGTAGGCCGGGACTTCAGTCCCCGCACAAGGTAGCCGGTTCTGCGTGGACTTTAGCCCCTGAGGCATGGCTTGGGAGGTAAAAGCATGCCGCAGGGCCTGAAGGGCGACATGTCTCGGATCCCCCAACGTCAGGGCTGAAGCCCTGACCTACCATTCCCCGCGCCCCATCCTACTTTTTCAACAGATTCTGAGAGTCACTTCGCGGCGTTGCCCCGCGCATTGCCTGTCCCGTGTCCCACCAGCGCCGGCAGCGTGCCGCGCGGAAATGCAGAGGATTGACGCACGACCAGCCTGGTTGAAATGGGCCACTCCATCTCCGCGGCCTTGGGATGGTCTTTCTCAATGCCGGCGCGCAGGGCCTCCACGGCTGCAGCGGCCAACTCCATGCACGACATCTGCACCGTCGTCAGCGGAGGCAGGATGAACTGCGCCAGGTGGATGTCGTCAAAGCCCACCACCGACACATCCCGCGGCACGCTGTGCGTGGTCCTCGAGAGGGCGTGAAGAACGCCGATCGCGGTCATGTCGTTGGAGCAAAGCACCGCCGTGGGCAATTCTTTTGGAGCAATCAGCCTCTCCATCGCCGCAATCCCGCCTTCCATGGTGTGGTTGCCCTCCACAATAAGCTCCGCGGGGACTATCAGTCCCAGTTCGCGCATCGACTTGAGGAACGCGTCGCGCCGCGCCACGGCTGACCGCAGCCGCAGTGGGCCGCTGATGAAGGCTATATCGCGATGTCCCAGCGCCGCCAGGTGCTGCACGGCCTGGCGAATTCCCTCGCCATAATTCACCTTGAGCACGCGAATGTTGGGCAGGTCAGGGCCGGCATCCACAAACACCAGCGGGAACTCGCGCTCCACCAGTTTCTGAACAAGCTCCTCTTCAATGCCGAAGGTCATTACCGCCACGCCATCCACGTTGCGCTGCAACATGCGGCGGATGAGCGACTCGGTGCGTTCCGGCCGGTAGTTGGTGGAACCGATCAGGACTTCGTAGCCCTGGGCCACGGCCAGGTTTTCAAACTCCTGCACCAGTTCCGGGAAGAACGGGTTGGTGATCTCTGAAACAATAAGCCCCAGCATGTGGCTGCGCCCCGAAACCAGCGCCCGCGCCTGGGTATTGGGCAGGTAACCCACTTCCTCGATGGCGCGCCAGACCTTCTCCGCCAATGCCGGATCGACGGTGGGGATGCGGTTCACGGCGCGGGAGACGGTGGCAATGGAAACGCCCGCACGCCGTGCAACATCGCGGATGCTGACGGCGCTCGGCCGTCGATTAGTAGGGTTGTTCCTGGGTCGGCTCACGGGTACCAGGATTGTACGCTTTCCCGTCGTTTCTCAATCTCGATTTCAAGGCCGGCTGGTTTGCAAATTGAATTAAAGCTCAAGTTTACAAGCGCAGACACTGCTCGGCAATGTCCGTCAAACTGCCGCTATGGAAGGAGAATTTCCCCATTTCCGGAAAGCGTTTCCCGATGGCGCGAACACTGCCCGCCATAACCCAACGAAAAACTCAATTTGCAGTCGGACCTGGGTCAAGGGTGAGCTTGTCCACCGGCAGCAATCTCAATTCCATGCCGGACGAGGGCAAGAATCGAAGCCAGGCTTTCTTCGGCGCCGCGCTTGCTTCCCGGCAAATTGACAATCAGCGTCGTCCCCTTCAGCCCCGCCACTCCGCGCGAAAGCCAGGCGTAGGGGTTGCGTTGGGCACCTAGCGAACGCATGGCCTCGGCCAGCCCCGGAGCTTCACGATCGATGACGCAGCGAGTCGCTTCCGGCGTCCGGTCGCGCGGTCCAAAGCCGGTTCCACCCACGGTCAGAATCAGCGCCGCGCCGTCCTCGACGAGCCTCGTAAGCGTGGCCTCAATCGCTTCTTCGTCATCGGCAAGCAGGCCGGCGAAGATCTCCGCATCCTTCCACTCCTGGCGCAAAAGTGCTGTTACAGCCGGCCCCGCGGTATCCTCCAGCAGGCCTTGCGAGCAGCGATCGGAGATGGTGAGAACGGCAAACAGCATCGCCATGATTGTATCTCTGCGCAGCCTACCAGAAGGCTATTGGAAACGTTCTCTCTAAACCTGCAGCTGATGGTGTTTTGAAAGGGTCGACTTCACAGGCTGCGGAAAAACTCCATTCAATCGAGATTCGCGAAGGTTTTGTAACAGTCATCCACCGGCGAAGCCGACCCATGGGGAATGAAACTGAATTTGGCCGATTCTTTGTTTTGTTGCACTTGCAAAGTAGTTTCTTTTTAGGGCATGACTTTAGTCGTGCCGCGTGTGCAGGTATAACCCGGGCAGATACTTTACAGAACAGACCGGGGAGATGGTTTACAGTTTGTTCCGTTTACGAAGGCATGTAGAAGTGAATCATGCCTTGGACTGTGAGCGGAGTGGTGGAGA
>JBEKFD010000266.1:0-6020 GCA_050013495.1 Occallatibacter sp. | reverse complement strand
CGGGGATTACTGTCAGGGGTTGCCCGAGGCTTTCGGCGGCGGCTCGGAAGGCGGAGAAGCAGCCTCTGCGGCCGGATTGCAGTTCCTTTTCGAGGACCGGCAAGACTGCACGGTCGAGGATGGCTGGAAAAGTCTGGGGGAAACCGCTGACTGAGGGGAGGATAACTGGCATTTCGGTCATTTTGGCGTGGTGTATGAGATAGAGCACCAAGGATGCAGGTAAGAGAGGCAGGTCGACGGGGAGAAAGACTGCCCGACGCACAGAGGTTGAGGCGAGCGCGGCACAGATTCCGCTTAGCGGGCCGAGGCCTGGGTTATGGTCTGCAATCAAGGGTGCGAGGGCTGCTAGAACGGGCTGGCCACCGGCTATCGAAACGGAGAGTCCCGCGGTTTGCAGATTCTTGACTGCTAAAGCGGCCAGCGGCTCGCCATGCAAATGAACGAGAGCCTTGTCGCGCCCCATACGGCTGGAGCGGCCTCCAGCCAGAACGAAGCCTGCGGTATTGGATTCCATTACGCTCCCCCGCGAACAAGACCCCGCTTGAGGTTCGAGATTCCCGGCCGTCCGTTATCCAGTCAATCGTAAATCGGCATAGTATTGCTCCGTGTACGAATGGGATGAAGCCAAGCGCGAAGCGAACCTGCGGAAGCACCGCCTCGACTTCTGGGCTGCTCATTTGGTCTACGAAGATTCCAAAAAGATTACCTACCGGCTCAGATCGCAACCGGAGACAAGGTTTCTGGACGTGGCGTTGGTGGAATTGAAGGGCGCCGTTCTCGCTTTGGTTTACACTATACGCGACGGGAATGTCCGCTTCATCTCGTTCCGATATGCCTCTAGAAGGGAAAGGAGACGTTATGCCGCTGCCAAATCGCGACCTGAGTGATTGGAAATGGGTCAAAGAGCAGATTGCTGCCGACGCTCCGGTTCCCTACGACGCCAGCGACCCCGACGACGGCCCCTACGATCCCAACGACGATGCCGCCGTAGACCGCTTTCTCACCGAGGCGAATCGAATCCATCCGGTTCCAAGGTCGAAAGGTCGGAAGGTCGCCAAGGCCTCCTCGTCCGTCTAAGCGGCTATGCCGAACGGCTTAATATGGGGAATCTTCTTTCGCCTTGCCTGCGCAAATTCATACGACGATTGCATATCGAACCAAAAGCTCGGATGCGTTCCCAGCGCCGCCGACAGGCGCAGCGACATCTCCGCCGAGATGCCCGCTCGGCAATTGAGAATCTTGGAAAGCGTCACGCGCGACACATGAAGATGCTTGGCGACGTGCGTGATGTTCATCCCTTCCAGGTATTCCTGAAGTACCCGCCCAGGATGCGCGGGATTGTACATTTCCGTGGGCATATCGTCTCCTCAGTGATAATCCCGGTAATCGAGCAGAATGGCGTCCTCGCCTTCGAACGCGAATGTCAAGCGGTAGTTTCCATTGACCCGGATCGACCAATGCCGCTCGCCGCCTTGCAGCCGATGCAACCCCCACGATAGCGGCGTCGCCATATCGGACGGCTCTCTTGCTTCGTTGAGCGCGGTCAACTGCACTCTCAACTTCCGCGCATGGTGCGGTTGAATTCCGGCCTTGCTGTCGGTCTTGTAGAACTTCTCAAGCCCGGCATGGCGGAAGGACTTGATCATTCATTAAGTATAACGCTACAGTTTACAGTTGTCGAGAGTTTTTGCGGAGACCGTCTCCCAGGTCCGGAAATCCGGACCTGGGGCAGCCGGCAGATCGCCGCCGACGCTCCCGTTCCCTACGACGCCAGCGACCCCGACGACGGCCCCTGCGATCCCAACGACGATGCCGCCGTAGACCGCTTTCTCACCGAGGCGAATCGAATCCATCCGGTTCCAAGTTCGAAAGCCCCGAAGGTCGCCAAGGCCTCTTGATTCTGGAGATGTTTGCGGCGTTCGTTTCCAGGTCCGAAAATCCGGACTTGGGGTACCCGGCCACCCAGCTTTATGGCTGGTCAGATGTTGGCCGCCCGCCGCCTGCATCACCCTTCGGAGACGGCCCGCACTTATTTGCTCCCGGATTGCCCGACTTGAATACCAGGTACCACGCGGCAAAGGGGATGAGACAAATCAAGGCAAGCCAGCCACTGCTTCCGATATCGTGGGAACGACGCACCGCTGCAATTAGCATTACCGGAAAGCTGAATAAGAACAGCAAAGCAAGTATCCCGTCCCATGGGCTACCAACGATATCGCGTTTCAGGGCAACCCCAAGCAAGATACAGGGTAGAGACCATAAGAAGAAGCTCCAGCCAGTTATTCGCCCTTTCAGCATTTATGCCTCCCGGTGCCCAGATCCCGAACCCGGGGCCTGGGGGAATTGGATCCTAGGACCGTCGAGACTCAATCACGAGTTGCTAAATCGATTCCATCAAATTCTTTGAGATTCGGGCATCATCCCAAGTGCGAAAATCCGGACCTGGATCACACACCTATCAGCTCCCCATGCCTCCAGGTCTTGGGCCGGCTGCCGGTTCGGGCTCTGACTCCACGACTTCTATCATTCCCGACGCGATCATGTCTTCAATGTCGATTCTCCATTTGTACAGCGGGACGGCCTCCTCGATTGCAGAGAATTTGTCCTTTCTCACAAATCGTTTCAAATGCTTTCGCAGCGCCGTGCTCGAATTGAATGAATCACTAAAGAATCCCAAATCACCTTTCAGGACTGGTATTTGGTAGGTTCCGCCGACCCGGATTGTGTGGAAGCGAGTATAGAGCAGCGCGAGGATTGGACCCTCGGGCAGTTGGTAGAAGGTCGCACGGTTCTCCTTCATGTATGATTCGCCGTCAAAATTAAACAGGTTTTGGAGGACTGAGAGTGTTGCGGCGGGCGCGTGTGTCGGGCAGTGTGTTGCCGCGTCTACTGCGTGGTGCAGGAACAGAAATGAGTCAGCGAGTTCGCAATACACAATTCGCCTCATCTTATTCTGTTCCTTATGGTCACTTGACCAGCCCTGCAAAACTACGCTTGCATAGGCTGTGACAAGTCCAGTAACAAACGACGCAACAGTCTTGAACCAGTCAATCCACGGCGATGGTCCTGACCGGTTCATTTCGTCTGCAATACGAGTCAACTGCTTCAGTAGCTCAGCGCTTGGGTCAGCCAGCATATCCGCGTCCTCGCGTTATAGCATGCATGGTTGGTTAGAAGTGGATGGACCATGAGCCGGGTGCCGGGTGACCCAGGTCTGGTTTTTCGGACCTGGGATTCCACACCGCCTCAGCTTGCCGCCCGCATCTCTTCCCGTAGAATGCGGCGCAGTGTCTCTTCCAGTTTCGGCGCTTTGCCTTCCACGTGCTGACGCAGGGCTTCATTGATGAGCGTTTGATAGCCCTTTGCTCCGCCGTAGGTACCGGACTCTTTCAGGAAGTAATCCACCAGATCCTCGTCCAGCCGAATCGTGATGCGCGTTTTGCCGGGCGGCTCCGGTTCCGGCGGGAGTATCCGGCCTCGCTTGCCTTTACTGAAATCGTAGCTTGGTTTCATCTGTTCTCCTCATATTGCCTTCTCTCATGCGCCTCAGCCGGCCGTGCGGATATGATACGAATCTTATTGTCGCGATAGCAGTACGCCACCACCAAAACTCTCCCCTTCAAGCCCGTTCCAATCGAGAGAAACCGCAACTCATTGGGGTCCGATTCATCGTCCGCGATCGTATCGGCATAATCGTCCTCGAAGACCGGCTCCGCCTCAGCGAAGCGAACCCGATGCTTTCTGAAATTTGCCTCATCCTTGCGGGGATCCCATTCGCAACTCATACCGCCCTTTGCGTATGTACGTATTGTACACCCGAGATTTTCTCCAGAGAAGTGTCCCGCAGGTACCGGCGAGTGCCCAGACCTCGATTGGAAGAACCGGGGCACCCAGTTCTACCGTCCCGCCTCCTCCAGAAAGCGAATCAGCGACTCGATTCCCAGCTCGAAATTCTTCAAATTGAACTTTTCGTTGGGCGCGTGGATATTGTCGTCGGGCAGCCCGAACCCCATCATCACGCTGGGCAGGCCCAGGTAGCGGGCAAAGTCGCCTACAATCGGAATCGACCCGCCGGAGCGGATGAATACCGTATCCTTGCCCCAAACTTCGTGGAGCGCCTGCGTCGCCGCCTTGATATACGGATTGTCGACCGGAATCAGGCATGGATCGCCGGAGTGAATCAGCCGCACTTCAACGTCCACTCCCGCGGGCACGATCTTCTCCACATAGCTCTTGTAAAGCGCAAAGGCCTTGGCAGGCGTCATGTCCGGAACCAGCCTCATGGATACTTTCGCCAGCGCCTTGGCCGGAATCACCGTCTTTGCGCCCGCTCCCGTAAACCCGCCGGGAATTCCATGCACCTCCAGCGTGGGCCGCGCCCAGGTACGCTCCAGCACACTGTAACCGGCCTCGCCCACCAGTTGCCGCGCACCCACTTCGTTGATCCGGTACTCCTCTTCGTCGAAGGGCAGGCTCTTCCAGGCAGCCAGTTCTTCCGGGCTGGGCGGAACAACGTCGTCGTAGAAGCCGGGAATCAGAATGTGTCCGTTCTCGTCTTTCAACTTGGCAAGAATCTGCGCCAGCGCGAAAAATGGGTTGGGCGCCGCGCCGCCATACATGCCGGAGTGCAGGTCGGTCTTTGCCCCGCGCACCTCAAGCTCGGTATAGATCATGCCGCGCAGGCCCACGCACAAGGTCGGCAATCCCGGCGCAAATAGCTCGGTGTCGGAAACGAGCGCGAAATCCGCCTTCAGATCGGCCGGCTTGGAGGCAACATAGCTGGCAATCCCCTCTCCGCCAACCTCTTCTTCGCCCTCCAGCAGCACGCGCACATTCAGCGGCAACTTGCCCTCGGCCGCAAGCAGGCTCTCCAGCGCCTTAACCTGGGCGATCACCTGCCCCTTGTCGTCCACCGCTCCGCGGGCGTAAAGATTGCCATTGCGCTCCGTTGGCTCAAAGGGCGGAGAAAGCCACTCATCCAGCGGGTCGGGCGGCTGCACATCGTAATGCCCGTACACCAGCACGGTGGGTTTCCACCCCGCGGACGAAGACCTGTCCGCGGGGGCCCCGGGCTTGCCAGCTGCATGCAGCCAGTCGGCATACACCAGCGGATGCCCCTTGGTCTCGATCAGCCGCACATTCTCCATCCCGATTTTGGCCAGGTCCGCGGCCAGCACTTCCGCGGCAAAATGGCAGTCGCCGGCATGTTCAGGAAGCGTGGAGACCGACGGAATGCGCAGCAGCGCCTTCAACTCATCGAGAAAGCGCGGGTAATTCTTCTGTGCGTATGCAACTGCGAGCGAAGACATTGAATCACTCCCCTAAACCGATTGTGGAATTCGAAGTCAAAGCAAAAGTATAGGCCCTCCGTCTGAAGTCAGTCCTGAATGAAAGCGAGAGCGAGTTGTTCCAAACTGGATACCCCTGCCTGCGGGCGGCCTTCCTCATTCGAGCTGTACTGCTTGTTATAACCCTGGCCCCCATCCTGACCGCGGCCCAGACTCAATCTTCAGAGGCGAACCCGTTCTTCGCACGAAAGAACACGTTCTCCATCTTTGGCGCTTACTCCAACGACTCAAGCCACATTTTGATGGGCAACGCAGAAAACCGCAAACTGCTCGATTTTGGTGCTGCCTATAGCCGCCGCTTGTTCGAAGACCGCGTAGTCAACTGGCAATATAGCGGCGAACTCCTGCCTGTCGCTCTCGAAAGCGATCCGGTGCAGGTCGATGTCATCAGCCAGACCCAGCCAACTGCCGAAACCTTCACCTTCAGTGAGGGAAACCAAGCCGTCACCTGCACGCCCAGATCGAGTTCCTTCACCTACGTGAATGCCATGGGCGTCACCTTTGCCGGCACGCAGACCATGATCTGCTCCGGCCGCCAATGGAACATCGGCGAAGCCATCTCTCCGGTCGGATTTCAATGGAATTTTCTGCCCAGGCGCAAGTTGCAGCCGCTCTTCATCGGCCATGGCGGATACATGTACTCCACCAAACCGATTCCCATCCTGGAAGCGG
>JBEKFD010000265.1:0-6069 GCA_050013495.1 Occallatibacter sp. | reverse complement strand
ATCTGGTGAATCACCGAAACCGGATCTTGCAAGTCGGCATCCAGCAGCACAACCGCGTCTCCGGAAGCGTAGTCCAGGCCTGCCGTCGACGCGCTTTGATGACCGAAGTTGCGCGACAAATTGACCACCTTGATGCGAGGATCCTCGTAAGCCCACGCCGCGATCTGCTCCAAGGTCGAATCCTTACTGCCGTCGTTGACCAGCACAATCTCTGTCTCGCCCTTCACCTCGGTCATGAACTCTTCCAGAACACCGCGAAGATGAGGCACCACCGATCCCTCGTTGTACATGGGAAGGACGAGGGTGAGGAGGTTGGGATACGGCCGTGGCTGCAACAGCGGGCCGTTAGTGTTCTGCGTTTGCATCTGTAAGTGGTGGGCCGTTTTTCGTAAGTTTATCATCGGCAACCGGTTTCAACTAGGACCGATCCTGGAGGACTACACGATGGGGATTTTGCCGCTCCAATGCGACCGTTTGACTGCACCTGGGACGTCAGATGCTTCCGGGCCACAAGCTTGGCCATGCACTGCCACTGGGTGGGGTAACATTTACCGTTCTAACGCATCGACACACTTCGCGGGGGCATATTGCTGTCCAACTACCGTGGTCACTCCTCATCTTTTGTCTGTGTCCTGATGTTTTTTTCTGGGGCATCAAGTCTCATTCTGGCGGTGAGCGATCTCCGCGAGCGTGGCCTTGTCAGCTTCGGAAAGAAGCAGCCGGCCCTTGATCTGGGCTTTCAGGATACGGTTCTCCGCAGCCAGATATTCGTTCCTCAACAGCAGTTCTTGATCGACCGTGCCGGTAATGTGAGGCCCGCATGCGAGCCCAAACCATTGTGTTCCTCTTGGATGGTCGAGTTAGGGGGAAGCTGAATTGTAGGCCTTATCGAGACGGTGGAGAAGGCAATCCGAAGAGACTAGTCGAGGCTGCAAGCCACGCCTTTTCAACCCTTTCGAATTTCTTGACCATACGGGGGGCAGAGTAACGTATCCTGGGCTGGTCATCATCAGCACGTTGCCATTCGGTAGCAGCGCAGTCGGGCCATCGGCTATATCGAGTGGATGACCATTGGAATCATTTGGGAAGTTCGGGGTCCATTGAAAGGTGCTGGTACCAGTGCGCTGGTTCCTCTCTGCGTGCGGCAGGGCATTACGCCTCGGGCTACCCTCCGATCCTCGTTTCCAGCGTGGCCCCTTGTGCTACATTAAGGAAGCAGCATTAAGGCTGAATGACCATTGGCTCGTCGCCGGCCGCTTCAACTGTTGACTCGCGTCTTTCCGTCTGGCTTTCCTATTGCATCTTGCTTGCGGGCTTCGGTGCTGCGGTCGCTGCCGCCTACATTGTCATCGCCACCTATTCGCCCCTGCCGCATTGGGACGAGTGGGCCCTCTTCGATCACCTCGCCCTGGGTAAGGGCTGGTCGCTCGCATGGTTGTGGGCACAGCATAACGAACATCGCATCCTGATCCCCAAGATCTTTTTCTTGATCGATGTAGATTTCTTCCGCGGCACTCAGGCTTTCCTGCTGGCGAGCATCTTTCTAGTACAACTGCTGCAAGTGGCGCTGCTCAGCTTCAGTCTCTGGACTCTTGGCGGGATGCGAGGATCCGCCTGGAAAACAGGAGCGGGACTGATTGCCTATTGCATTCTCTGTCCCACGCAGCAGGAGAACCTGATCTGGGGATTCCAGATGCAGTTTGTCATGCCGGCCGCAATGGCCACTTTGGCTGTCCTCAGCCTGCTGCTGTTCTATCGCAATTCCGCCGAGGATAAGTCTGCCAGATCATCGCTGCTGCTGCTCTCCATCGCCGCGGCGACTGTCGCGACCTGGTCGTTGGCCAACGGGATGTTGCTCTGGCCGCTGTTACTGCTTACCGCACTGTTCTTGAGAATGAGGCGTTCCACGTCGCAGGTCCTGGCGCTATTCGGGGCTGCGAACATCGGCTTGTACCTCTATCACTACCACCGGCCATCGCCGCAGAACGGAGTCTTGCCATCCCTTCAGTCGATGGGCAGCATGTTGCAGTACGTCGCAGTGTATTTCGGAAGTACCTGGGTCCGACATTCCAGCGGCTGGGTAGCGGTGGTGGCCGGGGCAGCCGGCGTTTGCGCCAGCGTGGTCATCATTGTTTTCGTTGTCCTACAGCGTAGGACAAAATCGCTCTTCTTGCTTGAGCTTTCCCTTTTGATGCTGCTTTGCCTCGCAACCGCGGTCATCACCGCGTCCGGGAGATTGTATCTCGGCCTGGAGCAGGCCACCGTCTCGCGCTACCAGACGTTTGCGCTTCTCTTCTGGTGCAGTCTCGGGCTGGCCCTGTTATTTTACGCGTCAAGAAGTCCTACGCAGTGGTACATGTTGTCCGCGTTTCTTCTGGCGCTGATGTTGGGCTTCGCAACCCAGGGCCGGTTGCCGCTGATTGACGCGCAATGGCATCAGCTGCGTCTGCGCCTGGTATCGCTAGCTCTGTTAACCGGGGTGCAGGATCCCGCGACCCTGGCGGAGGCAAATCCCGACTCGCAAGCCGTGCTGCGAGCTGCGCAGTACATGAAGCAGAATCGCCTCTCTGTGTTCGCCGGTGATTTGTACTCGCAACTGGGACAGCCTTTGGGCTCGGTATATCGATTCGGTCCAGCCGGTGAGTGTTCTGGATATGTCTCCTCGTCGCAAGTCCTGCCCGCCGACGATGGACAAGGGCTGCGCATGACGGGCTATGCCTGGGACAAAAGGTTGAACCGTCCAGCGCGAGTAATTGTCGCAATTGTCGACGGGCGCATCAGCGGATTCGGCTCAACTATTGCGATCCCGCTGAGCTTTTCAACTGCTGGTCAGCAAGCTGATCCCGCGCGTTTCGGCTGGATCGCATTCGTTCGCGATGTAAGTCCCGCAAGTGAGATTGAGCTATATGCTCTAGTCGGCAAGAAAGACGGGGAAGCCTGCCTGTTCGCCAAAGCTTCTTTGTAGGCGCCAACTTGCTAAAATTAAGTTGTCCGCCGGGTCTGCGGTTGATTCGGGGATCTTCTCTTTGCCGTTGCAATTCACGGAAAGCTACGACGTGGTGGTGGTCGGCGCGGGCCATGCCGGTTGCGAGGCCGCGATGGCACCGCTCGCATGGGATTGAAGACTGCGCTGTATACCCTAAACGTCGATCTTATCGCGCAGATGTCGTGCAATCCCGCGATCGGCGGCATTGCCAAAGGACACCTGGTGCGCGAAGTGGACGCGCTGGGCGGCATCATGCGCGAGGTGACCGATGCCGTCGGCATTCGGTTCCGCCTCCTGAACACCTCGCGCGGGCCGGCGGTGTGGTCTCCGCGAGCACAATGCGACAAGCAGCAATACCGGCTGAAGATGCGCCAAGTGCTGGAGTCAGAGCCGGCGGAAGTGGCCGAGCTGATTGTGGAGCCGCGAGCCACTAGCCACGAGCCACGAGCTATTACGCCGGGAGATAGCTGTGACGATAGGGGTCCTTCGACTCCGCTTCGCTCCGCTCAGGATGACACGTTAGAGAGATCCGATTCTGGCGAAGAGCGAAACGCGAAGAGCGCGTGGTTCGCGGCATCAAGCTGCGCGATGGCCGCACGGTCGGGGCACAGGCGGTCATCATCACCACGGGAACTTTTCTCAACGGGCTGATCCATTGCGGCGAGCAACAATATCCGGCGGGGCGCAGCGGCGAGCCGGCCGCCGTGCTTCTGGGTGAGGCGTTGAAGAAGCCGGGGCTACGCGGCTGCCGGTTGAAGACCGGCACTCCACCGCGCCTCGATGGCCGTAGCATCGATTGGTCGAAGTTCAGCGTGCAGCCCGGCGACGAAGATCCCACGCCGTTCAGCTTTCGCACGAAGTGCGTGGCTTATCACGACCAACAGGTGCCATGCTACATCGCCTTCACCACACCGGAGACGCACCGCATTATCCGCGAAAGCGTGCATCGCTCGCCAATGTATAGCGGGCAGATTCAGTCGATCGGCCCCCGCTATTGCCCGTCCATTGAGGACAAAATTGTTAAGTTCCCCGACAAGGAGACGCATCAGCTTTTCCTTGAGCTCGTGGGTCTGAATACGCACGAGATCTACGTCAACGGTATGAGCACCTCGTTGCCCATTGACGTGCAACTCGCCATCATCAAGTCGATTCCCGGCCTTGAGACTGCCGAGATGCTACGGCCGGGATACGCCATCGAGTACGACTCCATCAATCCGACCGAGCTGCAGCGCACACTGGAGACCAAGAAGATCGAGCGGCCCTATCTTGCCGGGCAGCCAACGGCACCAGCGGCTACGAAGAAGGTGCGTGCCAGGGACTAATGGCTGGCATTAATGCCGCGCTCAAGATAAGTGCGAGCCGCCGCCGATCCTGGACCGCACCGAAGCCTACACAGGCAATCCTGATTGACGATCTCATCAGCAAGGGAACCAACGAGCCGTATCGCATGTTTACCTCGCGGGCGGAATTTCGTCTGCACCTGCGCATCGACAACGCCGCTCGCCGGCTCACGCCGCATGGCCGCCGCGTCGGACTGATTAGCGACTCGGCTTGGGCGGACTATCTCGCCAAGCAGGAGCGCATGAAAGCTGTGCGCGAAATGTTGGAGCGTACCCGGTTGAGCGGCGAGATGCGCGAGCTGATGGACATGTTTGGCAGAGATGTGACCGGTTCCACGCTTGCGCAGCTATTGAAGCGTCCGGAAGCCGGGATAGAGCAGCTTGCGCCCGAGCTACTCAGGCTGATGCCAGCTTTCTTTCGCCGCGAAGAAGTGGATAGTTGGGAGTGGGCAGTGGATAGTGGATAGCAACAACCATGTCATCCTGAGCGAAGCAACCGAAGGGAGCGCAGTCGAAGGACCCTTATCGTCGGAAGGAACTTACGGCCACCGTCAAAGCTATGGATCTTCACCTCGATCCACTAACCACTATCCACTCCCGACCGTCATCCGCTTCCCTGCTCCACAGGCCGGCCATCGCCCGGGAAGCGACAGCCCGGCGATCCGCGGGAGCATACAGCCAAAACTGATGCACTTGAAGGTGTCGAACCAAACTTCTCAGATTTATACGCGGTGAGTGCGGTTCCTGGCCACATGTGCAGACCTCTAAAGCGGATGCCAAAACTTCCACAAATGCGCCGCAGCGCGGGCAAACCAGCAGCAGTTTTACAGGCGCTCGGGCGTATTGATCGACCAGTAGCTCATCGAAAAATGTCATCTCGTCTTCGTTTCTCGGAACGACATGAAAGGATTTTGGACAGTCGAGGTTGTTACAGTAGGTCAGCAATACGCCTTCCGGCATTTTCCGGTCATCATTTGCTGAGTAAGCCATTTTCTCCCCGAGCCAGAAATGTCCTCATGACCGACGATGCAATGGTCCGGAGGCAAAGGCGAGGCTTTTCTTGGGCCGGAGTACTGATCGGCTGATCGGCCGTGGGTGCGGGGTGGCTCATGCACGAAAGTGCCCTCCCGAACCAGTAATAACTTCACTCGACGCCTAACCTGGCAACATTCTGCGGCGACGTATTCATCCCTCCGAAGCGATTGAATAGTAGAATCTTGAAGCCGTCGCTATTTCGTGCGACTCGCAATTGCTCGGACTTCGGACAACAAGATCGGATACGCTTCTGCCTGACGGGATTACGCTTTGAAAGGGACGGTTTCGGAATGCAGCACGAAAAAAACAACCACTACTCTGAATTTCCGGGAGTTCTATTGGGTTCCAAGATGGTGGGGCAAGGCGGGCCTTGTTATGTGACGGCTGAGATCGGAATTAACCACAATGGCGATATCGACGTCGCAAAAAAGCTGATCAGTGTTGCAGTGGGCGCGGGTTGTGACGCCGTCAAGTTTCAAAAGCGGACCATTGACATTGTGTACTCGGTAGAAGAGTTAGCGAAGCCTCGCGAAAGTCTTTTTGGAGACACCAACGGCGACCTTAAGCGCGGCCTCGAATTTGGGGCCGAGGAGTACCGGGAGATCGACCGCTATTGCCGTGAGGTCAAAATTGACTGGTACGCTTCGTGCTGGGACGAAGCATCCGTCGATCTCATAGCGAAATTTAATGTCCCCTGCTTCAAAATCG
>JBEKFD010000264.1:0-6087 GCA_050013495.1 Occallatibacter sp. | reverse complement strand
AGGCAACGCGCGCTGTGGCTCGTGCCTGCGCTTTGAATCGCGTTGCGCTGGTGGTGCCGTGCCATCGCGTGGTGGGCGCGAGCGGATCGCTTACCGGCTACCGCTGGGGCGTGGAGCGCAAGAGGCAGTTGCTGGCAGCTGAAAGGGCCTGAGCGCGATCGTAAATACGGACAGAAATTAGAGGGTTTCCAGGGCTTTGGAGTCACTTTTCGGCCTGAAACGAGGGGAAAATCGGTGTTTCTGTTTACCAGGAAGTACATAGGCTTAGGAAGTCAAGATGCTGATTCAATGGTTGTTACCTTGGGGAACAGCTCATCAAAAGAGGGCATTTTGAGTGGTGGGTGGGTGGGTGTGGTTGCGGAACGGGGCGGAAGCGGGACTGTTTTAGGCGCGTGCCGGAGGGCCGCGAGGGCGACCTGGGCGGCGTAAAGAAGCTGGCTGGTGCGGTCTTGCGGGATGGCGTTGATGAGGATGCCGTGGGCGGCGCAGGCGATGAAGTCTCGCACGCCCTCGTAGCCGGCGAGCATGGGCTTGGCGTCGCGAAAGGCTTTTTGGCCGTCCATGCTGGCAAACATGTCGGCCTGTCCGAGCTCTTTGCGCTCTTCGAATTTGGCTTTGTAGGCGCGGTCGTAGGCGGCGCAGCAGCGGCGGACGGCGGTTTTGGGGTTGGTGGGCTTGAGGCTGGGGGTGGTGTCGGGTTGGAGGCTCTTGAGGGCTTCGGCAATGGCGCGCTCTTCGAGGGATTTTTTGGGCATGGGGGGATCTCCTGAAGATAGTGTGCGCCGAAAGGTCGTAATTATATGCAAGCCTGATTGGTGGAGTTGGCAACTTTGACTGCGGCGCCATTCAGAATTGCTTTCCCAGACCGAAATCGAAAGGTACCTTAGTAGTGACTTGCGCTAAGCGATGGGCGCAGATTAACCTGAATTGGCGAAGAAAGAGCGAAAATATGGCGGAGAAATCTTCGATCGAATGGACCGACGCCACTTGGAATCCGTTGCGTGGCTGCACGAAGGTTAGTCCCGGATGTAAGCACTGTTATGCGCAAGTATTCGCGGAGAGATTTAGGGGGGTGCCCGGTCACCCGTATGAACAGGGGTTCGACCTGCGGCTAGTGCCAGAGAAACTGGAGGAGCCATTGCGTTGGAAGACGCCGAGGCGCATATTTGTGAACTCGATGAGCGATCTTTTCCAGCCCGGCGTTCCGCCAGATTACATATCGAGAGTGGCTGAGGTTATGATTCGCGCCAATTGGCATACCTTTCAAGTGTTAACAAAGCGGGCGGACCGAATGGCGGATCTGCTAAACAGTTCACTTGCATTCGCCGCGGATGAGCCACATATTTGGTGGGGTGTGAGCGTGGAGAATCGGAAGCACGGGGTACCGCGCATCGCGCAGTTGCAACGTGCAAAAGCAATGGTTAGATTTCTATCCGTTGAGCCGCTTTTGGAGGATTTGGGGAAGCTCAACTTGAATGGGATTCACTGGGTTATTGTGGGTGGCGAGAGTGGCCACGGCGCTCGCCCGATGAGCCCAGACTGGGTAAATAACATAAAAGTTCAATGTTCGAGAGCCAACGTTCCATTCTTTTTTAAGCAGTGGGGAGGTCGGCAAAAATCGAAGGCCGGCCGCCTGCTGAATGGCAGGACGCACGATGAAATGCCGAGGCAGGAGTCCCTTTACTCGATTCAGCTGAACTCAAGCGAATTTGAGAACTGTACCGTCTGAGAATGTGCCTTTTCGCCGTTTTGGTGCGGGATTGACTACCGACACCTCTCCGGCTTTTTCCATCGGTACGAGTATTGGACCCTTGAGATGTTTTGGCAGGAATTCTGTTTCGGCGATCACCCAGTCTCGTAGGCATTCGATTGTGATCTGTTTTCCCTTAAAGTTTCTCAGGATAGCCTCTTTAAGTGGAGCGAGGTTAGGCTGCGCGCTGAACAGTGACATCAGCCGGCGAGAGTCGGCATGATCGGAAAACTGAAAGGATCCAGTATCGTCGACTTTCCACATTGCCTCCTTCATCTTCTCCAGGCCCCGCAAGCTGTTAGTGGCAAAGAAAAGGAAGTAATCCGTGCTATTTCCTCTATTCAACATCTCGAATGAGTGAACGTGCTCCGTGCAGGTCTTCAATTGCTTGAGATAAATGTCGTGGATGGCCTTCCGTCTTCGTGATGGTTCCAAAATGCTTCTGACATTTCGCCACTCAGTCGTGCCAAAAAGCTGGTCGAAGTTCTCAGCATGCTCCTCGCGAGATATAAAGCGATTCACTTCCTCGTACATGAAATTCACCAGGACTTCGCATCGGCTATTTCGAAGTAACTTACTGATCGTCTCAAATGGAGTGTGCGAGAAACCGAAGGGGTCGATGAATACGAAAGCCGGGGCAAGGCTCTTTTTTTGAGCTTCGATAACGTTCAAGGTCTTGGTTAGATGTTCATCGAAGGTGCCATGAACTGCTGCGCACTTGATGCGACTTGGTAAGGAAGGGGACAGTTCGTTAAGCACCTCTCGTAGGTGCTTGCATCGCTCCAAGTCGCTTTCAACGAAGATGCAAACCAGCTCCGCCTTCATCGGGTGAGTGTGATCCCGTGCTGCCTTCAGAACAACGATGGGAGAGCCATCCTCGCCCTTGCTGTACTTGCCGGGTCCGGCGAAGCCGTCGATATAGACGACGCGACCGTTCCAACTCGCCATAATCGGGAGCCACGCATCAAAGTATCTGCGCAGAATCTCGTGCTTCTTTGCTGTATGCGGTTCCAAATCCCAAACAGTACCGAGTGGTTTAGACATCGACTTCTTTCATGCCGTGTTTCTTGTTTCAGAGGCAATTGCGCAGGAAGTGCAAGCAGGAACCTGCGCCGAACGCGTGTCGCAAGCATTATATAACTCGGAGTTTTGGCCGAAGGGGCGCTCTCGAAACTTGGAGAGTATTCTTCGGTATAATTCCCGAGACTTTCTGAAGAGGGTTTTGACTTTGGCTTTGAAGGACGGGAAAGCTGCGGGCAGAGCGGGCTTGCGGGGGCTACCCGAGGGATTCGGGATGACTCCGGCCAGCTTGCGGACGCTGCGCGGGCTGAAGACGCCGAAGCGGATTCAGGCGTTCATTGACGGGTTGACTTATCAGTATGCGGACACGGCGGGGTCTGCTGAACGGACGCTGCGGGAGCGCAAGGGACACTGCCTGGAGGGGGCGCTGGTGGCTGCGGCGGCGCTGCGGCTGCAAGGGTATCCGCCGCTGCTGATGGACCTGGAGGGCGTGAGGGACGACGATCACGTGCTGGCTGTCTATCGGGAAAAAGGATTGTGGGGGAGCCTTGCCAAGTCGAACTTTGCCGGGCTGCGGTCGCGCAAGCCGGTTTATCGGACGCTGAGGGAACTGGCGATGAGCTACTTTGAGCACTACTACAATTTGCGTGGCGAACATACATTGCGCTCCTACTCGCGGCCGGTGAATTTGGCGCGGCTGGATGGGCGGCACTGGATGACGGCGGAGGAAGACGTGTGGTGCGTGGCGGAAATTCTGATTGCGGCGCGACATTACGCCGTGGCTCCGGATAAGGTGATGCGCGCGCTGCCGCGGCTGGACCGGCGGAGTTTTGAGGCGGGGATGCATGGGTGGACGAGGCATTGAGGCGGAGTGAAGAGTTATTCAGTGTTCTCCCGGGCGGAGGTCGCCTCGGCGACTACGCTTCACTTCGTCGAAAATCAATTGCGGGAATCGGTCACCCCTACGGGGCTTACGGGGTCTGTTCAGGCTGCTCTCCCAGGGCGGCGTCCGCCGCGGCGGACTTGCCCTAGGCTATTTTCGGCCGCTCCCTCTGGGAGCGAAGGCGCCGGGGTAGAGTTTCATCCGCATTGGTGGGCAAAATGCCCATCGGGACTCAGGATGACAGCGCAATTATTGAAGAATGCTCTGGATGACATTGCATTTTTTGGAGTCGACTCTTGGGGCTGACCCTAGCTCAGTTTGTTGGCGACTGCTAGGAGGGTTTGGAAGTGGGGGGGATCGGGGTCTTTGTGGACTACGGAGGTCTGGATTTGGGTGAAGGCGGACTTCTCCAGCATGGACTCCAACTCGGTTTCGCTGAAGCCTAGCCACTCGTCGGCATAGAGCTCGCGTGCTTCTTCGAAACGATGCTTGACGAGGTCGAGAATGACGATGCGGCCGCCGGGCACCAGGATTCTGGCGGCTTCGCTGACGGCGCGCTCGGGGTGCAGGGCGTGGTGGAGGGACTGGGAGAAAAAGACTAGGTCGACGGAGGCGGAGTCGATGGGGAGCTCTTCCATGTCGCCGAGGCGGTATTCGACGTTGTCGAGGCCGTGGCGGAGGGCCTGCTCGCGGCCGACTTCAATCATTTTGGCACTGGTGTCGACGGCGATGACTTTTTTGGCACGCTGGGCGAGGAGCAGGGCAAAGGCTCCCTCGCCGGCGCCCAAGTCGGCGATGATCATGGGAGGCATGAGGCGCAGCAGTGCTTCTGCCATGCTTTTCCAGGATTTGCCGGGGACGTAGTCCTTGCCGAGGCGACCGGCTACGGAGTCAAAGAAGGTGCGCATCTTGTCCTGGCGTTTGCGCAGGACACGGCGCATGGCGGCCTGGTCGGCTGGGGCTTCGGGGATTTCGGTTTTGGCTTCGGCGAGGAGGCCGGTGAGGATGCTATCGGGGGCGGTGAGACGATAGAGATTGCTTTTGCCGGTGCGGCGGTCTTCGACGAGGCCGGCTTGCTTGAGCTGGGAGAGATGGGTGGAGATGGTGCTCTGGCCCATGGTCAGAATCTCCTGGAGTTCGGCGACGGAGAGCTCCTCGCCGCGGAGGAGCAACAGGATGCGGAGGCGGTTGGGGTCGGCGACCACACGCAAAGTTTTCAGGATGGACGGCATTTTGGCTTGACGGCCTCACGGGATTCTGATACATATCAACATATCACGATTTGACGATGTGATGTGATGTGATTCTGAGCAATGAGTATTCCCTCGGGGCTAAAGCCCACATCTTTTTAGCTGATTTATGTACGGGCTGAAGCCCGTACCCTTCAACACCTCGATTCTTGTGTATGGGCTGAGCCCGTACCCTTCGACGTAACCATTTCACTTAGAATTCCTACAAGGAGAACACGCATGGCAAGCTCAACACTCGAAATTACCGAACTGGCCTACAAGGTGGCGGATATGTCGCTGGCCGACTGGGGCCGCAAGGAAATTACCATCGCCGAGCACGAGATGCCGGGGCTGGTCTCCATTCGCAACAAGTACGCGGCGGCCAAGCCGCTCAAGGGCGTGCGCATTACCGGCTCGCTGCACATGACGATTCAGACGGCAGTCTTGATTGAGACGCTGGTGAGCCTGGGCGCGGAAGTGCGCTGGGCGAGCTGCAACATTTTTTCGACGCAGGACCATGCGGCGGCGGCGATCGCGGCGACGGGCGTGCCGGTGTTTGCGTGGAAGGGCGAGTCGCTGGAGGACTACTGGTGGTGCACCTACCAGGCGCTGGCGCATAAAGGCGGCAGGGGTCCGGAGCTTGTTGTGGACGACGGCGGCGATGTGACGCTGCTCATTCATAAAGGCTTTGAGCTGGAGAACGGCGATGGCTGGGTGAATACGCCCAGTGGCAATCATGAAGAGCAGGTGATCAAGGACCTGCTGAAGAAGGTGTATGCGGACGACCCGCAGCACTGGCACAAGGTGGCTGCCGAGTGGCGCGGGGTGAGCGAAGAGACGACGACCGGCGTGCACCGGCTCTACAAGATGCTGGAGCAGGGCAAGCTGCTGGTGCCGGCAATCAATGTGAATGACTCGGTGACCAAGTCGAAGTTCGACAATCTGTACGGTTGCCGCGAGTCGCTGGCGGACGGCATCAAGCGCGCTACCGATGTGATGGTGGCGGGCAAGGTGGCTGTGATCTGCGGCTATGGCGATGTGGGCAAGGGCTGCGCGCACTCGCTGCGCGGCATGGGCGCGCGGTGCATTATCACCGAGATCGATCCGATCAATGCGCTGCAGGCGGCGATGGAGGGATTTGAAGTCACGACCATTGAAGACACGCTGGGACGCGGCGATATCTATGTGACCACTACGGGGAACGT
>JBEKFD010000263.1:0-8402 GCA_050013495.1 Occallatibacter sp. | reverse complement strand
GCACCTGCGGGCCCGGCGGCTCACCACCGCTGCCGAGCTCGCCGATCTGCTTTCGGTCTCCGAGCGCACCATCTATCGCGACGTTCGCGACCTGTCTCTGTCCGAGATTCCCGTGCAAGGCGAAGCCGGCGTCGGCTACCGCCTCGACCGGTCCTTCGAGCTCACTGCACTCATGTTCACTCCCGTTGAAGTCGAAGCCGTGGTGGTTGGCCTGCGCATGGCCCGGGCCTTCGCCGGACAGAGGCTCAGTGCCGCCTCGGTCACAGCCCTGGACAAAGTAATCCTGGCGCTGCCTAAACATCGCCGCGCCGAGGTCGAGCGTCCGCAGATCTTTGCCCCGGCCGTCCATGCACACCCCGAGATCGACCCGCTGCGCGAAACGCTGACTGCGGCCATCAACGACAAGGCCGTGCTGCGCCTGACCTACGCCGACGACAATCAAATGAAATCGGAACGAGACGTACAGCCTCTTGCTCTGAATTTCTGGGGATCGGTGTGGACCCTGGCCGCCTGGTGCCGGCTGCGCAAGGGTTTTCGCAACTTCCGCCTTGACCGGGTGCAGGCCTGTGACCGCACCGGAGACTCATTTCCTGACGAGCCAGGAAAGACCCTCGACGATTTCCTGCGCACCGTGAGAGCGCGCTAAGCGGCGTGAGGGAAACTCTAATTAAGTCGATTTTTGAAAGGGCACAGCTTCAGCCTTGCCGTAATGAGCCGAAGATGAGTCGGGCTTTAGCCTCTGAGGGAATGCCGAGGGCCTGATCGAAGCTTCCGTAGAACCTGCCCCAAAAGACTTGGCTTGCCCACTTCCAACCCGGCACAAGCTCCCCGTTCCCATCCATTAGCGTTTTTTGCGAATGGATGGGAGGCCACAAATCTAAACCGGCCGCCTTAAACCGGTTTTTGGCAGGTTCTTAGCAGTTTTTCAACGGCGCCACAGAATATTTGTTGCAACAAATAACCCACCCGGCACGTCTGAAATGCATACGAGAATTTCGCGCGGACTGCCCCCCACATGCACAAGCGCCGCGCATCCCCGCCCGAGGCTTGGGCCTCCGGCATCTAACCCAGCGGCCCCACGGCCCGGCACCGAAAGGAAAATCTATGAAGCGTTTGGCACTTGTCACCGGCATTCTGGCCCTAGCCGCTCCCCTGGCCCTGGCGCAAACCTCTACCTGGACCTCCGATCCAAACCACAGCGAGGTCGACTTCTCCATCACCCACATGACCATTTCCAACATCCATGGCCGTTTTGGTCATGTGAACGCCACCATTGCCTACAACGAGGCAGACGTCACCAAGTCAACCGTCAATGCCACCATTGACGTGACCGGCGTGGATACCGGCGAGGAAGCCCGCAACAATCACCTCAAGAGCCCCGACTTCTTTGACGTTGCCGCCAACCCCACTGCCACCTTCACCAGCACCAGCGTAGCCAAGAGCGGCAACAGCCTCACCATCAACGGCAACCTCACGCTGCATGGCGTCACCAAGCCGGTGGTGCTCATGGGGGATGGGCCGCGCGGCCCGGCGCCCGGCATGGACCACAAGCCGCACGCGGGCTTTTCCGCAACCACCACCATCAAACGCTCAGACTTTGGCATCGGCAGCAAGTTCCCCGCCGCCATGGTGGGCGATGACGTCAAACTGAACATCGATCTGGAAGTCGTCAAGCAGTAAGTATTGCCTGGAAGCCGGCGCGGCGAGACCGGTTGCAGGTTGGGGCGAGCATGTGTGACGGACGCAGCGGAAAAGCTGCGCCCTCACACGTGCCCTGATGAAACCGCCGAGGTTCCGGGAGACTGAAAATGGCTGGCCTGAAACTCGAAATCGTGCAGGAACAGCCTTTCTCCAGCGTCGAAGAAGAGGCGCTGCTCAATCTGCTGCGCACCGCCGACGCGCTGCACCGCGCTTTCCACCTCAAGACGCGGAACTGGGGCGTTACTTCCACGCAATACAACGTCCTGCGTATTTTGCGCGGAGCGCGGGCTCACCTGCTCGGCCATCGGCACGCGCATGATCACCGCCGAGCCGGATATTACCCGGCTGCTTTCCCGCCTCAAGACGCTCAAACTCGTTCGCCAGCAGCGCGACCGGCACGACCGCCGCGTGGTGTGGACGCAGATATCCGAAACCGGCCTGCAACTGCTCAAGGAGATGGACCCGGTAATTCAACAAGTCCCAATCGACTTGCTCGGCCACCTGGACAAGCCGGAACTGGCAGAGTTCATACGCCTGCTGGAGCTGGCGCGCGGCGCAAGCGACGATTCGCTGGGACCGGTAAGTTGTAGCGGCGAACGATGTGAAACGGGATGAATCAATGCTGTCGGGGTGCGGAATAAACTTCCGTAACGGGAACTCGGGACTTACTACTGCCCCAGAACCTTCTGCGCCACCGATTCCTCATCCGCATCCGTCTGAATAATCTTGTTATGCAGGCAATAGAGGGCCAGTTCAAGCCGGTCTGAAACCCCCAGCTTGTCGTAAATCTTGCGCAAATAATTCTTGATCACCTGCTCGGTGGTTCCAAGCTGGAAGGCAATCTCCTTGTTGCGCTTGCCCTGCGTGATGCAGGTAATAATGGCCATTTCCTTTGGAGAAAGTCGCGGCTGCGTTCGCGGGCTCACCAGCGCGGCTGCCTGCGAACGGTAGGCCTCGATCACCCAATTGACCGATTGGTTGTCGATCCAGGTTTCCCCGGCGGCGATCCGGCGCACGCACCGCACCAGCAGATCCGGCGAAATGGACCGCGAGATAATCCCCCGCACCCCACGCCGGTAGAGTTCCACGGTGTGGTTCTCATCCGCCTGCACCGCCTGCACAATCAGCTTCATTTCAGGAGCCACGCGCAGAAGCTCGGGAATCACATTTGCCGTGCCCGCCAGCATGCTCCCCTCAAGCAGAACAATGTCAGTGGGATAGCGTTCCACGGCGAGGCGCAGGTTTTCGATCGAATCGGCCTGCGCTACCACGCGCAAATCGTCTTCCAAGGCAAAGACCTTGCGGATACCAACACGATAGATCGCCTGGGAGTCCGCAATGATGATGCGAACCGATCCAGGCTTGACCGGTGCGTCAAGCGTCTCGCCGTCTGAAGAATCGTCCAGAAATTCCATAGGAGATTAGGGCCAGTTCAACCGCGCTGTCACTGTTCCGCGAACTGGTACTCGTCGATCGTAGCGGCAGCTAGGTATTGAGTTTGACTCAAGGAGCAGCGTACCACACGTCCCAGACAATGAACCAGAACATCGTGCAGGGTTCCCAGAACTTCCCCCGGCATTCGCAGCGAAAAACGGATGTCGGCCCCTGCGGCCAACTGCTCATCGAGTTCAAAAAGAACTCCGCTGGCGGAGACATTTCGTGACAGCGCGGTCACCTCTCCGTGGCGGGTAGACAGAACAACAGGAAGCGCCAGGGGAAAGCGCACCGCACAGCGAACTTCCTGCCGCGCGGGACTCTGACTTGGAACAGCAGACGGAACGGAAAACTCCGGCTTCAAAGCGTTCATGGGCTGCATCCTTGGCCCTAATAGGGCGCGTTCGTCACTTTAAACCCATTGCCCGTCTTTCACCTAGGGCACCAAAGTTCTCTTCAAAGGTAATCGTTTTCACCGCAGTCGATCGGCCTTTCCCGTAACCGCGGTTACCACTCTCGTGGAACCCCTTCCTATATGCCGAAAAGTCGGCGGTTTATCTAATTGAAAATCAAGGGTGCAATCGGAATTCCTCGCCATCGGAATGCCTGTTCACTACTTGGATTCCCGTTTTTACTTTTCAGGAAAAAATGCTGCGGAAGCGCCTACCCATTCCTGGTCGCGGTTGTGGTCCACGCCCATCATCTTTCCCCGTCCCAGCCTCACCAGCGACAGAGCCGGCGTCAGGCTGCCGCCATCCGGCCAGAGGTAAAGAATTCTGATCTCGGCCTGTGTCAACCCCCAGGGAGTCTCGATGGTGTGCTCGAACCGCATCCGCTGCTGCAGCAGAAACTCATTGCGCTTGCCCGCCGGAATCGCTTCCAATTGTGCATGCGTCGGGTCGAATTGGATGCCCTTTCCCGCAAACGAGAACAGCGGCTTCAGCAGCAGCTCGCCATAGACGGTGTCCGGCCCCGCCTGGGCTGGGAGAACCACCCCAGCCGCCTCCAATTGCGCCCGCCCACTTCCCTCGAGAAATTCGTCCACGAAAACCGCCGGAGGCACCACCGGATGCCCGCCGGGCGGACGCGACAGCCACGGTATCGAGAACTTCGAAATCAGAAAATACCAGTTCGGATGCCCCGCCCACTCCACATCCCACGCGTGCGTAAGGTCAAACGGCAGAGTCACCTGGCGCGCCATCAGCTCATCGGCAATGGCCCGGTTGTAGATGCGGTCGATAGGCACCAATCGGCCATTCGCGTCGCGGTAATGCAGTTTGTCTCCTACGGCTTCCAGGCTGCGAATATCCACCACCGCAATCCCCAGCCGCTTGGCCGTCACCTTGAAGTCGGGCAGCGTCTTTTGGTTCATGGGATCGAGCTCGGTGAGAACCACATTCTCCGGGTGGTGTCCGCCAAGCACCGTTTCCGCAATCAAAGCCCAATAGCCCGTTTCGTCCAGGCCGCTCAGAAAACTACGCAGCCCCTTTGGCAGTTCAAATGCCACCCGATAGGCCTCGCTCAGAACGTCCTGGTAGCCGTACACCGACGGAAAGGCCTGAAGCTCCACCAGCTTTGGCTCGAGAGTCCCTTCGGCGCTGCGCACCAGCCCGAAATCTGCTGTCAGGAAGTTTGGATGGGCGGATTCGCCGGCCACATCGTAGCCCGCCGGAATTGCTTTTCGCGCCGCTGCCAGGCAGGCGCCATTGCCCAGCAGACTTCGCGTCAGCTCTGCCCCTGCCGCCGCCATGCCTTCAAGGAGCGACTTGGGCAGGAAGACCGGGGTCTCCGCAATTCGATACTCCACGCGCGCGCCGCAACATTCTTCCACAAGCCACAAGAGACTCGCGTACCGTAGCGGCGTAAACCCCTCGTTAAATTGCCTGCGCAGCTCGGGAATCACCTTCTCAACCTCATTCCATTACGGTTGCGTACTCGAATAAGATTACTGCTTTTCACCTTTTTGGAACCTCCCCACAGGCCGCCGCTCGGCCATCGAGCTTCAAATCCTGTGGATTTCAGGGCTAAATGGTGGAAAAAACGTTTTATTTGACGATTCAGTTACTATTGTTGTAGAAACTCTACAACTTTTAGGGTACTATTTTGGTACGAAGTTGTACCCAAGGGAGCAATCCAGCTATGACCCCGAACGCGTTGAAATTCCGCTTTGCCCTTGTCGCCGCACTCTTGGCGACCAGTTCCTCAGCCTATGCGGCCACTTCGCATTTGACGCCGCCGCCGGGTGGAAACACCTCCGCGCTCGCGTCTCCATTGATTCCGCCCCCGCCGCTGCCACCGCCGCCGCCGGGCGGAAAGGCGTTCGCGCTCGCATCTCCTTTGATTCCTCCTCCGCCGCTGCCGCCGCCGCCTCCGGGCGGAAAGGCCTTCGCGCTCGCATCTCCTTTGATTCCTCCGCCGCCGCTGCCACCGCCGCCTCCCGGCGGAAAGACAGCCGCTTAGCTTTCCAGCGAGATCGGCAGACAGGCAAGCCCTCATAAAAGTGTCCGATGGCAGAATCCTCAAATTCTGCCATCCGTGTTTGGACGGCGACAAAACGCCCGCCCTTCTAGATCTTTGTGATGGGAATGCATGCGATTCACTGCTAATCTGAATTCATCGCATGGACGAGTTCGGACGGGGTGATAACGGTGAGTCTGGACGAGAAAGTTCTGTTTGCCGGAACCGTGATCGAAACAGCGATCATCGGGCTGCTCCTCTACCGGCGTGTTTGGCGGACTCTCCCCATATTCTGTGCGTTCGTGTTCTGGAGTCTCCTCATCGATTGGGGAGATTTCATCGTTCAAAGACATTTCAAAGATCAGTCATCCCACACCTACCTCATTATCTATATCGTGTCCACGGTAGTGGATTCCACTTTGCAGATCAGTGTTCTTATCGAGTTGGCCTGGTCCGTCCTCCGTCCACTGCGGGCTTCGCTCTCGTATCGCGCCCTCGTGATCGTGGCAGTTTTGATTCTGGCAACCGGTGCGGCAATCTGGCCGTTTGCCGGTATCCATGAGATGTCCTATTTGCCTCAAGCCTGGCGCAACCTGGTGCACGTGCAGCAGACCACATCGATCCTCAGGATTCTTTTCTTTCTGGCGCTGGCAGCGGGCAGCCAATTGCTCTCAATTGGCTGGCGTGATCGGGAACTGCAAGTCGCAACCGGCCTAGGCATTTATTCTCTTGTCAGCCTCGCGGTATCGCTTTGGCGTTCTAACGAGGGGGTGTGGTCACAATATAGTCTGACGAACCGCCTTCTTACTGCCAGCTATTTTTGCTCCCTTCTTTATTGGGCTTTCAGCTTTGCCCAAAAAGAGGCCGAGCGCCGCGAGTTCACGCCGCAAATGCAGAGCTTTCTATTGGCGGTTGCCGGAAATGCAAGAACCACCCGCATGACGCTCGCGAATTCCGCACCTCCCAAAGACCTGGGCCGCCGCAAGTAACCAAGATGCGGTTATTGCCGGGGAGGTATTGAGGTTGTTTTGCCGGATTAACCCGGTCAATCGATCCGCTCGCTCCTCTTATCAGTAACCGGTTTCCTTGCAGCAGCTTCAGAGCATTCTGGCTTCATGGCTACGTGATTTCAGTTCGCCGTATTCCTGGTTGTGACAGGCAATCAAGGCCGTTCTTCTACAACTTCTGGGGTATAAAGCCAAAATTCTTCTACCCAAAGGAAAAGATTTCTGTTACTAGTAGGAGGTACCCAAAAGAACGGCCGGTCTGCTTTGAGCGATTTCATGGTTACCAAAACCCGGCATAAGGATCACCAATGATTCTGATCTTGCTTCAAATTGCAGTAATTTCGGGCCTTGGCATCTACTTCTTTCGATGGAGAAGCAGCGTTCGCCGCCGCAACTCTCAATCGTGGGATTCGCTTCTAGCGCGTCTGCGCATGGATTGGAGCGCCCGCGAACTCAGCGACCAGTTCCTTTGGAAAGAAGGACTGAACGCCACTCCGGAAGACGCCTGGCAGCGCATGGAAGGCCCCAAGGGCCTCTGGGTGATGTACCAGAATGCGCGCACTATGCTGGAGATGGCCGATTACGCCGCCAGAAACAGTGACACTGTCGACCGCCTGCTTCTTGAGACCCTGCGCAGCGACGCAATGCAGATTCGCGTGTGCGTCCTCATGGCACTGGCTCAGTATGGGTTCTCGAAAGCAAGCGAGGGCGTCCGGATCAATGCCTTCCGCGCCGCCACCATGTATACCGGAATGGCAGCACGCATGACGCAGTTGCTGCAGGAAAACAACCCCATGATGGTTCCCGACTTCGTCGCGGCCATGTAGTTGATCTATCACTCCTGGAACAAAGGCCCCGCCTTCGGTCGGGGCCTTTGTTTATGCTGGCGCGGCATCAGGCGCCCACCGTCTTTGCCGCCACACGGGAGATGAAACTGCGCCCCGTCCATCGAGCGTTTCTTTCTCGATGGGTGGGATGGACGGACACTGATTCTCCCACAATTTTTCAATAACTTACGAGCCAGTTTCTCTTTAGGCTGCATTCCCGCTCAAGAATGCGTCGATTCTCTTGAACTCGTCTTCGCTCAGCCTGAACTCCAATGCCGGCGCAATTCCCTCCACTTGGCTTGCGCTGCGTCCTCCCACAATGGCCGCCGTAATCGCAGGATGATGCAGTGTCCAGCCCACCGCCACCACTCCTGGGCTCAAGCCCTGAAACCATGGGCGAGTAGTTGATCACGCCGATTCCTTGCGCCTGCGTAAACGGCAGAACGTCTGCCTCGATAGCCCTCCGCAGCATGGAGTAGGGCGGCTGCAGGCTGGTGATGGGGGCAATCTTCTCGATGCGCTTCATCTGATCCACGCTGAAATTGGAAACCCCGATCCAGCGTACCTTGCCCTGCTCTTTGAAGCGCGCCAGCGCCTCCCATCCCTCTTCAATCTCGTTTTCAGGGTTTGGCCAGTGGATCTGGTAGAGATCGATCGTCTCCACGCCCAGGCGCTTGAGCGACCCTTCCAATTCCTCAGCCAGCGAACTTGCCTTCAGAGAGCGGTAAATCGAGCGATCCGCGTGCCAGCGCATGGAGCATTTTGTGAACACAAGCGGCTTCGGCCCGGAATAGCTCTTCACCGCGCGGCCGACCACCTCTTCCGAATGTCCCAGGCCATAGATCGCCGCCGTATCGATCCAGTTGACGCCCAGATCGAGGGCACGATGAATGGCGCCAATCGATTCGGCGTCGTCCTGCGGCCCCCAGGCAAACTCCCAGTTGCCGCCACCGATAGCCCATGCGCCAAAGCCGAT
>JBEKFD010000262.1:0-6238 GCA_050013495.1 Occallatibacter sp. | reverse complement strand
CCGCATCCAACAGGGCAAGATATGCCAGAATTCTGAGCCAGATTTCCTAGTACCGCGACGGTGTGGATTGGTGGCCTCCCAGGTCTCAAACGCGAGACCTGGGGCACCCGCAGTCTAGGTTGAATTACAAATTCATAAAGCGCAGTACTAGCCGCTTGGCTTGAACGGAAGTGACAATCAATTGACAAAGATCAGAAGATCCGGAGACACGCCGGAGCGCGCATGCCTTTACTGTGGCAGTTATGAAGCGTATGAGACTGCGTTCTCCCCACATCAAAATGTCGCGATTCGCACGGGGCATCGTCTTTGCGCTAGCAACGCTCTGCGCCGAGCGGTGTGGGATTGCACAAAATACACCATTGATATCCGGCGGAATTGGCTTCTTTACTCACACCAACGGTGGAAGCACGAATTACGAGCCAGAAATCAAGCCCGTAATTGCGGCGCCTCTTGGAAGTCACCTCCTCGTCGAAAGCCGGGCAACTGTTTTAGACACTTTTTCTCCCAATTCGACTGGCGGATACAAGAGGAATCCCGTCTTTAAGTCAATGGACTACCTGCAGACCGATGTTTTTGCAGGACCTCATCTCACGGTGGTCGCGGGCGAGTTTCTAACTCCATTCGGAACCTACAACGAGCGCCTCACTCAGATATGGATTCAGACTCTGCAAGATATCCCGTTGATTTACGGCGTTGGGACCATGAACACCGGCACAAGTGTTGGCGGCATGCTGCGCGGCTCGGCTGTATCCACGCAGAACTATTCGATCAACTACGTTGCTTACTTCTCCGGTAACGTTAACAGTAACTATTTCGGGGCAGAACGTTCCAGCGGCGGACAAGGTCAGATCTACTTCCCCAAAAAGGGGCTGGAGATCGGCGCATCCTACGGACGGTCTCTGGCGGGAACTCACGAGAACTCCGTGGGAACGCATGTCTGGTGGGAGCCGATCAATAGCCCGTTCCGGTTTCGCTCGGAATACGGGCATGCTCCGCATGCAGTGGGATATTGGTTTGAGACCGATTATCGTCTTTCACACTTTGGTGGAGCGGAGAGCCCATTGGGCCGGCTGGAGCCGCTGTTTCGCATGCAACAGACGTTTCGAAGCAGACCTGATTCCAACGATGGCTTACCTTCGGTGAATACGCAGCGCGCCGATTTTGGTCTGGACTATCACCTGCCCCATGAAGTGCGCATCAATACGAGCTACTCCCGCCAGTTCGCATCGAAAGGCAACGTGAATATTTGGGCGACGAGCATCATCTATCGGTTCCTCTTCCCAACCTGGAAGAGCAAAGCGAAGTGAGGCGAGAATCTTGTGGGCTGACGACTTCCGGGGCTTTAGGGAAGCTCTTATTAAGCTAACGGCATTCCCTCAGCGGCTAAAGCCCGCGTTCATTTTGCGACGCTTGCGGCACGCGACCCAGAGGGTACCCCGGTCGTGCCCTTTCAAAAGGTCGACTTATTCAGACCTTCCTTAGCGCGCTTCCCTGTTTTCTAAAACCACTAACTAACTTCGCCAAGTCTCAAGCGTAGTGAAGGAGGATCAATGAGGCACCTGGAAGGGATAACGCTGGGGCTTCCACTGCTTGCAGCGACGTTGGCCATCGGAGCCTCTGTGGCAATTGGGCAGACCGATGGCCCGCAGCAGCAGTCCCACAAGAAGGTTTCCCCGACTGCGATTCACGCGGGAGACCAGGACCGCGGACAGCAAGTATTCGAGCAGAACTGCGCTCGGTGCCACAGCGCGCCGGATGGATTTTCATCCAGTATCTCGGGAACTGTCGCGATGCACATGCGGGTGCATGCGGGACTCAGCGATGCGGACTACAAAGCACTGCGGCGGTTCCTTAACCCGTAGTGTGGTTCCTTATGGAGCCACTTTCCAAGTGCCGACGACAAAATTCAGGAAACTCATAGGAGAGTGTATGCAGAGCAAGCACGTGCAAATGGTCTTGTTGGCCACGGTCTTAGTGACCACGGGGCTTTCTCCTTCGATGCTTCGGGCCGAGGCTGCCCCCCAGAGGATCGAGATCACAGCGAAGCGGTTCAATTTTGAGCCGGGGGAGATCACTTTGAAGAAGGGACACGCGGTGGTGCTGGTGCTCAAAAGCGCAGACGTGGCGCACGGGATTCGCATTCGCGACCTGAACGTCGATGTGAAAGTGGGTAAAGGCGGCACAGCCGAAGTGCAATTCACACCGGACAAGACAGGAGATTTTATCGGCCACTGCTCAGTGTTTTGCGGCAGCGGGCATGGCTCGATGATCTTCAAAGTGCACGTCGTCGACTAGTATGGTGACTTAGAAGTCCGTCACGTTTCTTCGACGATGCGTCCGATGTCCCGGCATCCCCAAAATGCAGGTCCTTCGGCTCCGCTGAAGAAAGCATCGCTCAGGATGACAGGTCATTTTCCGATATGAGATTGTGACTCGGGACACTCGATTGAGCAGACACTCCGGACCGGCTGCGAAATTCTTGCTTTGTTGCCGCTATATCCTTCGTTGACTTGAACCATTGGGCTGCAAATTCCGCGTGATTCGATCATCCGGTCTATCGGCCTTATGGGATCACACGACGCCGAGCGATGGCGGTAAACCAAAGGCTGCGACCGCAGTCGTTTGCGTAGACTACATTCTTCGAGTCGGCTTCCCATGATGGCTCAATCTGATTGCATGGCACGTCTGCCACACGGCGAGTAGCACCGGTCTGCCGATCGAGAATCCAGAGATTCCATACTCCATGTTCAAGGTGGCTATACGCCATCCAATGCTCATCTGGCGACAATGCCGGGTAACGAGATTCTCCGAGATCGAGTGGCGTGTTCTGGTGGTTCCGGTCGGTCAGGTAAATCTGCGAGGGACGGCCGTCTTTTGTGCCGGAAATTGCAAAGTCGCGTTGCGATATGAAGCTTGCCTCGGATACATTGATGGAAGGTGGTGTGAGTGCAGCCTCAGTTGAGTGGCCGTTATGGAACGACTGCAGTACCATCAAACGCCCTCGCCCGTGATCGGCGCGTACAAACGCGAGATCCTGTCCGTCGATCGAGAGCATTGGATTCCGTCCATCCTCGACAATTGTCTTCCCTGGATCCAGCGGATCTGCGATCTCGGAAAGCCCGGTGCGCGCCTTCTCCACCAATGCCTGTCGTGGACCGGCGCTAAAGGAGAGATCGTCATCGGGCGAAGGATCGATCCAGATTGTGGTTCCTCCGGTCACCAGGCGATACCCATTCTCTGAGCCCACTACATAGTTCATCGCGGAGCCGCCCGCGACTGGGGATCCATTCAGCAGGAATTGGGTGTCGAGCGGAACCCGGTACGCGAATTCCTGTCGTACTGTTTGTTCCCGCTGCAAAGTTGAATGCACATTGAGGAGTACAGCCGCAAGCATGAAGCTTGCCCAGGCATAGCGGCTCCAATCGAGTGGTGCGACCTGATTACGAGGATTGCGCCAGAGCAGAAAATAGACGCCAGCGAGTATGGCAGCCATGAGAAATAGTCGTGGAGTAAAGAACAGGATTGCCGGCCCAATGGGGTGTCTGGGAACGGGCATCGGAAATCCAATGCCCAGGTAAGCGACAATAAGCGCAACGAGCCACCGATTCATTCCGCGTTCGATCAGAAGCGCAGCGAGCACGCATACGGGAAAAACCATGAGCACGAAGTTATAGGAGGCGGGGATCGTGGAGATGGCCAGAGACGCGGTCAGCAAACCGATCCACTCGAGAATGATTCGCTCGGGCGTGCGGTCACTTCTCTCAATCAACAAGATCGCGGGAGCAAGCAGAAGCATCTGCAGTGCGGGTTGCAACAGAGAGTACATGAATGGGGAGTTATGCCACGGATGCGGATTCCACTGCGGCTCGGAGAGCAGCAGATAATGCAGGAGGCCCGATATCGATGCTGCGGACGGAACGTAGGGCGGCATTGCTTCTCCATGAAGCGCCCAGGGAATAACCTGATACAGATACGTGCGATGCATGTTCCAGCCGAAGACGGCGATCGAAAGGGCGGCGGTTCCGGCCCCTGTGACTGCAAAGGCCGTGAGAGCGCGCCAGTTTCTACGCCGCAGGTAGAGCACAACCAGGAGCACGGGAAAGATCTTGCACGCAGCGGCCACGGCGATGAGCGCGCCTGAGAGAACGTAATGTTCCTTCACGTAGCACCAGCATGCTGCCACAATCAACACTAGGAGAAGTATGTAAAATTGTCCGAAAAGCAGGTTGCGTTGCAGCGGAATGCCGAACGCCAGCACCATGGCGATGCGCCGGTAGGAAGGGCCAGTCAGCGAATGGATGAACCAGCAGAGCGGAATTAGTAAGGCAAGATTCGCGATTATCCACACATGCTTGGCTGTGAGCGCGGGAAGTGCCGTCAGCGGCCACATGACCAATGTTGAGAATGGCGTTATCGGAATCATCCCGACGGCTGGAATATCGAGGGAGCGATGGTCTTTCTCCCTCTGCAGCCAAACCCACTCGTAGACGCGGGAGGTGTCGTAACCTTCGTGGGCCAGGCGCGCCGTCAGGTAATAGTTGGGAAAATCCGTATTCAATTTCGTCCAGGCGCGCGGCACGGTATGCAGCCCCAGATAGGTAACTGCTATCAACAGAGCGACGCGTTCAATCCAGGGAATAGTACGCTGATCCGGCAAAAAGTTCACATTCCATGGTGGTCTAGTGCGCGATCGTTAGTTGTCAGGGGATTGTCATTGAATCATCGCCAGATTGTCTGCTGTTGAGATAGAAGACTGATAGCGCTCTTACGCGCATCGAATTCATGCAGGAAGATCAAAGGCGCCGGTTCAAACCGGAAACGAAAGACGGCATGCCGGCGCCGATGCTGATCCGAGACGAGGTGAACTTTGGTTGTTTCAAGGAAGCTCTGCACAAGCGTTTTGGCGTGTAAACACGCTGCCCAGGGGCTAAAGCCCAATCCTATTTTGCGGCATTTGCGGCACGACTGAAGTCGTGCCCTGACACAGCGCACTGCGATAAGAAACTTGTGTAGAGGTTCCTTAGAGCGCCCCTTCGATTGGCGATGGGTGACATGCTTCCGCAATTCGCTATTCTCCGAGTCAGAGCAACCGCACGGAAGACAGCGTCGACAAGCTTCAGGCCCCTTGGGTCGAGGCGTTGTCCTCAACAGTCGTCGGGCCAGGGGGAGCGGCTCTCTTCAGCGAGAATGAGAAGCAACTCCCTCTACCGGTTGCACTGGCCACTTCCAGGCCGGTGCGGTGGCAGTCAGCGATCCATTTGGCGATAGCCAGGCCTAGCCCGGAACCTGCGACCGGATTTCCGCCTTCCGGTACGCCGCGAAAGAAGCGGTCGAAGATGCGATGCCGGTATTCATCGGGGATTCCAATCCCTGTATCCTTCACTGAAATCGAGATGCGGTCTCCATAGGCCTCTGCGAATAGTGTGACTGTTCCTCCCGCCGGGGTATACTTCACCGCGTTCTCGAGCAGGATCGACAGCAAGCGCTGAATGCCGTCCCCGTCGCAAAGTACGAAGAGGCTATCCCCTGGCAGTTGCACTTTGAACTCGAGCATAGCCTGCTTCATCGAAGTGGCCCACGCCCCAGAGGCCCGGCGCAGAACGGCCGCCAGGCTGAGCGGTTTGAGCGATATGGCTTCCGCGCCTCCATCGGAGCGCGCAAGGGAGAGCAGGTTCTCAATCAAGGTTGTCATCCGCACAGTTTCTTCGTGCAGGCGGCGCAGGGTTGCGCGATACTCCTCACCTCTGCGCGGCCGATAGAGGGCCACTTCAATCTCGGTACGCAAAAGTGCGATTGGGGTGCGCAGCTCATGGCTGGCGTTTCCGGTGAACGAGCGCACGCTGGCAAAGGCCCTATCGATTCGCTCGAGCATTTGATTCAGCGTAAGGGAAAGATCGGAAATCTCATCGTTTGTATTGAGCACAGGCAAGCGCGTATCGAGATTGCGATCGTTGATGCGCCGCGCATCCGCCGCCAAAGCCGCCACCGGGGCGAGCGCCTTACGGCTCATGGCGTGCCCGCCGGCCGCTGCAAGCAGGAACACGATCGGTGCAAGCAGCAAGAGCTTGGTCCGAAAGTTGGCCAGCAGCACTAACGACTTGTCAAGGGCCAAGCCAGTCTGAACCGAGTAGCGATCCCCACGGCAGGCTATCGGATAAGCCAGCACGCGCACGTGGTGTATTCCCTGATGGAACTCAGTGACCACGCCGCCGCTCGGCAGCCGGTTGGGAGCCGGCAG
>JBEKFD010000261.1:0-6290 GCA_050013495.1 Occallatibacter sp. | reverse complement strand
GAATTACGAGAGGACACTGAATGTGGATGATCTTGCATCGATGACCGGGATGAGTAGATCTACCCTCCACCATCACTTCCGCGGCCTCACAGCCATGAGTCCGCTCCAGTTTCAAAAACAGCTTCGGCTGCACGCCGCGCGTCAGAAGATGCTCACGGATGAACTCGATGCCGCGAGCGCAGCCTTCGAGGTCGGGTATGAGAGCCCCAGCCAGTTCAATCGTGAGTACAAGCGGTTCTTCGGCCAGCCGCCAATGCGCGATATCCAAGCACTTCGGGCGTCCGTATAAGGGACGGCAAGTCGGCCAGCGTCCGGGATTCCTGCTGCTCCTGACGGGAACTGGTTTCCGACCGGATCGACGTTGCATGAGGCGGCAGGCGCTTCCAGGCCGAGGGAAGCCTGTAGATTTCATACTCGGCGACTTACCTTGAGGAGAGAAACAGACAGATCCCGAGACCCGCCCAAGAGATAATCCGCAATTGAGTTCTTCACGGGTCGGAACCGGATTTATACTCGCTATCACCATCGTGGAAATCGTGGGCACACCGACGAAACCGTCACCGAGCGAACGTTCGCATCTGATCAATCTCCGCTTGGCTGCGGGCGTGATTCTTCTCTTGCCGGCCATCTGGTTCAGTTGGAAGACCGTAGATGGCCTGGCCGCGCGCCGCCTCATCCGCACCGACCTGGCCGAGATCGAGCACGCGCGCTACGGAATCCTGAGCGCCGACCAATGGCGCGACATCATTGGTCCCATGCTCAACGCGCAAGTCGACAAGCTCGATCTCAAGGGGCAAAGCAAGAGTCTTCGGCCGATGGTTGAACGGTCGCTCTACGCCCTGCTCGACAACATCAAGACGCAAATGATGTCGCCCAACGCCAAGGCATCGGGCATGCCCGGCGGGGGCAACCCGATGATCGTGAACATGATCATCGGAGCCCTGCGTCCGCACGTGCCCGAGTACACCAACGTCGTAATGGCGGAGCTGGCCAAGACCCAAACGCAAAAGAGCTTCCAGGACTCCATCCGCGGCGTCCTGGCCGATGCGGTCAAGGACACGTTCGGCAAAACGGACATGACCACCTATAACGCCATCCTCAAGCACTATGGGTGCCCCAGCGGCGCGGTTTGCGAGGTCACTCTCGCCAACCAGATCGAAGCCGCAGACAAGAAGCTGGCTCGCTACTATCGCACCGTGCTCGCCTCGGCGGCGCTGGGTTTCATCTTGCTTATGGCCGGCAAGCCGACGCTCTCGCGGGGCGCCGTCGTAGTGCTGATGTTGTTCTGCTTGGCCATGCTGGTCGGCGGCGTGCTTAGCCCCATGCTTGAGGTTGAAGTCCGCGTCACCAAGATCGACGCAACCCTGCTCGGCACGCCCATCGAGTTTCGAGACCAGTCCCTCTACTACCGCAGCAAGACCGTGTTTGAGGTGTTTCAGACACTCATCCAAATGGGCCGGCCGGAGATGACGCTGGTTGCCGTGCTGCTCATCCTTTTCAGCGTGGTTTTCCCGGCGTTGAAAATGCTGGCGCTCAGCGCGGCTCTCTTCCGGCCCGCGCTCTTGCGCACCAACCGCTTCGTCAGGCTGCTGGCTTCCGATCTATCCAAGTGGTCCATGGCCGACGTCATGGCCCTTGCGATCTTCATGTCCTTTGTCGCGTTCAACGGCGTCATCTCGAGCTCGTGGGATGGCTTGCGCGACATGCCGAATATCCAACAAGTGCTGATCCCGACGAATGCTTCCAATATCCTGCCCGGCTATTACTTGTTTGTTGGTTTCTGCGTGTCGAGCATCTTACTGTCGAAAAAACTGGAGCACGGGATCGCATCCAGTTCCACTTCCGATTCAAGCTAGACTCGCTATTGATGCAGCGGTCTCGCTGCAGGAGCGGAAGGAGGCTTCTCTGCGTGCGCCGAATGCGCTGGCGACTCCAGTGCGATGGAAATTTCGTGCGGCCGATTGGATGCGCCGTCCACGTCGATCACATTCCATAAAAGGTAACGGCTATCCACATGGATCGAGCGGGTGTCCTGACATCGTTTTTTGCGCCGTCTGGAACCGCGCAACAATTCTCACCCGTGGTTGTCAAGGGTGAGAGCGGTTTTCGGGGTGCCTCTAATTTACATCTAACTACATTAGAATGTGGTGGCCAGAGACGGGATTGAACCGCCGACGCCGGCCTTTTCAGGGCCGCGCTCTACCACTGAGCTATCTGGCCTCAGTGCAAACTTCGAGGGTGCGATTCTGTGCGCGGGATCCGGCGTCGCCGGAGAAGGTGGGCGATTCCACGAAACACTGCGCTCAAAAACAACCTCAGACAGTATAGCAACTCCGATTCCTAGCGCAAACCGCGTTGGCTCGCACTCCGTCCGTGTGCGTTTTGCCCAACAATGGGAAGGCTCGACTACACTGGAAAGCAATCATGCGCACCCCAGCCTGCTTCCTCGCTTGCCTTGCCCTAGTTGTCACCGTTCCTATCGCTGCCGGCCAGACGCCTGCCCCGCGCGGCGGAGATGCGGAGGCACGCGCTGCGCGGGCTTACCAGGCGGCAGTCGAGAATGGGCCGCTGGCGCTCCATGCGTTCCTGGCTGATTTTCCCAAAGGAGCGGACCTGCACGTTCACCTTTCCGGCGCGGTGTATGCGGAGAGCTTTATTCGCGCCGCCGGAGAGGATGGTTTGTGCGTGGATCCCGTCGGGCTGAGCTTTGCCAAGCCGCCGTGCACGGGGCGGCTGGTGGAGGCGGCAACGGTTCCGGCTAACCAGGACCTGTATGACCGGCTGGTGAATGCGTTTTCCATGCGCAGTTTTGTGCCCACTTCGGGATTCAGCGGGCACGACCAGTTTTTTGCTACCTTTGCGCGGTTTGGCGGCCTGGGCAAAAAGCATGCGGGCGAGTGGGTAGACGAGGTCGCCGCGCGGGCAGCGGCGCAGAACCAGCAGTATCTGGAGCTGATGCAGACACCTCCCTTCGGCCATGCTTTGCAGCTTGCGCGCGAGATCGCGTGGAACGGGAATTTTGCTGAGTATGGCCGAGCGCTGCTGGATCATGGACTGCGCGACGAAGTGGCAGCGGATCGAGAGGATGTGCGGACCGCGGAGGCTGACCGGCGGCGGATTGAGCATTGCGGGACTGTGCAGGCGGCGCCGGCCTGCCAGGTAGAGGTGCGTTACATCTACCAGGTTCTGCGCGGCAATCCGCCGGAGCAGGTGTTCGCGCAGACGCTGCTGGGGTTTGAGACCATCCAGGCGAGCATGGACGCGCACGAGGATACCTGGGTGGGCATCAACTTTGTGCAGCCCGAGGATGGGTTCCTCTCCATGCGCGACTACAGCCTGCAGATGCAGATGCTGAATTATCTCCACTCCTCATTCCCGCGGGTTCCCATTACGCTGCACGCGGGAGAACTGGCTCCGGGGCTGGTGCCGCCGGAGGGGCTGCGGTTTCACATCCGCCAGGCTGTAGAGTGGGGCCACGCTCAGCGCATCGGGCACGGGGTAGACGTGATGTATGAGGACGACGCGCAGGGGCTGATGAAAGAGCTGGCACGGAAGCACGTGATGGTGGAGATCAACCTGAGCTCGAATGAGGGGATTCTGGGAATCAAAGGCGCAGAGCATCCGTTTCCGCTGTATCGCGCGGCGCATGTGCCGGTGGCGTTGTCGACCGACGACGAAGGGGTGAGCCGGATTGAGCTGACGCATGAATACGTGCGAGCGGCGATGGACTACCACCTGAGCTATCGCGAACTGAAGGACTTGGCGCGGACGGGGATGGAACACGATTTTCTGCCGGGTGAAAGTTTTTGGGCGGCGGAGGATGTGTTTACTGCGCCGGCGTCCGCGTGCAAAGTGCAGGTGTTGGGGATAGAAAAGCCTTCCGCGGCGTGCAAGGCATTCCTGGATGGAAGCGAAAAGGCAGCGGCGCAATGGGAGATGGAGCGGCGGTTCCGGGCATTTGAGGCCAAGTTCTAGGCCAAGTTGGGGGGCGAGGTATCCCACCCTTGGCGCAAGAACAGGAACGTGCGGCTCAGAAGGCTTGATTTCGATCAGAGTTCTAGCTCAGAGCGGATGGATGCGTGCAAGCCGCATTTGATTCTCCTGGGCGACGAATCGGTTGGTGCGCATATTGTGCTGCCCGATGTCGGCGGCAATCAAAATCTATGTTATTGAGCTGGGGGATTCCCATCTCCGACCGCGGCCCATGTGGTGCACGCCTTAGAGGCATAGCCGCCCGGAACATAAGCCTTCCAATCGCAGAAACGGGTCCAATGGCCTCCAAATCGATCTTGATAGTAAATCTGCCCGTAAACGGCAATGTACGCGTCGCCATTGAGAAGACGCTTCTTGTCGCTATCCAATACCGGAATATAGTTTCCATTTTCATCGAGGCTGCTCACGATCCACCCACTGCCGGCGGTATCGGGGAAAGCGATGCCCCCTGTTACGTGATTCTTAGGCCTATCGTTTCGATAAAATCCCGGGGTATTCTCTTTGCTAATAATCTCGAATGCCGCAATCCCCTCAATCTTATCCGCGACGCTCTTCCCCGTGTTTTTTACGCTTACTGCGACGGTATCGGGAATATTGCTCCCAAAGCTTTGCAAATTCGATCCCACTTGCAGCCACGATCTCTGCTCGGCTTCAAAGTTATGTCGCAGATCGCGCCACTGGAGGTAGGTGACAACGGCATAGCCTATACCGGCAAGCAGAGCCAAGAGTTCGAGCCGCAGTTTCCACCATTCAAATGGATGCGACTTCCACCATTTAATGGAGTCGGACCAGTTGGATTTGGGATTATTGGCCTGTATTTTAGTTGGATTCCGACGCGGACGAACCGGGGTCGTATGCCCCATTTCGTTCTGTTTCTTGTCTTCGGTTGTGCTATCGCTTACGGCTTCCCCGTTTTGCTCCCCTTCAACGCCACGTAAGACGTGAACGTGCTTTTCAAGTTCAGCGACTCGTTTTGTCAGAGCATTAAGAGGATTGGCCATGAGCGAAATCTACGGCCAAGTCTATCGCAAAAGGTAATAGTGCATTTTCCAAGCTTAGGGTGAGCCTGAATTGCCGTTCCGGACGGACAGCCGCCTGCCCGGACGTAACAACGCCTTAAATTAACGCTTATCCCCATTGAGCACCCAGCACCGGGCGTTACCCTCCAGGGTACCTGTGCGCCGGTTGCGAGTTACGGACGGGGTCTGTGCCTGCTGCCCTTGTGTCATTTAATCTCTCCAACAATACCTGCAAAATGAATGCGAGGCGCGCGGAACCTGCCAGTTCCAGTAACCACAACTGGGGAGTCGGTACTGCCTCGCAATGCAAGTCTCCCCGGCGCAGTGGTTCGAAGCTTCATTGGCCCTTTCAGGTGGAACTTCGCCTGATCAACCTGAACGACCTGTGCCGTTGAGGCTGTGATCCGGTGAATGCACGTCCACCGGGAGCGGTCTCTCTCGCGCCGAGTTCAGACACAGAACGGCCAGATGCATTGCGGATGGAAGGCCGCGTGCCTGGCGTGTCTGACTTTGGGGTGGAAACGGCGCCTGTCCCCAGAGAAGCTGGAGACAACCATGAACAACAAATGGAAGTCCTCCGCCCTTGTGCTTGGCCTTGCGCTCTTGTTGAGCGCCCCGGCTTTCGCACACGGTCATCATGGTGGAAACCCTCCTCCGGGGGGGAATAGCGGAGCAGCTCCCGAAGTAGATCCGAGCCTGGCGGTAGCCGGAGTCTCGTTTCTTGTGGGGTCGCTTGCGGTGCTGCGTTCGCGGCTTCGCAAGTAGACGGAGGAATCCCCTGAACAGCCACTTCAACCGGATCCTGACTGAGAAGGTCTCTTCTCAGTCGGGACCGCTCCCGCTCCCGCTCCGTTTTCTACTGCCCCGGTTTCTTCTGGGCCGGCTGTATTTGCTTGCCGGCGTGCTGGCGGTGGATTGCGCGCTGGTGGCGAGCGTTCCGCATGCCGCTCCGTTGCTGGGGCCGCTGGCGCCGGCCGGGATTGTCTCGTTTGCGGTTTTTCTTGGGCTTGGGTACCGGCGATTGAAGGCGCAGCGGGATGAAATCGGATTCAGCGCGGGGTTGTTTGCGGTTCATGCCGCGTGCGTCGGCGCGCTGGTGCTGGTGAACCTGGCGGCTGGGCGCGATTCCGCCTCATGGCTGAATACGCGGGCGGGGCTGCTGATGGCCGGGGCGGTGCTGCTGGCGGGGGTAGGGCTGGCGGCGCTAGGGTGTATTCCGTTCGCTGTCTGGATGAGGACGGCGCGCGCGACGAGTCCGGTTTGGATTTACGCGGCGCT
>JBEKFD010000260.1:0-6291 GCA_050013495.1 Occallatibacter sp. | reverse complement strand
TTTCTGAAGCCGCAGCCGCTGATTAGCGGGATGAATTTGATTCAGTGGAGTTGTGTGGCGGGGATTCTTTTGCTGGTGCTCGACGAAGTTCGAACGTGGAAAGGAACACATGCACGCGCGGCTGATTGACCGGATTCCTTTTGCGAAGATCGTTATCGGGCTGGCGGTTGTCTTTGTCGTTTCGCTGGGCCTGTGCGGAATTACGGCTATTTTTTCGGGTTCAGGGAGCGGCGCGTTCGCCAGTTTGGGGATCCTTGAGCTTCTTGGCATGGCGCTTTCGGGTGCCGCCTTGATCCTGACATTGATCGTGTGGGTGACACTTGCAGCAGTGGGGGGCTTCCGAGATAAAGTGTCACAACCGCAAAAACTGCTTGACGAAGGGGATGATAAAAAGCTCGATAAGAGGGAATAGCATTGCCGCATCCGATCCGAATGAGCGGCCCTCTGGCAGTTTTCGAGTAAAGAGAGGGAATGCCGTCATGCTTGCAAAGAAGCTGGTGACGCTGGGTTGCGCGGTTGGGATTCTGGCCTGTGGAGCGTGCTTTCTGCCGCCGTTGCACGAGCCTCCGCCCCCGCCGGTGCGCCTCGATTTCGAGGGGATTCAGAGGATTCGAGTGGAAGTCAGCAACAATTCCGAGTCGCACCATCTCGATCCCAACGCTCTGGCCAGTTTTATTGAGGTTAGGATCAACTCCCAGGCCCGGCTCGCGGGCGTGAAGGCATTCTCGCAAAAAGACCCTGCAAGCGCGGATGCCGATGGCGTTCTACATGTAACCGTGCTCAGCGAAACCGTGGCGCCGGCGCGGCCCGAATCAACTGGCGGCGGCGAACCGTGGGACGTTCAGGTAAGTCTCTCGGCAGTGCTGACCAAAAAGGATGCTCAGGTGGTGTGGCGCGAATCGGATGGGGACTATAGATTTCTCCGAAGCCTGTCGCGGGCGAATGCGGCGGCCATTTGGAAGGGCCCGGCCGTGCGGAACTTGCTGGGTTCCGAGACCGCCTGGCGGTTGGTGAATCGCATGTTGAACGCGCAATGACGGCGGGATGACTCGTTCATGGCTCATGGTGAACCGGCTAATTGGAAGGCATGGATCGCATGTGGATACCGTGGAGAAATAAGACTGGACTGGCGAAGGCTGCCGTAATTCTGGCGACCATCCTTTCCATTGCTACGGTTTCGTGCGGCGTGAACTATGCCCTGGCTCTCACGGTCATGAACTCACAGTGGTCCGTAGGTGTGCTGCTCGTAACCGCCTACGCCGAACTTGCGACGATGATCGGATCGGCGGTTGGACTGCTGGTTGTGCTGGTGATCTGGCTTGTGATCAAAGGGCGTACAGCTACAAGGAAGGACATCAATGACTGAGAAACTTAGGCCTTATCTTTTTTACGACGTGGCAATCTCCATTTGCTCCACCTGTTACCGGCGCGTGGACGCGAAGATCGTCTTTGAAAACAATAAAGTGCTGATGCTGAAGCGGTGCCCGGAGCATGGGCACGAGCGCGTGCTGGTGGCCGACGATGTGGATTATTACCGGCGCGCGCGCGAGGTGTTCATCAAAACGCCGGAGCAGCCGATGGTCTATAACACTCCGGTTAAATTCGGGTGCCCGTACGACTGCGGGCTGTGCCCGGACCACGAGCAGCATAGCTGCCTGACGCTGGTGGAGATATGCGATGCGTGTAACCTGACGTGTCCGATATGTTATGCGGGAAGCGGGCAGCACCGGACGGAATATCGCACGCTCGAGCAGGTCGAAGCCATGCTGGACTGCGTGGTGCGCAATGAGAAAGAGCCGGACGTGGTGCAGATATCGGGCGGGGAGCCTACGCTGCATCCGGACTTTTTCCGGATTCTTGAGATGTGCAAGGAGCGGCCCATCCGCCACCTGATGGTGAATACGAACGGGATCAGGATTGCGCAGGACGAGGAGTTTGCGAAAAGGCTGGCGGGGTTCATGCCGCAGTTTGAGGTGTACTTGCAGTTTGACTCGCTCAAGCGTGAGCCGCTGATGCAACTGCGGGGAGCGGATTTGCGCGGGATTCGCGAAAAGGCGCTGGAACGGCTGAACAAGTTCGGTATCTCCACGACGCTGGTTGTAACTGTGGAGCGCGGCGTGAACGACGGCGAGTTAGGCGCGATTGTGGACTTTGCCCTGACGCAGCCCGCGGTGCGGGGAGTGACATTTCAGCCGGTGCAGCAGGCAGGAAGGTTGAAGGGATTTGAGAGCGCGCAGCATCGGCTTACACTGACAGAAGTGAGGCGGCGAATACTCGAACAGACAGACGTATTCAGGCCTGAGGACCTGATTCCGGTGCCGTGTCATCCGGACGCGCTGGCCATGGCTTATGCGCTGAAGATGGGCGGGAAGACGGTTCCGCTGACGGGGATGGTGCCGCCGGACGTGCTGATCAACGGGGCGAAGAACACGATTGTGTATGAGCAGGAAGCCGGGTTGCGGGACCACCTGTTCAAGCTGTTTGCGACGAATCACTCGCCGAGCTCGCAAGCATCCACGCTAAAGGAGCTGCTCTGCTGCCTGCCCAAGGTTCTCCTCCCCAAAAATCTCGGCTACAGGAATCTGTTTCGCATTCTGATCGTGCAGTTCATAGACGCCGAGGCGTTCGATGTGCGCAGCGTAAAGAAGAGCTGCATTCACATCGCGCATCCCGACGGGAAACGGCTGATTCCGTTCGATACATTTAACATGTTCTATCGCGGCGAACTGGAGACGACGCGGCTGGCCGGCCTGCGCGAGCGCGAAGGCGTTCCGGTGGGTTGAGGTTTCTGGACGGGAAGGTGAACACCATGGCAATTCGCATCGTCAGACTTGTGGGGATCGTTGTCTTTGTAGTGGCATTCTTTCTGCCGGCCGTGCGGGATGCGCACACACCCAGCGGGCCTGGCTCCCTTCCCATGTCCGGCTGGATGTGTGCAACGGTAGCCATCTCGGCGAGCGCCGGCATACTTCACCTCGTTTCGGGTACGATGCAGGGCAAGGATCTGCTGGGCGCCTGCTGCCTGATCCTGAGCGGATGGGTGAATCCGCTGGTGATCCTGTACCTTTTCTTTTGCATCTGGAAGAAGTTTGTGCTCATCCGGCGGGTACTTGCGGTGGCGATTCTAATCTGCGTCGTGGCCACCTGGGTATTCTTCGTCAAAGCGCCGATGGTGCCGCTGATTGGGCATTTCGTGTGGGTTGCGGGGGCGCTGATGATCCTGTTCGGAGAGGTTGCGGGGATGGTTTCGACGAAGAAGACTAAAGAACTCTAGTGTTTTGAGTCGAAGGATCGTTGCATGTTTTCCGAAGTGCAACAGCAGGTCCTTCGACTCCGCTGAAGTGCGCTTCGCTCAGCATGACAGGTCAAGGTTAGAGATGGGCTTGCAGTGCCCGCAGCTAACTTTTCAACGCAACGCGGATATGCAGTTCTTTCAACTGCTGATCGGTGACCGTTGTCGGCGCGTCGGCCATGAGGTCGATGGCTTTGGCGGTTTTGGGGAAGGCGATCACTTCGCGCAGGCTGGAGGAGCCGGCCAGGAGCATCACGATCCGGTCGAGGCCGAGGGCGATGCCGCCGTGGGGCGGCGTGCCGTATTCGAGCGCGTCGAGGAAGAAGCCGAAGCGGGCGCGGGCTTCCTCGTCGCTGATGCCGAGGGACTGGAAAATCTGCTGCTGAATATCCTTGCGGTGGATACGGATGGAACCGGAGCCGAGCTCCAGGCCGTTCATGGCCAGGTCGTAGCAGTTGGCACGGACACTGGCCGGGTCAGTGATGAGGTTGGCCATGTCGTGCTCGTGGGGCGCGGTGAAGGGGTGGTGCGCGGGCACCCACTTGCCCGTGGACAGCTCGTACTCGAACATGGGGAAGTCGACAATCCAGATGGGATTGAAGGCGGCGCTGCCGTCGGTTGGATTTGTTGCGTTGCGCTCGTGCGCGTCTTCGACCACCTGCTCTGTAACGCCGAAGGCTTTGTGGCGATCAGCGTATTTTTTCGCCAGCTCAGTGCGGAAGTTGCCGGCGGCGGAGTAGACGTTGATTTCGCGTTCGGAGAGGCGGCCTTCGAACTTGGTGTCGCTGGCCTTCACGGGATGTGCAGGGTCGCCGGCGACGACGATGACGAAGTCGGATTCAGACGCGCCGGCCAGCTCGCGCGCTTTCGCGGCGCTCTCGGGGAAGCCTTTGGCGAGGCGCTTGAAATCGTCAATGAATTTGGCGCCCTTCTTCTGGTCGAACAGGGGGTGGTTGTCTTCGCGCTCCTTGCGGCTGAGCTCGCCGACACTCGGAATGCGCAAGGCGACGACGGGCAGGGCCGGATCGATCTGCAGCGTGGCCAGGGCTTCGTCGGGGAAGGCGGAGCGGACGTCGGTGAGGCCGGGGAGACGCAGGTCGGGCTTGTCGGAGCCGAACTGGCGCATCGAATCGTCGTAGGTGATGCGCGGGAATGGCGTGGGTAGCGTGACGCCGGCGGCCGCGAAGGATGAGGCGAGAAACTGCTCGACGACGGCGAAGACGTGCTCCTGGCGGGGGAAGCTCATCTCCAGATCGACTTGGGTGAACTCAAGCTGGCGGTCGGCGCGCAGGTCTTCGTCGCGGAAACAGCGGGCGATCTGGAAGTAGCGGTCGAAGCCGGAGATCATGAGGATTTGCTTGAAGATCTGCGGCGACTGCGGCAGGGCGTAGAACTCGCCGGGATGGACTCGGCTGGGGACGAGAAAGTCGCGTGCGCCTTCAGGAGTGGACTTGGTGAGGATGGGGGTTTCGATTTCCAGGAAGCCCTGTTTGCTGAGCGACTCGCGGATGGCCAGGGTGACGTCGTGGCGCAGGCGGAAGTTGCGCTGCATCTCAGGGCGGCGCAGGTCGATGTAGCGATACTTCAGGCGGACTTCTTCGTTCTGGATGGCTTCTTCCGAGGGCGAAAAAGGCGCCAGGCGCGTGTCGTTGAGGACGAGCAACTGCTGGGCCTCAATTTCGATTTCGCCGGTCGGCATTTTGGGATTGATGGCGTCTTGATCGCGCAGGCGAACCTTGCCGACGGCCGCGACGACATACTCCGGGCGAACCTGCTCGCCTTTCAACTGGCCGTCAGGGGTGAGTTCCTTGTCGAGCACGATCTGGGCAATGCCGGAGCGGTCGCGGAGGTCGAGGAAGATGAGGTTGCCGTGGTCGCGGCGGCGATTGACCCAGCCCATGAGCACAACATGCTGGCCGGCGTTGGCGGCGCGGAGATCGCCGCAGAGGTGGGTTCGTTCGAGACTGCCTAGAAAATCGAGCACTACGTCTGTCCTTATTCGCTTGCGGGCGAGGAGAGATAGACCGCCAGTTCCTCGCGATTCACTTTCGATTGCATTCCAGTGGCGAAGGTCTTCACGGTCAGGATACCGGATTGGAGCTCGTCTTCGCCGAGGATGACGATACGGCGGGCGGACTTGTCGGCCGCTTCAAAGGACTTTTTGAGACGGAAGCTGCCTTCTCCCAATTCGACACGAAGGCCGGCGCGGCGGAGTTCGCGGGCGAGGGCGAGGGCGGCGGCGTTGATGCGGGTGAGGGCGGCTTCGTCGTTGGCGTCTGCCAGGGGCGCGATAAAGGCATCTGCCTTTTCCTGTGGCGCGGTTTCAAGAGCCTGGATGGTCAGCACCAGGCGGTCTTCGCCCATGGCGAAGCCGATGCCCGGAGCCTTGGGGCCGCCGATGGCCTCGCTCAGGCCGTCGTAGCGCCCGCCGCCGAGCAGGGCGTTCTGCGCGCCCAGGCCGCCGTGGGTGAACTCGAAGGTGGTGCGGGTGTAGTAATCGAGGCCGCGGACGAGGCGGTGGTTGCGGGTGTAGGGAACTTGGGCGGCGTCGAGGGCGGCGAGGACCTGGGCGAAGTGAGCGCGGGAAGCGTCGTCGAGCGAGTCTGCAATGACGGGAAGCGAGTCGATGATGGGCTGGTCGGCGGGGACTTTGCAGTCGAGCACGCGCAGAGGGTTGGTGACGGCGCGGCGCTGGCAGTCTTCACACATCTGGCCGACGACGGGAACGAGCGCGGCACGAAGTACCTCGTTGTAACGGGTGCGGTCGGCTTGCGAGCCTACGGAATTGAGGTGGAGGGTCCAGCCGCCGATGCCGAGCTCGTCGAGCAGCGTGGCCAGCATTTCCAGGATTTCGGCGTCGCGGATGGGGCTTTCGCTGCCGGCGGACGGTGGCCCGATCACCTCAGCGCCGATCTGCGAAAACTGGCGGTAGCGGCCCTTTTGCGGGCGCTCGCGGCGGAACTGCGGGCCGATGTAGTAGAGCTTCTGCAACTGGCCGG
>JBEKFD010000259.1:0-6304 GCA_050013495.1 Occallatibacter sp. | reverse complement strand
GAGACCGCTGAAGAAATAGTGAATTGTTGAAGGTACTCGCTGTTGTTTTGCGGCGAACATTGCATCGCGTGCAACAAACCCTTGGCCATTGCTTCGTGATCGCCGACCGGCACAAGCGTTCCATACTTGCCGTTCTCGAGGATTTCAGACGGTCCATAGGTGCAGTTGGTGGAGACGACAGGAAGACCCATCGCTAAAGCTTCGACCAATACAACGCCGAAACCCTCCCACCCCGAAGAAAGCGCAAAAACTGCGGCCCGGCGCATGAAGCGATAGGGATTGGTCTCGAAGCCAGGTAGTGCGACATCTTCCGTCAGCCGCGCTTCCCGTACGGCGCCTTCAATCCGGCTCCGGTCGGGACCTTCACCAAGAATCATCAGCCGGGCCATCCTCGCATCCCTCAGCAGTCGAAAAGCCCGCACCAGCATGGGAAAATCCTTCTGTTTATCCAGCCGGCCGACAGCCAGCACCACTGGGGGCTCGCCGGGCTGCAACCAGCGATGTTCAATCGGTTCCTGCGCTGCACGATACAGGGAATCGGAGATAACCGGGTTGTAGATCACTTGGAAACGGGAGCGCGGAATGGCGGTTCGCAGTGAGAGATCGTCCGCTACGCCGCTGGAAACCGCAACAATGTGATCAGCAGAATTCAACGCCCAACGACTCCACAGCGGCATCAGGCGGTACTTCAAGCCACGAGTGTTCTCGACTATCTTCGACATCGTGTTATGTTCGGTCGCGATAACCTTGACATGGTTGCGAGCCGCCGCACGCGCCAAAACGGCTGCAGCGCTGGAGTGGGACATGGCGGCTATCAGAACGTCAGGATTTCTGGCTCGCAAATACCTTGCAAGTCTTGGTACGCTCATCAGCATGCGTTTGCTTTGCAGATCGAAGATTCTGACACCAGCATCGAGAGGTGCAGCCATCTCCCCCCCGGCGCTGCCGACCACCAGGTCTGTCTCGACGCCCTGGTCGTGCAATCCGTTGGCCAGGTTGGCGAAGACACGCTCCACCCCTCCGATTTCCAGCGTCGGTACCAGAAGCGCGATTCTCATTTGGGCTGGCCTACAATATATCGCTGTTCATGATCCACGCGGGAAGCGAGTCATTATCGAAGGGAAACATGCCATCAGCATCTGAATCCGCAAGCAGCGCGCTGAGCGGGCCTGCTATTCATGAGCGATGGGAAAGTGTTTACCGCAATCCACACTCGGAGCGGCTTTACGAGCTGGTTTTCGACTGGATAGCCGAGCACGGTGGCGTGCCGGCGGGCTCTCGCTGGCTCGACATCGGATGCGGTATCGGGCAACATGCCATGCGCCTGCAGCGCCGCGGATATCGCGTGGTGGCGGCCGATTTCTCTCCCGACCGGGTGCGTGCAGCGAGCGCGCATATTCAAGAGATGGGATTGGCAAGTGACATTGCCGTGCAACGTGAAGACCTGGTTGCCGGACTTTCCTTTCCTGCCGCGACCTTTGATGCTGTGCTCTGCTGGGGCGTGCTGATGCATATCCCAATGCTGGAAACCGCCATGAGCGAATTGATCCGCGTTACCCGACCGGGCGGCAAACTCTTTCTCTATGAAGCCAATATTGGCGGGCTGGATGCAACCATCTCGCGTCTGGGCTCGCTGGGAAGAGGTCTCTTAGGCAAGTCGCGATTTCGGCGGATCGTCAGCGGACCGTATGGACGAGAGTACTGGGTACACACCGACGAAGGAGGCCTGGTGATCCGCCACGCCCGGATGCCGGCTTTGCGCCGCTTCTTCGAGTCGCATGGATGTCGCTACCAGGCGCGGATTTGCGGCGAGTTCACCGAATGGTACGGCCGCAGCGGAGCGCTTGCGCCCCTTTTGCACGCCTGGAACGAGTTCTGGTTTCGCAGCGTCCGCAGCCCCTACTTAGCCCACGGCAATTTGTTGGTTTTCGAAAAACGGCGCTAGCTTAGTCTGCTCACGGCGTCCCACGCGCAATGGCCACGAGTTGCTCGAAACTTGCAGGATCGATCATGTTCTGCGGACCCGGAGCGTAGGAGACTGCTGTGTAGTGCCCGCCTCGGATCGCAGTGAGCGCGGAGTAGCAGCTCGGCATATAGGTAGATGAAAATATTTCACAGACATCGGCGCCTGCGGGCGTCCAAACGATATTCGAAAGGGCAGCGCCGTGCATCCCGATCAACTGCCTGGCGGACGAGAACAATTTAACCTGCGCAAGCAAGCTCATGCCAGTGCCATCAAAGCGGGCAAAGCCCTGCTTCTCCATCTCGAGTTGCAGAGCAGCCTCGTTGACGGGACTTCGCTTCTGTCCCACGCGCGACAGATAGAGCTTACGCTCGTCCGCAGCGGGCTCCTGATGTTTGGCGAAAAACTCGCGCAGGATCGCAACGTCGGACGGGTGCGGCGTAAGGCCGGCCAACGGGCTTCCCATGCCGCCAGTCTTTCCCGTCATGACCAATCGCTCGACCCGGACCGGTGAATCCATTAAAACGATTTCATTGTCGATTAGTTCTGCTACCTCGCGAACGTAGGGCGCGGAATTTCCCGGCAAAAGCACTTTGGCCCGATGCGTAACCGCCAGTGACTTCAGGAAGACTGGCAGGTCTTCCACGAGCCAGTGATAGTAGCTGTTGTTGGGAAGAAAAACGAATTCACCGCTGAGCCTGGAGCCTGGCACCCTGATCGAGGGCTGGGGCCAGCTGTAGAACTGGCGCAAGACCAGCCAACTGCTGCTCTCTGCAATGAATTGTCCCCGGGCATCGTAAACCAGGTTGGAAATGGGATCGATTGTCGCATCGCTAAGGCCATAGACGAATCGCGGGCGGTAAAAGTTGCGCGCCTTCGAACCATCGACTGGGAGGACGAACTCAATATCAACGGCATCAGCGTGAAGCATGATGCGATCAACATCGGTGCGCGGACGGACGATTCCCGAATCCAGATAGAACTTCTGGTCGCTGACGAAGCCGAGCTTGTAGATAATCCTGCGCTTCGCCGCCTGAAGTGCTCGCCGCGCCAATCTGTGGACTGAGCCTGCCATAAATACTCACAGCCGGATGTACAACTATCGTGCCCAGGGGGATCTACGCCGCTATGCGAAACCGGGTTCTTTCCAGGAACGCCTCCAGGCTACGTATAGCAATTAAATTCTCGCAGTATGAGGAGCTATAGCTGGAATCAACAGGCACTATCGAGTCGCAGGCCCAGAGCCTGAAGAGTCTGAAGCCGCTGTTCTCCAGCAGGCTGATGACATCGCCACATCCGTATCCGTACCTGCCGAAGTGAGGTTCGTAGGACTCGATGTAGATGCAGGAAACCTTACCCAGGGTCTGTTGCGCCCCTTCCAGAACGAATTTCTCATATCCTTCCACATCGATTTTCAATAGTTCAATGGAATCTTCCGCAATGGACAGATCATCGAGCCTCATCATCTTAACCGGGATCCCCGAGCCATTCTCCGTAACCCGATTCTGATCGTCACCGCGTGTGTCGGAAAATAGAATTTCAGATGCCTTGTTTCCCAGAGCCAGATTAAAGAGAACCATGTTAGAAAACTGGTTCAGAGCGACATTCTTGCACAGGAACTTGTAAATTCGCGGGTGGGCTTCCACGCAGTAGACCTTACCTCCGGCTCCCACCAGCACTGAAGCTTGCAGGGCCAGATGACCAATGTTTGCGCCCACATCCACAACGGTATCGCCTTCCTTCAAATAGCGTTGCAAGAACGATTCGTCACCCGCGCGGTCTTGTGGATCAATCCACAAAATCGCTGATAAGGCTGTGGGATGGAACTTCAGCCGGTAGTTGCCCTTTTCTATTTCGAAGAACGAGCACAGCCGGCTCCTCCAGAGGATACGTGACCCAAGGAACTTCCAGGGGCGTTTCTGCCGTTTTAAGATTTGCAGGTATCGTTGTGCCGTATTGATCATTTCGAATTGGTGGCCGATCTTCCATGGTCCGTACCCAAGTGAGGGTCACATCGATTTCTACCGCGCCATCCGACAGCACACCAGAAAACGCTTTTGCTGAAGACGATCCCTTCCAGTCCGGCTTGTTCCATCATGCGCTGCATCTCTTCCCGCGTGAAACGCTTCTCCAGCCGGGTGCCGAAGCGATCCAAGGCATCGGTTCGCATGGCATAGAAACTGCGATGACGATAGGCTGACAACGGCAAATGGCTGACATTTACGCCGAGTTTTTCCAGGCCGGCGGAGAGGCGAGCCAGTGGCCAATAGACGGCGACTGCAATCAGATCGCATAGCGCAGATCGCATTGCGAAGGGCAGTCTACATAGTAGCCGCCGTCCAATGTCAGACACCTTCCAAATGCTTTGGAACCACCACGGGCGGTTGTCGAAAGCGTAGTACAAGTACAGCAGAAACGGCGCGCCGGGCTTGAGTTTGCGCACGCATTCGACGATGCCTCTCTGGGTGTCCGGTATGTGATGAAGGACGCCCAGTGAGTAACCGAAATCAGCAGAGCCGTCGGGAAGAGGGATGGCATCCACCGAGGCGCAGTGGAACTCGCAGTTGGAATAGGAGTTGAGGTTCTTGCGTGCCACCTCCAGTGCGGCGAGACTGGCGTCAATGCAATGGAGCCGGCCCACACGCGGCGCCACAAACTGCGCCCACCGCCCGCTGCCACAACCGAGATCAAATCCCGTGGCATTTGCCGGCAGTGCAGTCCACGGAAAGACGCCGAAATACGCATCGAACAAGGCCCGAAGTTCATCTTGTTGAACGCTGCTTTGGTCGAATCGGCTCCACTCCTGGCCAAAACCTTCGACCACCGCGGGATCCAGATTGCTCATGGCATTACTCCCGCGCTTTGGCGCTCCTGGCGACACAGCGATTCGTACATGGCGAGATAGCCGTCGACGGTTTTATCGATGCTGAACGACTGCGCGCGTTTTCGGCTGGCTTTGCTCATCTCACGGCGACGCGCCGGGGAAGCCAGCAACTCCTGAATTTCACGCGCCAGAGCTGCGTGGTCGCCGACCGGGAACAAGACGCCAGCTCCACGCACCACGTCGGCAAGTCCGGGCACATCGCTGGCAATAACCGGCAGACCCGCGGCCATCGCCTCGCAGGCTGCGATGCCAAATCCGTCAGAGTTCGTAGAGTGGACGTAGATGTCGGAGGCTTTCAGCACGTTGGCAACATCAGTTCGCCTGCCCAGGAAGCTCACCCGCGACCTGACATTGATGGATTGGGCCAGGTCTTCAAGTTCTCGACGCAAGGGGCCATCTCCGACCAGCAGCAGCCGAACCTCGGGGAGGTTCTTAAGGGCAAGCAGAATGGTTCGATGATCCTTCTGCGGCTCAAAGCGGCCGACAAAAACCAGGCGTGCTCCGTCTTGATTTTCGAGGCCCAGATCAGCAGGTTCCGCAGTTTCGAAGTCTTCAACGGGAATGCCGTTGGGAATTACTCTGATTTTTTCTGCTATCCCCGGACACCAACGGACAAGTTCGTCGGCGGTTGCCTCACTGTTACAGGCAATGAGTTGATAGTGTGGGTACATCCAACGATCGAGAGGGCGTAACCACAAGCGCCGGCGGGCATTCCAGGTATTGTGTTCGGTCGTGACCAGCCGGATCCGGGTTTCCATCTTCCTCGCGGCCAGCACCGCCCATAACTGTGCGGGAAACAGATGCACGTGGACGATGTCAAAGTGCCCCATCAGATTTACCAATGGACCAACCTGACGCGGCGAATACAGGTTTGTCACACCGGTGCTGTGCAAGGGCACACCTGCGCGCTCCAGCATCGATTCCAAAGCGCTGTTCAGCTTGCGCAGGACTGCGACTTCGCACTCGATGCCTCTTTCCTGAAGCCGCGGAGCAATGTCTTTGACCAGGACCTCGGCTCCGGCAAGGGGAAGCGAGTCGATTAACTGTAGAACACGCATCGCTTTAGTTGGGCCGCAAGCTGTCGAGCGGAGTGGCTCTTATCCTACAGCAAGCTGATCGCGAATCCACATGCTAAACTATGTGCCACTCCGCACGATCCAAGCTTTTGAGAGGACACAAGTGAGCGTCGCTGCATTCCGGGTACTCGATACCGCGCGATTGGCGGAGATGCGCGCCTGGGTTCGATATTTCAATATCGCCAGAGCGGCAGCATTCATCGGCATCCTGGCTGCTCCATTTTCTCTCTGGGCATTGTTCTGGACCAGCCCGCGCGACTATCCCTTCCTGTCATCGATGATGTATGTCCCGGTGCTCATCTATGTCTGCGTGATGTTGTTCAACCGTGTCTGGAAGAACGACAAATTCGTGAAGATGCTGTTTGGCGCAGGGATGGGTAT
>JBEKFD010000258.1:0-10687 GCA_050013495.1 Occallatibacter sp. | reverse complement strand
ATCGCCGACGCCGCCCGCGAACTCGTCCGCCTCCGCGACGCATGGCTCAACCCTCCGGGCATCGCACCCGAAGAACTGAAGAACCGCACCCTCACCAACCTCTACAACCTGCGTCCAGAATGGCTGGCCAACGCCCATCGCGCCCTCGACGAGGCCGTTTTCGCCGCATACGGCTGGCCCTCCAACCTCTCGAAAGAAGAAATCCTCGCCCGCCTCCTTGCCCTCAATCACCAGCGCGCCGCAGCGCAGTCGAGCAATTGATCCTTCGCCGCCCGCACGACCGCAAATAGCTTGCACATAATTACCCACCGCAGGCGCACAATGGAGCCAAGAATCCAAAATCCCGCCAAATCCGGGGAGACAACCATGCGCAACATCACCGTAGCCGTCAGCGTCGATTCCTACCGCCAGGCCCGCATCTGGGCCGCAAAGAACGACACCTCCGTCTCCGCCGTTGTGCAGGATATTCTCCTCAATCTTCCCGGCCTGGCGAGGGTCGCCCGCTCCTTCACCTGGCATTTTCTACCCCACCCCTCCCCGCCTTTTCTCCCACACGCATGAAAACAATCAGGTTATGCCCAAAAAAACCGTTTCGACCTCCTGAAACAAAGGACTTACACCACCCGAAACTCGAAAAACAGGCCTGCAACGCGCTTTGTCCGTGCTTTTTGCCGCCAATGACCGCGACAGACCAGCCCGGATCGCCACCCGCACCCAGCCGCCCCGCAAATGCCTTAAAATGCTTTCTGGCGCGATGAGCGTCTTCTAATCGAGGGAGCAATCGATGCGTTTTCCTGCACTTGCCGTTTTTCTCCTGAGCGCCGCCGCGCTGGCCCCCTGGCAATCCACGGCCCAATCTACGGTCCAAACCACCCCGCCCGCCGGCGCCCCATGGGACTACGAAGGCAAACGTGGCACTTTGGAATGGGGCAAGCTCGACCCGGCATATAAAGCCTGTTCGCAGGGCCATGAGCAGTCGCCCGTCGACATTCGCGGCGCGCGCCTGAACAAGGCGCTCCAGCCCATCGAGTTCCACTACATCTCCGGGCCGGTAACTCTCGAAAACAACGGCAAGACGGTCATCGTTCACGTCGACCCAGGCAGCTACATCGTCGCCAACGGCGTCCGCTATGACCTGGTCCAGTTTCACTTCCACCATCCCGCCGAGGAAGCGGTGAAGGGCAAGCTCACCGACATGGACGTCCACCTGCTGCACCGGAGCGCCGACGGCAAGCAGGCCGTCGTCGCCATCCGCCTCAGCGAAGACCGCACCACGCCTCCCAACGCCGTGCTGGCCGAGCTCTGGCCGAGCCTGCCCACAAAGACCGGCCAAACTGAGAAGGTTGCCGACATGGTGAATCCCGCCGGATTCCTGCCCGCCGACCGCGGCTACTGGACCTACATGGGCTCGCTGACCATCCCGCCTTGCACCGAGGGCGTGCGCTGGTTCATCTTCGAGGACGAAGTCACCCTCAGCCGCGATCAGCTTCGCGCCTTTGCAGACCTGTTCAAGGTCAACTCCCGCCCGTTGCAAGACCTGCACGGCCGCCGCATCGAAGCCGACGAATAGAACTCACAACCTGTCTAGGAGTTGCTGTTCTAAGGGCTGTTTTGAAAGGTCCACGACTCCGCAGGCTGCAGAAATACGCGCTGTCACCTGGATTCAAGTGCGCTTTGTATCAGGGCACGACTTCAGTCGTGCCGATGAAGCGAACAAAGAGGGGCGGGCTTTAGCCCCCGAGGCAATGCAAGCATCGCCGAAACACCTCTGCAGAGTTTCCCTTAACGAACCAGCGGCGCGAACGTGAGCGCCAACCCATCATCGCCATCAAGAGTCGTCACTTCAACGCCTGTCAAATCCTCGATGAGGTAATGCGCAGGCGCCAGCGACTCCACCGAATGCGAGAACGTGGTCGCAATAACGATGCACCCCGCCGCTCGTCCAGCCTTGACGCCCGACGCAGCATCCTCGAGCACCACGCACTCCTCCGGCGCAAATCCCAGCAGCGCCGCCCCGGCAAGATACGGCGCAGGATGCGGCTTTCCTTCACTCACGCTTTCAGCGGTAACGATCCGGTCCGGCACTGGAATGTCCCCGGCAGCCAGGCGCACACGCGCCAGCGGCTCCGTAGCACTGGTCACCACCGTCCATCTGTCTCTGGGCAGCTTCGCCAGCAACTCCAGCACCCCCGGCAGCACCGCCACGCCATCCGTATCCTCGATCTCCAGGTTTTCGATGATCAGGTTTTCCGTCGCGGCATCCAGATCAGGCCGCAGGATGGCGACCGTCTCAATGCTGCGACATCCATGCGCAATGCGGCAGGCGTGAACGGGATCCACTCCCCGCATCAGCGCCCACTTCGTCCAACTGCGCTCCACCGAACCCAGCGAGGAGATCAGGATGCCGTCCATGTCGAACAAAATGCCTTTGCAGCGGATCGTTACCGCAGAAGAAGCTTTAGATAAGGCCATTAATCCATTGTATCGGGCCAATTTATAGAGCTTGATATCAGCGCTTGGCCTGCGTCTCTTTAGGCGCGGCAAAGCTCACCTTGGGAGGGTTGCCAAAGGTCAGCGTTGCATCCACTGCATGCTTGCGGTCGCCTTGCTGCACCTCGTTCCGGGTGAGCTTGATGGTTCCGTCGGCAATGCCGGCGTCCGCCGTCCAGCGGTCAAACCGGGCCAGCGCCGAAGGAACAGAGACCGCCCCGAATGAATCTCCCTCTTGACGCGCAACCGCCCCGTGCCGCCATTCGAAGTGCAGCGTCCCCTTCACCGAAGCTGCAAGGTCCTTGTCCGTAAATCCGGAAAGCTCGATCTTGCCCTCTCCATCCAACGTGCGGCCCGACCAGCTCAGACCAAGCAGTTTGCCCACCGCCGCCGGGTTGAGCTTCTCGAATTGACCTTCCAGCGTATAGGCCGGCTTACCCTGGCCAGTAGCGGTGGTCAGTGTGCCGCCTCCATGCACGTGCCCGCCAAGCAGGTCGGCGTCCAGGCCGGTGATCTCCGCGCCGGTGGTTAGAATGCGCAGCGAGGCCGTTGCCGCGGTGAGCGTGACCGGACCCAGAATCAGCGAGTCGGCCTTCACCGTGCCATCAAGCGCAGGCCATGCCGGCGCGGCCGATGCGTCGGTTGGCCGAAGCCGGGCAAGAAGCGTGGAAAGCAGCGTTCCCTGCTCGCGCGCACCGAGAATTGCCGCCTGCAACTGGCTCGCATCCAGATCGCCGAAGTGGACATTGAATCTGGGCACGCACGGCGCAGCCGCTTCGCAGTGAGCGGGAATGTTCAGGCTGGCAGTTCCCTTCACCGGACCGTAGGAAAAGATCACCGGGTCCCAACGCAACTCGCCCTGTCCCATGTGCAACGAAGCCTGCGTAATCTCCACATGGTTGGCGAGATAATCGGCCTTCCAGTTGGCGTTGTGCAGCGTCACAGTACCGCTTAGAGTGTCGGTCGCCGGCGGCGGCTCTGCAGTCGCGACGAGCAGCCCGGGCACTGGGATGGCTGCCGCCGCGGCAGGAGTGTTTTGGCTGAAAGCAGCGCTCTCAACCGGCAACCACGGCCCGGCGACAGTCAAATCCATCGTAACTGCGTCGCCCGCCAGCGAATCCAGCGCGCTTGCACCCGCCAATCCGGCCATATGCGCCAGTTCCCGTGCCCGCGCCATGCCGGCTGGCCCATGCAACGTCAACTGATACCCGTGATGCGCTACACGAGCGGTCACCGCCAGCGGAGTAGACCCACCCGCGGGAATCGTTACGGTAGCTTCCAGAGCAGGAATGGGGGCAATTTCACCTGCGGGACCGGTCTGCTGGCCCTGCGGCAGAGCTGCGACTGGCGTCAGTACCACCTTGCCCGCCTGAATCGGCGTACTTAGCCCGTCGCCGCTTATCCGAAACCCGTCTACCGTGAAACTGCCAGTGAGCGGCGCAGGCGGACGGACCTTCGCCGCCCGCGTTCTGCTGCTGCGCTTCACGTGCGCAGGCTTCGCAACAGGCGCGGATTCTGGAATGGCAGAGTCGTAGCTGATCTTGCCGCTTATCGTTCCCGCAGCCTCAAGACCAGGGCCAAAATCGCTGCGGACCGTTCTAAGAGCATCCATGCCCGCAGCCACCGGAATCCGGTCGAGTTCCACGGAGAACCGAAGCGGCCTGCCGCTTCCCGGCAAGTCTCCCACCAGGTGGATGCGCCCCTCGCCGAGGGGAGAATCGCAGGCCAGGTTTTCCGCCGTGCGCGCTGAAAAGTGGTACAAGAAGACGCAGTTGGCATCGAAGTCCATCGGCGCGGCCGGAGCGAATTCGACGCGATGAACACCCGTCGCCCGCAGCCGTGTCTGTATCTGGGCCGCATCCGGAGTCCCGTCCAGATGCAGTTCTCCGGTCAGGTCTCCGCGCCAGCCTGGGTCCGAGCCTATAACCAGCCGCGCCAACTGGCCAAGTTGTGCCTCCCGCCACTCCAGGTCCACATGAAGCGGCATCTGCCGCAGTTCCGGCGCTCGCTGCATTCTAGCTTCCAGCCGCACCAGGCCGGTGTCAGCCAGGTCCAGGCTCACATCCGTGCGAGCCGGCTGGCCGCGCAGGCGGATGCGCCAGTCGCCGGGTTGCTCCTGCCAGAACGAAAGATCGGTCGCGACCAACGAAAACGGCAGCTTCTCAGCACCGCGCTTGAAGTTGATGCGGGAGTTGGTCGCCTCCAGGTAGGGTAGCGGCATCGCGCGCTGTTTGCGGCCCGCCTCGGCTCCGCCTGGGGCAGGCTGCGATTTTGCGGCGGCGGTGCGAAACAGCGGATCGAGATTCCAGGCGCCCTGCGGCGTGCGCACCACGTTCAGGCTAGCTTCGTCCACACTGATGGTGCCAATCTCCATGCGCCCGCGCCAAAGCGAAAGAAGCCGGATTGAAGCCGTGACCGTATTCGCATGGAGAATAGGCTCGGCGCCGTAAGCGGGATCTTCTTCAACTGTCAGATCGGTCAACACGAAACCGGGTACCGGGAACAGCCGGAGTTCGACAGAAGACAGCCGCACCGGCCTGCCCAGCGATTCAGACATCAATTGCGTAATCCGGCTCTTGTAGCGGCTGATGCTCACCAGTGGCGGCACAATCACCAGCGCCAGAAGAACCATCATTGCCGCCAAGGCCAGCCAAAGCCGCCTGCGCTTCCTCTTCCAACGTTGTGCGTCTTCCGTCATTGTCTTATCTATGTTATTCGCTTCGGATCGGGCAGGGGGTGATCAGCGCACCGGGTTCAGCGTGCGCTTCCAGCGTGTATCCGTAAAAAAATGCAACGCCACATGGCCCATCCACGCCAGGTTGTTGGCGATCCCTGTCTTGTCTTCCTGGTCATCCGGCGTCTCGAACGACCAGTAGTTGAATAATGGCCGGCCCAAAATATTTTCTCTGGGAACAAATCCCCAAAATCGGGAGTCTGCGCTGTTGTGCCGGTTGTCTCCCATCATGAAGTACTGGCCTTGCGGCACGACCAGGTCTCCATTCTCGATGTGATTGGCAATATCCACCGTCCACGCCTCGGTAACGTAGTTGCCAGGTTCAGGGTCGGGCCGCACCGCGGGAAACTCGTCCAGAAACTCCACATGGTTTTCCGCCGTAGTGGGCTGAGCGTGCGGCTGGCTTTGCGCCACGCCATTGAGAATCACGATGCCGTTGCGGAGGTGAATGCGATCGCCGGGCATTCCCACCAGCCGCTTCACCAGGGGAGGGTACGTCGGCGAGCCGTCCACCGGGTCCGCATCGGCAACGGGCTTGTAAAACACCACGATATCGCCGCGCCGGGGCTCGCGATAGTGAACCAGCGGCATCCACTTCGCGGGCTGGGACAATGTGATGCGGTCGACGAGCAGGTGATCGCCCACGAGCAGAGTATTCTTCATGGAGCCGGACGGGATGACAAAGTTTTGGCCGAGAAACATGAGGATGAAAAGACCAACCACGAGCACGGAACAGATGCTCGCCACCGCCTCAAACGGCGTCTCTTCAACACGGGCCTTTTCGGGATCGGGCTGTATCGGCAAACCGTATTCCTCTTTATCCATCAGTCTGGGCGCAAGTCAACGCCACCGGAGATCACCGCACCAGGTGCAACGTCCGCTTCCAGCGCGTGTCGCTGAAGAAGTGCAGCACAATGTGACCCATCCAGGCTACGCTGTTGCCAATCCCCGACTGTTCATACTGGTCCTCCGGCGTCTTGAAACTCCAGTAGTTGAACAACGGCCGGCCCACAACAGGCACCACCAGGTCGCCCTCCTGGATGTGATTAGGCGCGTCCACCGCCCACGCTTCGGTGGCGCTTGGGTCCTGGGCCGGTGGCGTGGTTGGAAACTCGTCCAGAAAATCCTTCTCGCCGGGAATCGCGGGAGCCTCTTTGCCGTCGGCGGGCGGCGTCTGTGCCACGCCATTGAGAATCACGATGCCGTCGTGCAGATGAATATGGTCGCCGGGCACGCCAATCAGCCGCTTCACCAGGAATGGGTAGGTCGGCGAACCGTCCACCGGGTCCGGATCGGCAACGGGTTTCAGAAATACCACAACGTCCCCGCGTTTTGGCTCGCGATAGTGCACCAGCGGCATCCACGCGGCAGGCGGCGCCAGCGTGATCCGGTCCACCACGAGGTGGTCGCCCACCAGCAGGGTGTTCTCCATCGAACCGGATGGAATCACAAAGTTCTGACCCAGAAACATCAGGATATACAAACCCACCACCAGCACCGAACAGATGCTGGCGACCGCCTCGAATGGCGTCTCTTCCACCCTGGTTGCAACGGGATCGGTGACCGGCTCACTGGTAGTTTCAGGCGGCGTGTTTGAGCTCGTTGTTTTCTTCGTCGTCATCCTGTCGCTCGTAGTCAGGGTTCAGGGTTCAGGGTCCGGGGTTCAGAGTTCAGCCGCCGGGCCTTACCTGGACGCTGGACCCTGGACCCTGAACCCTGCTTCTAGTGCACCACGTGGAAGATGCGCTTCCATCGCGCAAACCCGGTCAGTTTTGCGGAAAGCTGCCTGTCGTGTCCGAGTCTATCATCCGCGGCTTCGAGCGGGGCCTGCTGCACGTCGGTGGTCGAGGGCCGCATAAGCGAGAAGTAGATCACCAGCGGCCGGGCCACAATCTGCGACCGCGGCACAAATCCCCAGAAGCGCGAATCCTTGCTGTGATTGCGGTTGTCGCCAAGTACGAAATACTTGTCCTTGGGAACCACCAGTTCGCCGTCGTGTATGAGGCTCTGCATCTGGTGCCACCACTGCGGATCGACCTCGGGATCGGTATACACCTTGGCGGGAAAATCGTCGCGAAATGGATTGCTGGCAGCGGGCTCAAAGGCCGCGTACGGCTCGTCCTGGGTGACGCCGTTTACCAGAACACGGCCATCCTCAATGCGCAGCCGGTCGCCGGGAACGCCTACCACCCGCTTGACCAGAAAAGGCGGCTGCGGATGGTGAAAGACGATAATGTCGCCGCGATCCACATCGCGATAGGGCAGAAGCCGGCGCCCCAGCCAGTCAGACGGCGCATACACCTGCTTGTTCACCAGCAGAAAATCTCCCACCAGCAAGGTGTGCTCCATGCTCTCGGAAGGAATCAGGTAGGGCTGAAGCAAAAACGTGAGCAGGAACAGCGCCACCACGATAGTCTGCAGCAGGGACGCCAACGCCTCAGGCACTGTTGGCAGATGAATCCGCCAATGGTGCGCAGGATGCTGCTCGGCGTGGCCCGGCTCTTGAACTTGCGTGCTCATTCCCCTGCCTGTTCCTCCGATTCGGACAAACCCGTGCCGATCGTGGATTCTCCTGTTTTCAAACTCTCGAACGCCCTCCGCGCCGCATCCTGCTCGGCCAGTTTCTTGGTGCTGCCCTTGCCGCGCGCCAGCGGCTGACCTGGCTCCGCATCATCCCCTTGCAGGCGAACTTCCACCAGGAACCGCTTGCGATGGTCGGGTCCGCTTTCACCCCTGACCCTGTAGACCGGAGTCCCCAGGTGCGCCGATTGCGCGTACTCCTGAAGCGCCGACTTGAAATTCCCCAGCGCAGCGCCGGAGCGCAACTGCTCCGCTAGTTGATCGGCCGCTTCGCCCATCACATGCCTGCGCGCAAACGCCCTCACCGGGTCCAGCCCGCCGTCCAGGAACAACGCGCCCAGCACTGCTTCCATGCTATTCGAAAGCACCGTGCTTTTGCTCCTCAGCCCGCCGCGCTCCTCGCCCCGGCTTAGCCGCAGGTGGCCGCCCAGGTCGATCACTGCGGCCACTTCCGCTAGGTGCTTGCGGCTAACCAGTTGCGCCCGCACCCGGGTTAGTTCACCCTCATGCCACTCCGGATGCGCCTCGAACATAGCCTCAGCCACCACCAGCCCCAGCACTGCATCGCCCAGAAACTCCAGCCGCTCATTGTCTTCTTCGCCTGGAGCCTCTTCCCGTCCCTCGGCAGTCAACCGTTCAAGGCTTGCGTTGCCGTTTGCCGCCTTTTCACTGGTCGCCTTTTCATTTGCTAGAGACCGGTGCGTCAGAGCACACACCAGCAGCTCGCGCCTGGCAAAGCCATGCCCCAGTGCGGCTTCGAGTTCGTCCAGGCCTCTATCCACGCGCGCCCGATCGCTTCCTGTTTTCTCGATCGACCTGGACACAAGCGCCGCAGGCAAACTGCCGGCGGGCTCATTTCCGATCCATCTATTAGACGATACCGGAGAAGCGGAAGGCGGCCCACAAACAACTATTGCGGCTTCTGAGTCCCAGCGGGCACCGCAGAATTCGCCGGCGGCACAGTTCCATTCGGCTTGGACGCTCCAGCCGGGGGCGCGTCATCATCCGCGTCCTCGTCGCAACTGTGGCCCTTCACCGCATAGGCCGCCTTCACGCCACGCTCTGCCGCCAGGCGCGTGTCCTGCTGTCCATCGCGCACCGTCAGCGCCAACTGGTACTCGGAAACGGCTTCGTCGCGCTTGCAGTCGAGGTCCAGCATGCGGCCCAGGTAAATATGCGACCAGGCCAGCAGCCGCTGGTCCTTGCTGGTGGCCAGCGTCTTTTGGAACCGGTCGATGGCCTCGTCCGGCTTGCCCGTCATGATGGCCGCCCGCGCCAAAATGAAGTTGGCGCGAGCGCCAGCCGCTGCCGACTCCAGGCTGTCGGTTTGATCGGCCAGCGCCTGCCGGGCCAGGGCGCTGGCCGAGGTCACATCGCCCGTGGCCAGCCGCGACTCGGCCAGGTCCAGCCCTGTAAGCTTGCGCGGTTTGGCGCGTCCCAGCACCTCGCCATCCGATTCCTTGTCAAACTCGATCCGCCGTGCGCGATGAACCTCCTGGTCCACATCCATGCTGTAGACCATCTCGCCAATCGTGTCGCGCAGGCTGGCAGGATCCTTCTCAAACTGGATCAACTGCTCATAAAAATACTGCGTCAAGACAAACCCCTGCGTCATGTCGTGGTTCACCGTGGCAATTTTGACGGCGTCCACCTTCGACTGGTAAACCTGCCGCTCACGCTCGTAGCGCGGCATTTCCGACCTGTCCGCATTGGCCGGAATCTTGTACTCCGGAACCCCGGTCTCCATGGTCCGCGCCTCGATAGCCTTGATAAGGCACTCGACGGTCAAAGGCACAGTATCCGACCGGAAGCGAAACTCCATCGGAGCGCCGCGCACCTCTTTCAGGATGGGCTGCTCCCTGTCGATGGCATTGGCGCGCGCGTCGAGCAGCGGCTCAATCACATAGTGCAGGTACACGTGGCGCACATCCGTCATGCGAATCTGCCCGTTCACGGGTGAAACCACCACCACGAAATCGGTGCCGTAGATGCGCGCATTCACCATGCTCGGCGAAAGCATGGGCTCGATCACAACCAGGAAGCGCCGCCCTTCGTAGGTCGAAGCGGGCATCTTGAGATAGAAATTGGTTGAAACGATCATCTTCGACAGCGGATCGTGCAGCCGGTCGGACTCTTTGTCGTAGATAGGATGGACAGCCAGCCAGATCCCATGCAGATCGACCGAGGAAACAAAGTCTCTGAGCAGCGGCACAATCTCCACCACCTGGGTAGAATCGGGCGGCATTGCCTCCAGGTCTTCCGAGGTCTCCAACTCCGGCGGCGGCGTCAGATACAGCGCCAGCGAAATGTATTGCGCGATATCGTGCTCCGTGCCCGTCATGCGGTGCTGGGCAATGTACAGGCAAACCTTGTCGCGCGCCGCCCGGGCTTCCTCGCTGCGGGCCAGCGCCTGGTTCACTTCGTCGCGCACGTGTTTGCGTACCGGCGCGCTGTCGTCCAGGCCTTGGTCGTAGCCGCACGCGTTCAGGGCGGCGGCCATCAAGAATACCGGCTCTGAGCTAACCAGCGAGACGGTCGGCCCCGCCGGATCGATCAACGACGGCGCCTTTTCTTGCGGAGCAGGCAGCGACGACGAACTCTGGTCCTTCGCGGACTTGGTGGAGGAGCTGCTGCCGGAAGATTGGGCCTGAACCGCGGAGAGCGACAGCCCCGCCAGAAGACAAGAAACGACAGCCGGAAGAACGGAAAACGATCGGAGAGCGCGCAACGTCATCGAGAAACCCTGCCTGCAAGTTTATAGCAAGCACTGGTTAGACGCACGGGCAGGGCCAAACGGGAGGCGGGGATAGCCATAGAAGGGGCAAGTACACTCCTCATTACTCTCTAAGTACTAGTGAGACAAATGTTGCCTGGCAGCCTGTA
>JBEKFD010000257.1:0-6459 GCA_050013495.1 Occallatibacter sp. | reverse complement strand
TTCGGACGAACAGAACTTTACTTACCTAACCGGGCTGAGAAAGCAGAATCCTTCGTTCACGGTTCTCGTTTCGGTTGGCGGCTGGCTGTGGTCAGGCAATTTTTCCGACGTCGCGCTTACGGCCGAGAGCAGGAACGTGTTCATCGAGAGCGCGATGGACTTTATCCGCCGCTACGACCTGGATGGCCTCGATGTGGATTGGGAGTACCCGGGAATGGCGGGTTCGGGGCATCGCTTCCGCAGCGACGACGGGCGGAATTTCACGCTGTTGCTGAAAGAGATGCGGAGGCGATTCGATCGCGAGACTGTGAAGAATCATCGAAGGCTCTATCTCACCATTGCCGCCGGCGCAGGGGACGACTACCTAGCCCATACGGAAATGAAGAAGGTTGCGGAGTACGTGGACACGGTGAATTTGATGGCCTACGACTACGTCGAGCCTGGAGACGAACCGCTCACGGGGCATCATGCGCCGCTGTTTGGCAATCCGGCGGATGCGAGGGACTACTCGGATGACGCGTCTGTGCGGGCCTTTGAGAAGGCCGGCGTGCCTGCGGAAAAGATTCTTCTCGGGGTTCCGTTCTACGGTCACGTATGGGGCGAAGTGGCTGACCGGGATCACGGATTTCTACAGCCGGGCAAGGCCGTGCCAAATGCGTATGCGCCTTATCGTATTATCACGGGAACCATGCTGAATCAGGGATTCGTCCGATACTGGGATCCGATAGCTTCTGCTCCGTATTTGTATAACTCAGAAAAACACATGTTTGTATCTTATGAGGATACTGAATCGATTGTGGCCAAGTGCCGCTATGTTGTGACTCATAAGCTTGGTGGAGTCATGTTCTGGGAGTACTCCGGCGACCCGGCCGGAGTACTCCTGGGAGCGATCAACCAATCACTGGGGGTTAGCGCGACCAGGGCCAAGGCCGCGCAATGAACATGAATGCTAGTGTTCGGTCAAAGGCAGCTAGTTAGCTCCCGCTTCGCGGAATAGCAAGTTAGCGAGTTAGCCGGTTTCTGCGCCAAGAATACCTCGATTTGTTAGAACGTGATCTTGCCATGAATCTGGAGCAGGCGCTGGGTCACGGCTGCGCCCTGGAAGGATCCATAGGGGCTGGTGGGCGGAGCAACGGCACTCTGAATCTGGCCGAAGGAGCCCAGGCTCACGTCTGATACCGGAGGCGCAAAATTGACGTGGTTGAAGAGGTTGTAGGCGTTGGCACCGATCTCCAGGGTGAGGCCTTCCGCCGTTACCAGCTTCTTGAGCAGGCTGACGTCGCTGTCGACGTAGTGGGGGCCAAAGATGGCGTTGCGGCGCAGGTTTCCGAAAGTCGCCTGACTGGTGTAGGGAACAAACTGCGATGCGGTAGCGGCGCCCGAGGGATCCAGGCAATCGGCATAGGCGCAGGAGTGCGGATTGCTTCCAGTGGGGTTCATAATCGAGCGGCTATTGATGCCGGGAAGGGTCTGCGCCATCAGCTCCGTTCCCAGGGTGTGGAAGCTACCCAGAACGCCGCCATTAGTGATGCTGAAAGGCTCGCCGGAGCGGTAATAGGTCTTCAGGCCCACGATCCATCCTCCGGCTACACCGTTGAGCAGCTTGTTGGGTGAATGGTACGGCTCGTCATACAGGGCATCGCCAACAAGGTCGTTGCGGACATCGTAGTCGGCGTTGGAGTAGTTCAGGTTCCCTGGGCCGAGGTACGGGGTGAGCTGATTCAACTGAGACACAGTGTTTGCGGGCAAGCCGACACCGCCGTTGGAAATTGTATCGAGCGCGCGGCTATAGGTGTAACTCAACTGGCCGGTGAGGCCGTGTCCGCTGTGTTTGTAACTAAACAGTGCGCCGTTGAAATTGGAATGCGCATTGTTGGTGAACGAGGTGACGCGGGAAAAACGCTGATCGGGCGGGGTAGCGCTGAGGCCCGCGAACGGCGCAACGTTGGCCCATGCGCCACTGGTGTTGTTGAATCCGCCGCTGCTCGCGTTCACGTAGGGATTGGTAACAATTTCGTCGTATCCGAAATTGCCGGCAAAGGTAAGCACGACGGCGTCGCTCTTGGTGATCTGACGTTCCAACTGCATGCTGTACTCGGTGTATTCCGGCACCTTGAAGGTGCCGGGGAAATACGCGTTGACATTGGGCGGCGCGAAAGGAATGCCTGCCGCGGTCTCGGCTGCGTTGATCTGCTGCACGCTCTTTCCGCTGGAGAATCCGGACTGGATAGCGGCGTTGCCGGCGGCGGTAAATGCAGCCACCGAGCCTGCGCCGCTGGGGGCCAATGCGCCGGAGTAGACGGTCTCAAGATTGACGTTAGGGAAATTCTGAATGGGCCCGTCGAGGAAGGAGGCGGGGTAGAGGTCGGCGAAGATGCCAACGCCGCCACGCAACTCGGTCTTGTCGTTGAAGGCGTAGTTGAAGCCGAAGCGGGGTTGGAAGTTGATGGTCTGCACGGAGGGGAAAGGGTGCGCAGTGGCCGCATTCAGAGGGCCCCCGCTTGCGGTGTCGAAGGCGCCGGTGAGCGTGGTCGCTCCGGATTGGAATGCACCCTGATACGACGAGAAGCAATTGCCGTTGCAGAGCGGATTGCCGGTACGGTCGATGCGGAGGCCGAAGGTGAGCTTGAGCGCAGGCAGCGCCTGGTACTCGTCCTGGGCATAGGCGCCGATGTTGTAAAGTGCGAGATGCGCAGTGGGCGCTGTGGTATAGGCCTGATTGAAATTGTTGTAGCCGAGCGCTCCCCATAGGGATGGGGTTGCAGCGTTGACCGTTTGCACGTAACCGCCGGCGAAGTCGCCAAGGGAGAGCTCAACGCCTTCGGGGAAGATGGTGTCGATGCGCTGGTCGTAGTCGTCAATGAGGGAACGGCGGAAGTTCTCACCGAACTTGAGCGTGTGCTTGCCCTTGATCCAACTGAAGTCGTCAATGAACTGGTACATGGTGGAGTCGCGGCCCTGAGTCAGGTCGAAGGGAACTCCGAGCAGCGGCAGACCGGGAGAGCCGTTGACGCCGCTTCCGTCGAGTCCGTCATCGGGAATGAGGAACATGGGCAGTTCAGCGTACGATGCGGTGGTATTCACAGGGCCAAAGTAGGCCGAGTACCAACTGGAGGTGACGACAAAAACGTTGGTCTTGTTGTTACTAATGATGAAAGTGTCGTTGAACTGGCCTTCGTCTTCAGGCTGGATGGAGACCGCGCTGAAGAGTGGATTGATGAAGCTGGTGAAGGTGGGCTGGGACCCGCGATCGACTTTGACACGGCCGTAGATCTTCTGCTTGTCGCTGACGTTCCAGTCGACGCGGTTGGTGAGCAGCCACTCGATGTTGATGTTGTTGGCCTGCGCGTGGCCGACGGTCATGCATGGAGTATCGACGCCGAAGGTTCCGCCGGCGCCAGTGGGCGTGCCGGCCAGTCCGCCATAGAAGAGAGTGCCGCCGGTGCCGGGGACCGCGGCGTTGGTTCCGCAGCCGAGATTGCCGGATGCATCCTGCGTTGCGGCCGGCCCGGAGGTGACGGGCACTGCCGATGAATAAGCCGGCGCGCTTTTGTATGCTGCGAAGGACTGGGCGTAGAACGGCTGAGCGACAGCCGGCACGTTGTTCAAAACATATGCCTGCAACTGCGGCGAGGGGAACGTGACGGGGCCGCTGGAATCGGGGAGCACGTAGTGCAGGCCCTCGTAATCGCTGAAGAAGAAGAGCTTGTCTTTTACGATGGGGCCACCGGCGTTGGCTGCCCACTGGTTGGAGACGGCGTGGGGGCGGGGCGCACCGAGGAACTGGTTGAACCAGCCATTGGCATTCAGGACGCTGCCGTTGTAGTTATAGTCTGCCTCGCCGTGGAAGCGATTGCCGCCGGAGCGGGTGGTGTAATTGATGATGGCCCCGGCTACGCGGCCATACTGCGCGTTGTAGCCGTTCTGGATGACAGTGGCCTCGGCAAGTTCGCCCTGACCGAGGGTCAGGTTGGAGCTGCCGGAGTTGCCCAGATTTAGGAACGGATCCATGTTGTCATAGCCGTTCAACACGAGAAGATTGGAAATGCCGGGCAGACCGTCGGAACTGAAGTTGCCGTACATGCCGCCGGCATTGACCACCACGCCGGGGGCGGTGAAGGCGACCGTGGAGACGTCGCCGCCGGGTGTGGGCAATTCCTGAATTTGCTGTTCGCTGAAGGTTGTGGCGAGGGCCACGTTCTGCGTGTCTACCAGCGGCAGAGTGGTTGAAGTCACTTCAACGACTTCGCTGTTGCCTGTGGGCGAGACCTTGATGTCGACCGGAACCGTGGTGCCGAGGATCACGGTTACCTGCATGGTATCCGACTTCAGGCTTTGGGCCGTGGCAGTGATTTTGTACAGGCCGGGCTTGAGCAAGCCAGCCGTGTAGCGGCCCTCTGCGCTGGTGATCACGGTCTGTTTGGCGTCAGTGGACGTATCGGTGACAACCACCTTTGCGCCGGGAACCACGGCGCCGCTCGCGTCGGAGACAATACCGCTCAACGCGCCTGTCACGGCTGACTGGGCGCGGGCGGGAATGCACGTGGTGTTCGCAAGGAAACAGGCGGTTGCCAGAAGAGCCAGCGTGAGAGCTATGTGCTGCAGACGGATAAGTCGCATCGATCGCCTCCAGAATTTGTTGGTAAATGGGAGTTGTTTGACAGGGACATTTCGATCCGTGGATCTTGACTCGGAATGGGATGTGGCAGCGGATCCGCAATCACGATGCATGGAAGATGCCCTTTCCTTTGCGTTCTCGTGGCGGCGAACGGGGGAAGCGAGGTTCCCGCCTTCGCAGGAAGGAATGCACTTGATGCGCCAAACATCAAGACTTGTGTTTACAATGATTTAGCTTGGCTCTAGCCGATGCTTGAATATGACTATCTGGAGGGGTGCGGAGGCGCTCAAAAGCGGCAAACTGTGAGTCTGAATGCAATCGATGTCAGGTCGCGGATGCCGGTTGTAAGCTCGTCACCTAGTTTAAAAAAGTTATGGTGAATTCCAAAATATGTATTCGTGAGCGAAGAGCGGCAGCTATTTTTCTTTGAATCCGTCGATGCCGATCCATGAACCGGCGATTTCTCCGAGATTTTTTTTGTAACCGCGCGAGACGGTAAATTCCTTGCCGCTCTTGAGGCGAAGTCCATATTCGCCTGTAGGCCAGGGATGGATTTCTTCAACAAATGCCGCGTTGATCAGCACCGAGCGATGAATGCGGATGAAGCCATACGCCTTGAGTTTTTCCGCCATCACGGAGATCGACTCGCGCAGCAGGTTGGAGCCGCCCTCACGTTGAAGGAGCACGTAATTGCCCTCGGCGTGTACGGCCATGATATCGCCGGGGTCGAGAAATAGAATTCTTCCGTTGGCTTTGATGGCAATTCTGGGAGACGCGCGCTGCAGCAGATTCTGGAAGCGCGGAAGATCTTCCATCAGCCGTGCGGCTCGTTCGCCGGCGGTTCTGCGAAAGGCCACGTCCAGAGCCTCGTTGACACGCTCGCTGGAAAAGGGCTTCAGCACGTAGTCGACTGCGTGCTTCTTAAATGCGGTGATTGCGTGCTCCTCATACGCGGTGACAAAGACGATGGAGGGCGCAACCTGATCCGTCGTTCGAATGTGGTCAAGAAGTTCAATGCCGGAAACCTCGGGCATGCTGATGTCGAGGAGCAGCACGTCGTAGGTTTCCCTGGAGAGTTTGTCGAAGGCTTCAATGGCATCCTTGGCCACATCGAATCGCTCGACGTCTGTGCGCTTGGAGAGAATGTTCGCCAGGGCTAGTTGCGCGAGCGGTTCATCATCGGTAATCAGTACGCGCATAGTCGGCTGCCTTCCTTTCGGCTTCCTGGGATGATCGAGCGTCGTCCCTGGGTTGATTCTGCGCGCCGAGTCTGGGCAGGACAAGGGTCGCGGCAGCCGTCTGATCATCGTCCATCGCGAAGGAAAACGTGGCTTCATCGGAGTAGAGGTATTTCAGACGCGCGCGTGTATTGCGCAGGCCGACACCGATTCCCTTGGGACTGGCTGCGCCGATGCTGTTGCGAATACTCAATTCAACACCTTTATCGCTCGACCTGGATGCAATCTCAATCCAACTGTTCTCGCGAGAAGATGCGACCCCATGGCGGATGGCGTTTTCTACAAGCGGCTGCAGAATCAGTTGCGGGACCAGGGACTTGAGAGTGCCCTGATCGATGGACCATGTGACGGTGAGCCTGGACCCAAAGCGCATCTGTTCGATGTCAAGATATTCGCGGATGAATTTCAGTTCGTCTTGAAGAGGGATCAGATCGGATCCGCTGTGCTCAAGCGCAATGCGCAAAAGACTGGAAAGCTTGACGATCATGGCCTGCGCGCCTTTTCCGTCCGTTTCGATCAGGGTTGATATTCCGTGCAGCGTGTTGAAGAGGAAGTGTGGATGAAGCTGCATTTTGAGCGAGTGCAATTCGCTCGCGGCCAGGG
>JBEKFD010000256.1:0-9270 GCA_050013495.1 Occallatibacter sp. | reverse complement strand
CGCAAAAGCTCGGAGCCTTCCACGCCGCCGCTCCAGAAGTTGTCGCCCGGCTGGGCTCCGCTATCGGGCAGGTAAGGCGGATTGGCCAGAAGCAAATCGCAGGTCGATTCGACCGGTTCGAACAAGTCGCCGAGCACGAAATCGATGTTTTCCGCGCCATTCAACGCAGCATTGAATCGTGCAAACTCAAGCGCGCGCGGATTGATGTCGACTGCAACAACGCGCTCGCAATGATCTGCGGCCAGAATCGCATGCACGCCGGAGCCGGTACCCAGGTCGATGGCGCGCCTGCGCGGAGCGCGCTTGGCCATGCCGCCGAGAATGAAGCTCTCTCCCCAAAGCCACATCACCTGGTTGATGGCGCTGTTCTTCGCGGCGCGATCGGTGACGATGTACTTGCCGTAGCAGGGAAAGAGGCAGAGCTTCGACTGGACCGCTGAGCCAGTCATTTCCGCGAGTTGAGTTTCGACTATGGTTTCGACAAATTCCGCGGATACGCGCTTGCGCAGACGGTCAACCGGAACACTGCGCCCATCGATGAAAAGCTGCAGCAGTGTGTCGACAGCATCGTTCTCATCGGGCGTCCACTTGCGCCGCAGCGCGGGCCAGAAATTCACGCCGAGGCGGGGAAATACGCCGAGCCGCTGCGCGCAACTGGAAAGGGTGTAGCCGCATCGCGCCAATTCTTCCGCCAAGCGCGTCATTCGCCGGGAATCAGTCAGCAGCAAAGGAGCAGACACTTTTTCACAGATCGTTTCAATCAGGCCCATCGGCGCTCGGCAACCAGCGGGCTTTAGTGTAACGCAGGGGAATGCGAGTGATCTCGATGCGTACGCTCCCTGCGCTCCCAGCGCGCTCCCTAACTCTTTGCCATAACCAGCGCGAATACCATGAACGCGAGCAGCAGAAAGAAGGGCACCGTCAAGACCCAGGTAAGCCACTTCTTGCCTGGATGGTTGACCCAGTAGCAGAGCAGCGCCGAGAGCAGCAGGGCCTGGGGCATGATTTCCAGCCAGCCGCGTATCTGCTGCAAGACCGGAGTCGTGGTGTAGATGAAGCCTTCCATCGAGCCTGCCGGAGCCGCAAAAGTGCCCAGGATTCCTAGCGCGATCAGCATCCATCCCATCAGCAGCCAGCCATGCGCACGGCCAAAGAGCCGCCCACGGAACGGATAAAGGACCGAGGCAAACAGCAGCCCGCGCAATGGCTGGAAGAAGATTCCTCCCATCACCAGCGGGTCGTTCAGGGGGCGCATCCCGGAGCAGGGGCGCGCAATCAACTCCGCATAGTGCAGGAAGTGGAAGGCGAGAGCGCCCATCAGGAAGTAAGTGAGGGTGTGGCAGACCGCGGTTTTGGCGGCCAGGGGCAGAAAGCGAGGTTGCGCATCTTGCATAGAACCCTTTCAATTCTGAAGATGCGCGGAATTATACGCTCGCCTTCAACCCTGGCTCAGTGACGCATGCGTCTGCGCTCGCCTAGCTGCGCAGCGCCTTCAGCACCTTGGCCGTAGTCACCACCTGGCCCACATGCCGCTGCGTGTGGTCGGCTACGTGGATGAGCGCGCCGCCGATGGAGGTGGGCAACTGCTTGCGGCCGACGCCGCGAAAAGTGTTGAAGTCGGCGGTAGCGAGCACACGGATGCGGTCGGCGGCGTTGCAGAAGGAGACTTCAACTTCGGACAGCAATGCGGCGAGAGACTCTACGCCGGATTGCTCTGCCTTCAGCGCGGCTAACTGCTCGGCGGAAAGCTGATTCCCATCCGCGTAGCTCAGCAGGCGATCCGTAGATCGCGCGATGTGGCGCAGATGGAAGGCGATGGAAGTCAGCCCCAGCGGATTCGAGTGAACTTCGGCATCGGTAAGGCCTCCAATCCAGCAGGTCAGGTCGTCGAGAGCGAGGTCGAGGGCGTGCAACACAGCGCGACCGACGGCCGGAACGTCGGCGTAGGTTCCGCGGAGCCAGGGTTCGACATAGGGAACCGAAACAGGGGAAGTGCTCATGGTTACTCCAAATTCGTGATGAGACCTGAGCGAAAGGAGAGGGCCTACTTCCAAATGAGAGGCAATAGCTCCCACCCGAAGTAGATTATGGCCAACAATACCACTACCCGAATCGCCAATTTTCTCGGGGGTGTCTTAAGAAGGAGGCCCTGCGCCACCCAGATCGGCAGCGCCGAAAGAACGAAACAGATTCGAAACTCCCAATGGGTATAGAGCCTCAAGGCATACGTCAGAAACATGACAAACAACCAGCTTAGGATTCCGACCTCAGCGGAGGTTGGTACGAACTTTCCCGTCTTCTCCATCCCGTCCTCCACCACAATCCCAGGGCTCACCCTCCAGTGCGCGGCGAGGTGCGTCTCGTTCGCAGCAGGTCCCTACCCCGCACTCTTCACCCTCACCACCGTGATCTTGTCGAATCCCTCTTCGAACACTGGCGGCTTCAGCTTTTCCGCCATCTTGCGCATGATGTCTTCGCTCACCGAGCGGTCGCGCTTGCTGTTGCGCTCGAGGCAGACTTCCAGCGGCACATCGAAGAATACCGCCTGCACCTCGTATCCAAAGCTCTTGGCCATCTTGATCCACTGGCGGCGCTCGTGAATGGACAAATTCGTCGCGTCCACGTAGTTCAGCGGCATGCGGGCGATCAGGCGGGCGCGCAGCAGCGAGCGCAGCGTGGAGAACACCAGCCCCTGGTAACGCTGCTCTTCCACGTCGTCGAAGAGGATATTGCGCAGCAGGTCGCTCGACAGCGGGGTAACGCCGCGACGCCGGAACCAGGTGGTCTTTCCGGAGCCGGGCAAGCCGATGCGGGAGTGCCGGGCGGGCGCGGCAGGGCGCGGTTGCGGCGCAGGGCGCGATTCCTGGGGGCGGGGCGGCTCCGGGGGCTTGGCCGCCGGGGCCTCGTCCCCGTAAAACGGCACCAGCGGAGCCGGCTGATTCGATGGGAGTTCCTGGCCAATCTTGCCTGTGGATTCCGAAGTATTGGGGGCGCGTCTTGAACGTCTTCTCATGAAGCCTTGGACACCTTCTCTGGTGTTACCCGAATACCATACTTGGCTCAGGCGCTGCAAATAGTGTGCAGTGCGTCACATCTTGTTGTGTACCTGGAACGGCACAATACTTGTGACGGAATTTTCCGCTCCCGGAGGCTGGAATCGATGACTTTTGATCGGTTTCCCGATGGCCGGAGTGATACCATCATGGGTTTGGTGGAATTGCCTTCTGGGCGCATTTCAAACGCCGAACTCTTGCCGTTCAACACCCAAAGCTCTACCGATTACGAAGGAGAATAAGCACATGGCAGTGAAGGTTGGAATCAACGGCTTCGGCCGTATTGGCCGCAACGTTTTGCGCGCCGCTCTTGGAAATGACGAGATTGATTTTGTTGCCGTTAACGACTTGACCAGCCCGGCCACGCTGGCCCACCTGCTCAAGTACGACTCGATCCTGGGCAACCTGAAGAACGAGATCGGCCATGGCGACGACTTTATTACCGTCGATGGCAAAAAGATCAAGGTGTGGGCCGAGCGCGACCCCGCCAAGCTGGATTGGGCTTCCGTCGGCGCGCAGGTTGTGGTCGAGTCCACCGGGCACTTTACCGACGGAGCCAAGGCCAAGGCGCACCTGGGCTCGACCGTGAAGAAGGTCATCATCTCCGCTCCGGCCACCAACGAAGACATCACCATCGTGCTCGGCGTCAACCAGGACAAGTACGACCCCGCCAAGCACAACATCATCTCCAACGCCAGTTGCACCACCAACTGCCTGGCGCCGGTGGTCAAAGTCATTCTCGAGACCACAGGCCTGGTCAGCGGCATCATGACTACCATTCACAGCTATACCAACGACCAGGTCATTCTCGACTTCCCGCACAAGGATCTGCGCCGCGCTCGCGCCGCCGCCCTCAACATGATTCCCAGCTCCACCGGTGCAGCCAAGGCACTCAAGCTGGTCATCCCGGAGACCGCCGGCAAGCTGGACGGATTTGCCATTCGCGTCCCCACGCCCAACGTCTCCATAGTCGACTTGACCTACATCGCCGAGAAGCCCACCACCGTTGCGGAGCTGAACGCTGCTTTCGTAACCGCATCCAAAGGCGAACTCAAGGGCATTCTGGGCGTTGACTCGAACGAGCTGGTCAGTTCCGACTTCAAAGGCGACAAGCGCAGCTCGATTGTGGACGCGCCGCTGACCAAGGTCGTAGGCCAGAGCGTCAAGGTGCTGAGCTGGTATGACAACGAGTGGGGCTACTCCAACCGCGTAGTCGACCTGATCGGCTTCCTGGTGGAAAAAGGCCTGTAAACCGCAGAGATCAGGGGTCAGAGATCAGAGATCAGTTCGGTAATAGCGCGGCTCTCGGATACCTGATCTCTGAAACCTGATCTCTGATCTCTGATCTCTGATCTCTGAAAACTCCCATGCGCCAGAACATCAGCGGCGGTTCACCCTTCGAGCCCATCATCGGCTTCTCCCGCGCGGTGCGGGTGGGGAACCATGTGCACCTGGCCGGAACCGGCCCGGTGGGCGCGGATAACGAAGACGCCGCAGGACAAACCCGCCGCATCTTCGCCATAGCGGCCGAAGCGCTCTCGAAAGCCGGCGCCACCTTCAACGATGTGGTCCGCACCCGCATGTATCTCACCCACGCCGAAGACTGGGAAGCCGTAGGCCGCGTGCACGGCGAGTTCTTCTCCGAAATTCGCCCCGCCGCAACCATGGTCGTGGTCGCCGCGCTCCTCAATCCCTCATGGCGCATCGAAATTGAAATGGACGCGGTAATCCCGGGCAGCGAGTAACTTTGTCGGTCGCCGGGAACTGTGAACTTAGAACTAGGAACTGTGAACTAAGAACTGCAAAGGAATACACCATGCCCAAGCTTTCCATTCGCGACATCGAACTGGCCAATAAGCACGTCTTCATCCGCGTCGATTTCAACGTGCCGCTCACCGAAGACGGCAAAGAGATCACCGACGACACGCGCATCGTGGCCACGCTTCCCACCATCGAATACGCGCTCAAGCACAAGGCCAAGGTCATTCTCGCCTCGCACCTGGGCCGGCCCAAAGGCAAGCCGAACCCGAAATACTCGCTGCGCCCCATCGTCGACCGGCTGCGCGAACTGCTCGACAAAAAGGAAAATGACTACTCCATCAACGTGGCCTTTGCCCCGGACTGCGTGGGTGAGATCGCCAGCGAGCTGGCCCGCCAGCTTGAGTCCGGCCAGGTACTGCTGCTTGAGAATCTCCGCTTCCACGCCGCGGAAGAAGCCAACGATCCGGCCTTCTCGAAGTCCCTCGCTCTCCTCGCCGAGGTCTACGTCAACGACGCGTTCGGATCCGCTCATCGCGCCCACGCCTCCACCGAAGGCATCACGCATTTCCTTAAACCCGCCGTCGCCGGCCTGCTGATGGAAAAGGAAATCACCTACCTCGGCAAGGCGCTTGAAGCACCTGAAAAGCCTTTCGTCGCCATCATCGGCGGCAGCAAAATCTCCGGCAAGATCGACGTCATCGACAACCTGCTCGACAAGGTGGACACGCTGGTCATCGTCGGCGGCATGGCTTACACCTTCCAGCGCGCGCTCGGCGTCACCACCGGCAAATCGCTGGTTGAAGAAGACAAGATCGACATGGCCAAAGCCGCGCTCGATAAAGCGAAGGCCAAGGGCGTCAACCTGCTGCTTCCCGTCGACAACATCCTCGCCGACAAGTTCGATCCCCACGCCAACACGCAACCGTGGGACACCTCCGTCAACTTCCCCGCCGACTGGCAAGGCCTGGACATCGGCCCCAAGTCCGTCGCTGCAATCGAAGAAGTTGTAAGAACTGCCAAGACCATCGTCTGGAACGGTCCCGCCGGTGTGTTCGAATTTCCCAAGTTCGCCGTTGGCACCAACGCAATCGCCCACGCGGTAGCCGCCAACAAGGGCGCCATCTCCATCATTGGCGGCGGCGATTCAGTAAGCGCCATCAACCAAGCCGGCGTAGCCGACCAGATCACCCACATCAGCACCGGCGGCGGCGCCTCGCTTGAATTCTTGGAAGGCAAAAAGCTGCCTGGCGTAGAGGCGCTGACCGACAAGTAAACACTTAAGACTGACGTCTGCTGGCCCGGGTGATATTCGTCCGGGCCAGTTTTATCTTTCCGAAGCGGGTGAATGCAGTGCCTTACTACACGCGTGTTCTGTCCAAAGATGAATCGTTCCCATCTGTCGATGAACTCGCGCGCCTCATCCGCGATACGCACCCTGATTACAAACTGACCATCGAAAGCGGCGAGGAACAAGAGTGGGAATCGCTGCTGCTTTCGAGCGCCGACGAAGTCGAGGTCGCGGTAATCGAGCGCAACCCTGTCTACGATGGCTCAACCGGTCAGGATGAGATTGCCGACTTCCTCGAAGAGATTCAGGACTGCAAGCCGGAGAGCGGCGTAGCATGGCTCACGGACTACCTGGCCGAGGTCAAGACGGTCTATGCATTTCAGCATTTGCAAGGAGCGGAGATGGAGGAAGGCGGCAACGTGCTGCATGCGCTGCGTTCGGCGCTGTGGGAGCGTGGCGACGCCATCATCCAGGCCGATGGCGAGGGCTTCACCAACGAGGATGGCTATCACATCGTCTGGCAGTTCTCCGATTCCGTCTCTGGACCATGGAATATGGGCGTTTACAAAGACGATCTCTGGTACCACTTCAAGATGGACCTGGGCGACCCGGACCATCGCGCCGCTTTCCTCGAAGGTGAAGTGCCAGATGATTTGTCCGCGATCCCTATTGCGGGCTCGCGGGGCTAGAAAAACTATAGAGTCTTGAATTCTCGAAGATCGGTGTTTAAACGCTTAGGTGTTTAGGTGTATAATACCCCTGGGGTCAAACATGTCCACGACACGCTGGAATCTAGTAGTCTCGTCGAAAATCGACAAATCGCTGCGCCAGTTTTTAGCTTCCGAGGGCCGAAGCAAGAAGGGCGAGCTCTCCCGTTTCGTCGAAGAGGCCGTGAACAAGCACATCTTCGACATGGCTCTCAAGGCTGCCCGAGAACACAACAAAGACGTGGACCCTGATGAACTGGACGAAATGATTGAGGAGTCACTTGCCTGGGCGCGGGCGCAACGCCGCTGATGCTAGTTTTGCTGGATAGCAACGCCATCATCAGCGCTCTGCTATCGCTCCGCGGCGCATCGGCGCGAGCAGTCGATGAATGGCGAAATGGCAGATTCCGACTGCTAACCTGCCGACATCAGATCGATGAAATCCGCGCCGCTTGTCGGGCTCCAAAGTTCCGCGACAGACTTCAACCACATCACATTGGCAACATGCTGAATCACCTTTACGGCGCAACCGTCTGGCCCGATCCGATCCCGCGCAAACATCAGGCCACCGATCCGACGGATAACTTTCTCCTGGACTTGATCGAAGCCGCGCAACCCGATTACGCGGTCACCGGCGACAAGCGGGCGGGGCTGCTGCAGCTGAACACGATGGGCCGTACAAAGATCCTGAGAGTTAGTGTCTTCTGCGCAGACGTTCTGCATGTCTAGAGGAATTTCGTTCACCAGTTCAGCTCCTTCATTTCCCCTGTGCCCTCCGTCACCTGTTGCAACAATCCCATCGAATAGAATCAAGTCGAGGAACCCCAAAAACATGCCCCGTAAAGCACTGATTGCCGCCAATTGGAAGATGTACAAGACGCCTGCCGAAGCCCTGGCTTTCGTCGATGCTTTTTTGCCGCCCGTTGCCGGGCACACGCGCGACGAGATTGCCCTGTTCCCTTCGCCCGTGCTGCTGCCCACGGTGATTGCAGCCGCCAAGGGATCCAACGTGGCCGTCGGCGCGCAGAATATTCACTTTGCCGAGGAAGGCGCCTTCACCGGCGAAACCTCCGTGGGCCAGTTGCTGGCGGTGGGTGGAACGCATACGCTCATCGGCCACTCTGAGCGGCGGCAGTACTTCGCCGAGACCGACGAGATCGTCAACAAGAAACTGCATACCGCGCTCAAGCACAGCGTTATCCCCATCGTCTGCATAGGCGAAGTGCTTGCCGAGCGCGAAGCCGGCGACACCGAGGCTGTGCTCAAGACGCAGATCGTCGGAGCCTTTGCCGGCATCACCGCGGAAGCAGCGGGGCCCATCGTGATTGCCTATGAGCCGGTATGGGCCATTGGCACCGGCAAAACCGCCACGCCGGAGATGGCTGCGGACGCACACAAGATCATTCGCGCGGAAGTGGCCAAGCTGCTGGGAACGGATGTCGCCGCCGCCGTGCGCATCCTCTACGGCGGCAGCGTGAAGCCTGACAACGCCACCGCCCTCATGGGCCAGGAAGAGATTGACGGCGCCCTCGTGGGCGGCGCAAGCCTGAAACCGGATTCGTTTACGGCCATCGTCAAGTACTAGCTTTTAAGCACTCCGATATTCAGTCCCGTTGGGCCCGCGTGTAACCATGACGCATGGCCCAACGGGACTTCTACATAGACCGGCTGCGCTCGGCGATGACGGTGATGGTGATTCTGCACCACACGGCCATCACTTACGGCGCGCCGGGCGGCTGGTTCTGGACAGAGCTAAAGCCCTCCGCTGCGCCCTCAAGCCTGTTGCTCACGCTCTTTGTCTCCACCAATCAGGCCTACTTCATGGGCTTTTTCTTCCTGCTGGCCGGCTACTTCACGCCCGCCTCGCTGGAACGGAAAGGCTACGCGCGCTTTATCGGCGACAGATTTCTGCGTCTCGGTCTGCCATTGCTGGCGTTCGGCCTGCTGCTTGGCCCGCTCACTTCGGCGCTCGTGAACTCCGCGCAAGGCGACGGCTTCTGGTCCACGTTCGCGTGGCTTTGGCGGCACAAGGAGTTCATCAACGGACCGCTGTGGTTTGCGCAGGCGCTGCTGATCTTCTCGCTTGCTTACTGCGCGTGGCGCAAGGTTGCCGGCGCGCCGCTGGCACAAACTGAGCGCGTACCCAGGCCTGTCCCGGCTTATCGCTGGTGGCTGGCAAGCGGGCTGGGCGTGGGCGCTGCGGCACTGGCCATCCGGCAGGTTTTTCCGGTCGGACGGAATGTCTTCGGACTGCAACTCGCATACTTCGCAGGCTACATTTTTCTCTTCGTAGCGGGCATTGCCGCGTGGCGTCACGACTGGCTGCGGCAACTCACGTGGAAGAATGCGCGGCCTTGGATTCGGACGCTCGCAATCGCATGGCCCGCGCTGCCCGTGGGGATTCTCATTATCCGCGCGATCACCGGCAATCAACACCCCGATACAACCGGCGGCCTTTCCT
>JBEKFD010000255.1:0-6466 GCA_050013495.1 Occallatibacter sp. | reverse complement strand
AACGCTGGAAGCGCCTACGGTAGCGCCGGCTTCTACTACGCTTTCCCCATTCACTACCACGACCCCAACGTGCAGCAGTGGAACCTGACTCTCGAACAGGACATCGGGCACAGCATCGGCGCGCGTTTTTCTTACACCGCCAGCCACGGGCAGAACCTGGAAGCGATGGTCGACCTCAACCAAGTTGCGCCCAATCCCTACGGCTACTTCAACACCGACCCGGCTCCGCCTTCCACCGCGGCCTGCGTCACCGATGGCGGAACTTTCGTTAGCGATCACCGCCCCTATCCGTGCTGGAGCGTGATCCAGAGCGTTACCAACCAGGCGGAGAGCAATTACTCGAGCGGCGCCGTCGAGATTTCTCGCCGCAGCGGCAAGTGGCTTACCTTCGACGCCAGCTACACGTATACGCGCGACCTGTCGAACGCAGGCGGCGCCACGCCCAATGCGTTTGCCGTGGCGGGCGGCACCTACCTCACGAACCGGTTCGATCCCGGCCTGGACTACGGCAACGTGATCTACGACCGCAGGCACCGCTTCCTGGTCACGTATCTCTACGACTTGCCCTTTGGGAAAGGCCAGGCGTGGCTGAACTCCGGCTCCGCGCTCAACTACCTTATCGGCGACTGGCAACTGGCCGGCGTGACTGTTTTACAGAGCGGCCCGTTTCTCACGCCCTACCAACAGTCCGTCGATCCAGCCAATACGAACATCCTTACCACCGTTGGGCAGGCTCGCCCCGACCAGTTGCACAATGTGTCGCTCTATGCGTCTCCACGCACAACTACTCAGTGGTTCAATCCCAACGCATTCTCTTATATGAACCTGCAAACCGACACAGGCAACGGCATTGGCCGCTTCGGCAACGCACCTGTCGGTGGCGTGGTTGGTCCGGGCACGGAGATCTTTTCCATTTCGCTAATGAAAAACCTCTCGCTGACGGAAAAGAGCAAATTTCAATTTGGCCTGGAGGCGGCGAACGTCCTGAATCACCGCAACTACGAGCCGCCCAACATGCAGGTCGATTCGTCGGGGTTCGGATCGATCACGGCGTTGCAAACTGCGGAAGGCGCGGGGCCGCGCAGCCTGCAGTTGTCTGGGCGCATTAACTTCTGATCGTTGCTGAAATCAAGGGAAAGGGCTGTGGGAGCAATCGCCTCCACGGGCCTTGTCGCAACATTGAAGCTTGTTGCTGCTGGATCACTCGCCGAGCATCGCCTCCTGCGCGGCTTTGGCCAGGAATCCGGAACGGCTCAAGTGGCGCGCTTCCGCATAGGCGTCAATCTGCGACAGCAATGAGCCAGGCAGTGAGATATTGACACGTTTCGGTGCAGGATCGATGCGCGATAAATCGAGGTCGACAAGCATCCACACGCCGCCCTTGTAGCGCCGGTCGCCGGCGAGCTTTTCCAGAGGTGTCGGCGCGGGAATGGGCAGATTCTCACCCGCCATGTGGCATTCCACAGCCTCCTGCGCCATCCGGTTGATCTCCTGCCAGTCGTCGGCGGCGGAAAAACATCCAGGAAAATCCGGGAACTGAATTCCATGCGCGTGTTTCTTGTCTCCGATATGAACATAAATCGGATAAAGCATAATTACCTCCATTGCAAGCCGGCCTGCCGATAGATACTTCGCAGCGTGCCGATGGGAAGGTGCTTCCTCGGATGTGGCACTGTCACACATTCTTGTTTCGCGGGGTGCCTGAATTTGATGTGGCTGCCGGCCTGATGCACTTTGCGCCAGCCCTCCGACTCAAGCCTGCGGATAATTTCCGCACTCTTCATTTGTGTAATTATACACAACGCGGGAAAACAGACCCGGTGTCCCACCCTCGCAACTTTTTCTTGTCGCAAGGGTGGGAATGCTCGCACACCGCTCAGCCGGACCTTCAACCGATCACTAACCAGCGCCTACCTATTTTCCTGTTTCTTCCGTGATGGTCACGATGCGATCGACGCCGGGCACGGTAAAGTGCTCCACCTTGCCGTCGGGCCAATGGACTTCAATCGCATCCACCGTTGTCGCCTGGCCTAACCCGAAGTGCGGCCGCGGATCGTTGGACGACATATAACTTCCGCCGCTGATTACGTCGCCGCGCTGCTTCATGCCATTGGCAGTCACGTAGACGGTAGAACCCACCGCATCGCGCGGGCACTTGGGACCGCCCACGAGCTTCAATTCAAGCCAGTGGTTGTGATCCGGGTTCACATTGCGAAGCAGCACAGGGTGGCCATCCATCACGTTGATCACGGCGTCCAGCTTGCCGTCGTTGAACAGGTCGCCCACAGCCATGCCGCGGCCTGCAATCACATCGGCCAGCCCCGTGCCCTCCACAGCCGGAACCGCTTCGAACTTCTTGCCTTCGATATTGTGGAAGAGCATCGGCCGCTCAGCCCAGCTTGTGCCCCAGTTATATTTATCCGCCTCCGGATACACGTGGCCATCGTCCATCAGCAGGTCTTTCCACCCGTCGTTGTCGTAGTCGAGAAACGCATCGCCCCAACTGAGAAAGGGAACCGAAACTTCCGCAATGCCCAGTTGATAACTGATGTCCGTAAGGTTGCCGTCGCCCTCATTTCGGTAAAACGGCTTGTAGTCGTCGGAAAAAGTGGTATCGAAAATCGCAAGCTGGCCATTGTTCTGGTAGTCGCCGACGGCAATGCCCATCGACGCAGTCTCGCGTCCTGCTTCATTCAGCGCGAATCCCGATGCGTAGCTGACATCCTCAAATGTTCCATCGCCTTTGTTCAGGTACATGTAATTCGGCGTGGAGTCGTTGCCCACCAGCAAATCGATCTTGCCGTCGTTGTTGATGTCGACAAACACCGCGCCTAGGCCGTAATAGCCGGGCTTGTCGTCCACGCCTGCCTTCACGCTGACGTCGGTAAATGTGCCATCGCCATTGTTGTGGAACAGATGGTCGGGCTCGCCCTTCAGGCCGCGCGGGCCGCAGGCAACCGGCTCGCCGCGAAAGGTGCAGAAAGCGTTGTTGCCACCGCTCTCCTTGCTGTCGGGCAGGTTGTTCCAGTCCCAGTGAATGTAGCCCGCAACAAACAGATCGAGGCGGCCGTCGCCGTCGTAATCGCCCCAGGTTGCGCCGCTCGACCAGTTGCCCAACTGCACGCCGGCCTTTTCTGCCACGTCCGCAAACGTTCCGTCGTGATTGTTGCGATAGAGGCGGTTCTTGCCTACGTTCGACACAAAAATGTCCGGCCAGCCGTCATTGTCGAAGTCGGCAATGGCCACGCCGGTGCCCCAGCGATCGTTGGCTACGCCAGCCTTGGCGGCAACATCGGTAAACGTGCCGTCGTGGTTATTGCGAAACAGCGCTGCGTGAGGCGGTGCGGCTTTGCCGGTGAGCGCATCCACAGTTGAGCCGTTGACCACGTAAATCGATAGCCAGCCGCTGTTGTCGTAATCGATCAGGCCCACGCCGGAGCCCTTGGTTTCGACAATGTAGCTCTTCGCCGGGGTACCCATCTTGTGCATCCAGTGAGCCAGGCCCGCTTTCTCGCTGATGTCTTCGAAAACGATGGGGCCCGTCTTCACAAAACCGCCGGCAGTGATGGGTCGATGCTGCGCATCAAGAATCGGAGGATGGGGACTGCCGGCATCCTGGCCGCTTGACGTGACCGTGGCCGAGACTCCGGGTGCCGGCGTTTGTGAAAGAGCGAGCGCGGGAATTGCCGCTATCAGCCCCAAAAAGGTGGTCTTGCGAAATGCCGTAAACATGGCAGCAAGTATACGGGTTGGAATGGGCCAAAGAGTATCGACCGAAAGGTGGAGTCTTCCTTCGAACATCGGCAACTTCGTGACTATGCGGCACGAGAACAAGGCCGGCTCGCCCTATCGCCGCTTCATGCCGCCCATGGCTGGGACGCAGCAGGACATCGACGACGTGACCAACCTCCTGAACGCGCAAGTCAATCCGCCAGTACAAGGCGTGAAGAAGCAGTTGTTGACCGCGCAGAAGTAAACAATGGCATTCAGAACTAGTTGCTTTGGAGCGCCCTCAGATGCCTGGCTGAATCTCGACAGACCGCGTCGCCCGAAGTTTTATGAGCCTCCACGTCAAGAGGAACAGTGCAATGAGTAGTGGAACAGAGAATAGAATGAGCGGAATCAAGTCGGCTTTTCCGTAACGATACCGACCGTAGATGACATCTACAGGCTCCAGCTTGAGCACCCCACCCGATCGCTTCGCGTCGGCCTCTAGAGCAGCCAAAGTAGATTCATCGGTTCGCGTTCCGTTTCTGGTATCGAGGACAAAGAAGACGGTTTCCGGCGACGTTTCTGAATCCGCCATGCGGGTTTCGGGATTGGCCGCACCGAATAGAAACGGAGGGCGCACCTCAAGGCGGCGCACCCCAGCGATGACATCCTGCTGACCGGGATGCCAGCCCACCGAGCTGCCTCTATAGACCGAGGGGTCGGCGCGGTTATAGACGGTTCCCTGATCTGTGACGTCAATCATCATCAGGTGATAGTCGCCCAAGATCGGCGTATCCCATGAATCGCCCCAGCCCATATCTCGTCCCCGTGCGGTAGACCAGATAGAAAAGACTACGACGCACACAAACAAATAAGCGAATCCCATCGCTGGGAGAGCCCCGGCGATCCAAATGGCTCGCGAACGCCCCGCTCCAACTCCTCGAGTCAGGAATGCCACGAATCCACCGAGAGACAGTCCCCCTACAATCGAGAGGAAGCCCGCCACAATTGCCCAGATGATAAGGACGAAGAGAGGCCCCATGCGCTACTCTTCGCCAATCTCGTACGGAATCCCGAAACGCCCAATCTGAATGAGCGCCTTGTCTGCCGGAGGCCAGATGTGCAGGCTCTCGACGCGGCTTGAGCCGGCGATTCGATGCGCGTCGGTTGTCCCCACCGGTGCGCCTGTTGCTGCTTCATGAAAGTGCACTCGGAGCGCATCGCCACCCTCTGTGCGGGTCCATCCGAAGACATATTCGCCTGGCTTCAGCGCCACTCCGCCGACGCGCACCGGGACCTGAACAAGCAGATAGTGCGAATATTTGCCATCGGCCGAGTAGCCTGCCGTGAGCAGGACAACGCCGGCGATGAAATGCCCCCTGACGTTCACGATGCCCGAAGCCGTACGCAGTTCCGTCTCAATGTGTTCCTTCTCGACGGGCGCGCGCGCCGGCAGCAGAGAGGCGAGTTCGGCATCCGAGGCCTGACGCCACGACGACCTCTGGGCCGTCGCCAGCGAGCACGATAAAAGCACGATCAATGCGAAATGAATGAGCTTCTTCATGATTTTGGTTTCCTCAAAGATTCGAGCGGAACAATGCCGCGCTGGATGGCCGCCGTGGCTGCCTGCGTGCGGTCGGTAACGCCCAGTTTGCCCAGCAAGCTGTTGATGTGCGTCTTCACTGTGGCCTCGCTGATCTCCAGTTCGGTGGCAATCTCCTTGTTGCTCTTGCCGTGGACAATCTGCTCGAGTACGTCGAATTCGCGCGGCGTCAGTTCCTCAGTGCCCATGCGCTCGGCCAGCTTTTCGGCAATGGCCGGCGGGATGTGGGATTTGCCCGCATGAACCGCGCGGATGGTCGCTATGAGTTCTTCGCTGGTCATGCCCTTCAAGAGATAGGCGCGCGCACCGGCCTGCAGTGCACGATAGATATCCTCGTCGCCATCGTAGGTTGTGAGGACGATGAAGCGGGCGCCCGGCGTCTCCATGCGCAGGCGCTGGATCACGTCTACGCCGCCCATGCGCGGCAGGCGCAGGTCCATGAGCGTAATGTCCGGCTGGTGCTTGCGGAACTGCGTGATCGCCTCCACGCCGTCCGCGGCCTGGGCCACCACTTCCAACCCTTCCACCACGTTGAGCAGCGCTACCAACCCCTGCCGCACCACGTGATGATCCTCGACAACCAGCACGCGAATCGATTCCTTCGTCACCGTTGCTCCTATTCCCTCAGGGGCTAAAGCCCACGTCATTTCTGAGGCATTTGCGGCATGACTGAAGTCATGCCCTGTTACAAAACACTTGAGAATCCCGGCTCGCGTGAGTCTTTTCCCAACCTGTGAAGCTTTCCCCTATTACGAAAACACTTGAGAATGCTGGCTCGCGTGAGTTTTTTCCCAGCCTGTGGAGTCGCGCCCTGACTCATTCGCAGGTATTCCGGCCTTGTTCGCCGCGGCGGAAGACCTGGGAATCCACCCCGTGTTAATCGCCATTCATCTCTCGTTTCGCCGTAAACCGCAGCCTCACAGTAGTCCCGGCACCGGGCTCGCTCGTCACATCCAGCGTGCCGCCAATCACCGCCGTGCGCTCGCGCATGCCGGTCAACCCATAGTGCCCCGGCGGCAACGCTTCGTCCACTTGAAATCCCTGTCCATCGTCGCGCACGTCGAGGGCGATTTCCTGTGGCCCGTATTCCAACTGAACAGAAAGCTTGCGCGCCCCGGCGTGCTTCTTCACATTATGGATGGCTTCCTGGGC
>JBEKFD010000254.1:0-8390 GCA_050013495.1 Occallatibacter sp. | reverse complement strand
ACCACGATCACGGGAAATCGGATCGAGAACCTCGGAGGCCTGCTGCGCGACGCCACAGGCAACTACAAGCTCGGTCAAACAGAGGGCATTTACATGGACGACCAGGTCAGCGGCGTGATCATGTCTAATAATGTTATCGAAAGCAATGGTAACGGGATGTTTCTCTGCCATGGATGCCAGACTAACTCCGCCAGCAACAATGTGGTCATCCTGCAGCCAGCTCCGTATTATGACCGCGGGGCAAATGGAGTTACGTACTCTACAGGAGATATGACGTTCAGCGGCACTACGCGCGTCGACCTTCTGCCGTCGTATTTCCCTTCGAGTCTTGCCACAACCAACATCGTCGTGCAACTGTCCGGCTCGGCATCGGGAAACACTGCGGCCGAGTTCAGCGTGCAGGTGGACGGCAATATCGTTGGCACCGGCATCGCAACGGACGCAACGGCCGACTATGCCTTCACCACACAGCTAAGTCCGCATCAGATTCATCGCATCGGCGTTGGGCTCACCAACGGAGTCATTGCAGGCACATCGACCACGGCGCTGCATAACATGGCTCTGTTCGTAAACAACACGGCCGTGAACCTGGTTGCTCCCGAGGCGCTGGGGAACTATGGAGGATATGGTTTTGTCGTCGGCGACGATGCGCTCCAGGTAACTAACTTCTCTTCGACGCATAATATCGTCTATCGCAGTGCCGGGGCCTCAGAAGACCTGATGGATTGGACCGACTGGGCCAACCCGTCCTATCGCGATCCTGACCCTGGAACGGTCAATTACAACGTGCTATTCCAGAATGTCGCCAAGGCTGGCGACACCATCTTCGGGAACCAGTCCACCGATGCCGCTTCCGCAATTGCCGATCCCATGTTCGCGGATGCGCAGGCCGGGGACTACACGCTGCTACCTGACTCTCCCGCATTTGGCATGGGCTTCACGGCGAGCGGCGTTCCGCTGGCGCCTTAGATTGATCGGTCGTTTACGACGCCGCATTTCAATCGCCCGCGAGCGAATGGATTTGCGATTTCTCCTGCACAGAATACAGTAAGGTGTTTCATATGTTGCCGCTGTAACTTGGATCAAATCCCGCAGGGGTTAAAACCCATCGTTATTCCGGCGCCCTTCGGCACGACTGAAGTCGTGCCCTTTCAAAGCATCGGCTTTTTCAGAGCTTCTCTAGATTCCCAATCGCGATTTTAAGACGCGGACGCGATCGCGGGCCACAGGGATCTGCGTTCGATGAACATCTTTGAGAGAGAGCATGACCTTTCCCGCAAACCATGAATTGACTTCGTGAATCCAGTCAACATTGACCAGGGCGGAGCGATGAACGCGGAGAAAGCGTCCTGGATCGAGGCGGTGCTCCAGTTCGACAATGGTCTGATCAATGGCGTGGCGACGACCATCGACCACGGCGTAAGTGAGCTTGTCTTGCGCAATGAAGTGAGTGACGGCATCCAGATCGAGAAAAGAGATCCGCTCGCCGACGCGCGAGGCAATGCGGCGCGGGTACTCGGGGCGCTGTCCGTGGAGTGTTTCGGCAAGTTCCTGGAGCAGTTTGGGCAGGTCGGGGTTCTGTTGCCATTCGGACTTCGAGACGGGGCGAAACCGCTCCAGCTTTTTGATGGCACGTGCGAGCTGGGCGGTCTCGATGGGCTTCACCAGGTAATCGATGGAGTTGACCTCGAAGGCGCGCAGTGCATATTCATCGTAGGCCGTGGTGAAGATGACAAAGGGCTGCACCACCAGGCGCGCTAGAAGTTCGAAGCCGGTAATTGCGGGCATTTGTATGTCAAGAAAGAGGACGTCAATCGATTCGGTGCTATCGTCGTTGAGGAACTCGAGCGCCATTGCGGGATCGACAGCGATTCCGGCGACGACAATCGAATCGAAGCCGACAAGCAATCGCTTCAGGCGTTCGATGGCGAGCGGTTCGTCATCGACAAGATAGGCGCGGAGTGGGGCTGCTTCCATTGGCATTCCAATCATGCGGGGAGGATGAGGCGGACTGCCGTTTTCCCGCCTTCGCGAGCGACCTCAAGCTGGCCCGCGCCGCCGAAAAGAATTTCCATCCGGGCAATGAGACTGCCTAGACCGTGTTCAGGCGCGATGACGTCGAGAGAGAAGCCCGGGCCATCGTCGAGAACTGCGATGCAGACACGATTCGCGCCGGCCGATCCGATAATCTGTATGGTCCCTCCTTGCGGCTGGCGAGAGACAACATGCTTGACCGCATTCTCCGCCAGAGATTGGATTGCGAGTGGAGGAATCTTGACGTCGTTGAGAGACTCCGGAACCTCGATTTCGTAGCGAAGGCGCGCGCCAAAGCGCGTTTTTTCGATTTCCAAATAGTCGCGGACGATTTTAAGCTCCTGGGCAAGGGGAACAAGGCCGCTTTGATTCGCATTCAATGAGAAGCGGAGAAGAGACGCCAGGTTGCCGACCGTTTGTTCGGCGCGCGCTGGATCGGATGGAATGAGCGCGGCAATCGAGTTGAGCGTGTTGAAAAGAAAGTGAGGATGGATACGGGACTCGAGCGACGAAAGGCGCGCCTCGGCGAGCAATTTGTAAGCGCGCTCCTGTTCCACCTGGCGCGTGCGCAATTGAAGCGAGGCGGCCTGCAGTCTGTAGCGCATGGTCTCGAAGGATGAAATGCTGAGGCCAATTACGAGTGAAATCACGATGGCAAATGGCAGCGTAAATCGCAGTTCTGGCCAATATCCGTTAGGTGAAACAATGCCGGCGAGCTGAAGAATGACACCGCCTACCAACGAGCCTGCGGTTGCCGTGCACACTTGGATCATTGCCTGCATGAGGATCACCAAGCGGGGAAAACTATTAGTGTAGCGATGTGAGACCCAGGTTAGGAAAAAAATGGAGGGCGGAACGATCACTGCGGAATAGACGGCGGCGCACAGAAACTCAATCCAGGTCTGAGACAACTGAGTTCGGCGGGTGGTCACAAGAATCAAAGTTATAAGCAGCGACACAGCCAAGATGATCCATATCGCCCTGAATAACATGGTCCTGTATCCACCGGATCCTTGAATGGTTTCGCCGGGGCTGGGCACGCGCGGATCGATCTCGCAATTCATAGCTGGAAACGAACCCCTACAGAAGTGGCTGAGGAGTACGGCGTGGCGCCATATTCGGACTTACTGCTGCCTACAGGGATTTCCATGTGCAGATACGACGAGAAGTGGTTGCCGAAACGACGGGTCGCGTCGAGGATCGCGGTATAACTCTTATCGTTGAGGTTGGCGACTGCGGAGGCGGCAAGATCCCATTGCTTCCATTGCGGCAGTTCGCGCAGCCGCGACTTGCCGGCGCGCAGGAACAGGTAATTCTGGCGGCCGACAAGTGGAAAGATGGTCACGTCCTGATAGTAAGGGATATTCGGAGGAGTGAAGAATTCGCCGATGAATGTAATGCCAGAGGGCGTGGTGTATTTGGCGCCAAGTAGGGTGGCTTCATGCTCGCGCCAGGCGGCCTCGCCGTGGATCTCCCACGCCTCGCCGAGAACGCGCGTGAAGGTCAGGCCTCCGAACGCATCTCCGCCGCGGTCGTCGCCGGCGATCAGCGAAGTATCAAAGCCGTGCGCCAGTACGTTATACCGAAATGCCGTTGTGTCGCGCAGTTTTTCCGAAGGGGGAGCAAGCGCCGCGGAGGACCATGCTGCGGTGAGTGCGTGGGGACCGTGGACAAAATCGACCTTGACCATGTCACGGCCTTCGTTCAGATTCAGTCGATCCGTGGGATTGGTGGGAATGCGGGGCGGATCAAGAACGCCGGCGGCGGTGAAGGCGTAGCCGGTGCCCCAGCGGACAATTCGACGCCCAGCCATGAAATCGAAGTCTCCGGCAGAAAGCCCAGCATAGGATTCCTTGACGCGAAATTGAGTGTAGGTGTCTGTGTATCGGTCGCCAACCCCGACGAACGAAGAAGAAAAGCTCCAATGCGGCTTGTAGCGGAAATCAAATGACGGCTCGATGAGTACCTGGTTGAGCAGCTTGGGCAGTGGCACCTGAAGATTGCCATAGATGGTGGCGTCATCGATTGTGGCGAGCGCATAGCGGAAGTCGCGGCGAGGTTCCGGCGGTGGATCGTCCTGGCATGCAGCCCAAGTTGAGGCGGCGAGAAGCAGGAGCGCCGGAATTGTGAGCGAGAGTCTCATAGGATTGGCAAGGAGGCATCAGGACAATTGGCATAGGATTCGTGCAGGTTTGGGGATTCCGAGGTCGCTATCGAGACCTCGGAATACCAAAGTGATTTGTCGACGATGGCTCTAATTCCAGTAAGTCATTTTGATTTCGATTGCGGATTCCGGTTGATTCACGACGAACTTTGCGTCTTCGGGAGTCGGCGGTCCTTGCGTCGTGTCTGGGTTGTTGGAGATGCCATAGCCCTCTTGGGGAATTCCCTGGGCATCGAAATCCATCTTTCCAGTCAGGTTTTCGTCGTGGAGTACTGCGGCGGCGTAATTGCCCTGCGGGAGATTCTTGAAAACAGCCGTTGCGCTCAGGGTTTGAGGATCGATCTCAACCCTCTGGGCAGCGACGGCGCTTGGAATGTCGCTGGGAAATCCCTTCCCGTCCTTGAAGAGCGCAATGTTGATTCTTCCCTTCACATTGCGGACTCCCGTGATCTTTACCGTGAGATTAGATACGGCTTGCGCAGGCGCAGGTGCAACCGCCGGGGTCGCAGCGGGTGCTGGGACGGGTGCCGGAGCGGGCGTGGCTTGCGTCTGCGCTTGAAGCTGGCCGGCAACCGCGAGCAGCATGCAGCAAAGCAGAGAATGGAAGGCGATTCGGTTGGACTTGATGGGGGCTGATTTCATTTCGGTTTCCTTTCCGGTGGATATCGTCATTGTAACTGCAGATTAGAACCTGTCCGTCCGGCCCTGGTAGAAGAGCTTGTCAGGCAATTCGCGAGGTGCAATGCCGGTGTACTCGAGAACGCTGTGGGAGTTATGCCGGATTTCGTCGTACAGAGTCATGCGGCGAAGCTGGGCTCGTCCGCCTACAGTAAGGAAATCGTCAAAGGTTGCGGACTTGATGAGCTTCCCGGATGTCAAATAGAACTCAGCCTTCACGGGACGGTTGTCCTGCACGCGAACCCAGTAAAGGATGCGCTGATAGGTGGCGCCCTTGCGCCGAGCGGTGAGGTTAAGCACGTAGCAATCGTCGCTGCCGGCCTTTTCGGTCCGGACATAAACAGGTGTGTAATCGGCGGCGTAATTGGTGCGGGCGACGTCTCCGTTTGAGGCGTCGCCGGAGAGGCGTTCCAGCGGTGTGATGCGGACGGGGCGGCTGGTGTCAGGCAGATAGACCCACATGTCGTCGCCGAGCATGAGCAGATGCTGACCTTTTTCGCGTGGACTCATGAACTCGACGTAGGTCTTCTCGGTTCCCTTTTGCGATACCTCATAGAGCTTTTCCTCGTCGGCCTTGTTGGATTCGAAGTTTGTGATCTTGACGTGGAGAACATAAGAGGGCCAGCCGTTGCGATAGCCGTCAGAGCGCTTGAGGATGGCCGCGGCGTCGGGCGTGGTGAGAGTAGCTGCGCGGCTGACTGCAACGCAGGCGAACACAAAGCCGGCGAGTAGGACGAGCAGAAAAACGCGCAGCACGCGGTCGATTCGATTTGGAGTGGCGCTAGACATGGGCCAATGCCTCCGCAATTTGCAACCGCGAGGCGCGGATCGCGGGCAGGATGGAAGCCAGCGCAAGCGAGAGAATCACGAGGATTGAGGAGCCAACCATGAGGCGAGGCAGATGGAGAACTTTGAACGAGATGGCTTCCGTGTAACCCGGAGGCGGCGGCATGTGCAATCCGGAGGCATTAAGGATCGCTCCGAAGCCATTGCCTACCGCGACGCCCACGACTGCGCCTATGACGCCCAACAATGAAGCTTCAAGCATGAACAGCACCACGACCCAAATGCGCGGCGTTCCCATGGCCAGCATGGTTCCGATCTCGCGTGTGCGCTCAAGCATGGACATGAGCAGCGTATTGACGCTGGACATCAAAACCATGAAAAAGACGATGACTCCCATGAAAAGAAAGATACCATTGAACATATTGTTGACCTGTTTGTAATAGGTGGCCAGGTCGATCCATTTCTTCAATTCCATCTGCTGAGGCAAGCCGCGAAGGCGCGGCGCAATTTCGTTGAAGGCGATGTCTGTGTTCTCGGTTTTGTCAAGGCCGACCACGAGATTTGTAACCCGATCGCTTTGCAGCAGGCGCCGCGCAGCGGGAAGCGTGATGCGCACATAGCGCGAATCCAATTCAGCGATGCCCGAGTTGACAATGCCGACGATCTGCACGTCGACACCATTCAGCGCGCCGTCGGAGGTCATGGCGAGAATGGTCAGGCCGTCCCCCACTTTGACATTCATCGACTTGGCCAGGCCGACGCCGACAAGCGCTTCAACCTCGCCACCGGGTTTGGGATCGAGATCCCGCCCCGACTCCACGTGCGAGATGAATCCGAGGCTCTTTTCCGCGACTGGTTCAACGGCTGCCGTAGAACTCGATGCGTGGTGCGACGCCGCGCACATTTTGAGCCGAGGTCACGTTGGAGGCGACCTTTTCCCAGTTTTCGATTCCGGTGTCGAGAACGCGGACTTCGTCACGGCGGAAGTGGTCCGCTGTGAAGATCTGAAGGTGGCCGAGGCCGTCGTTGATGGTGCTCTCACGCAGGCCGCGGGTCATGAACGCGAAGTATCCGCCGGCCATGAGCAGTCCCGTGACGCCTCCGCCCACCATGAGCAGAGTCATCAATGTGCGCCGGCGATTGCGGAAGACGTTACGAAATGCTAGAAGCAAGAACTTGCTCATGGAGAACTCCCTGGTTCCGTTGGTCGGATTGAACTTGACTGTCAGATTGAATTGTTCCGTCGCACAAGCGGACGATGCGGTCAGTGTGTTCGAGCAGGCGCGCGTCATGCGTGGAGAAGATGAAGGTGAGCCCGAAGCGGCGATTGAGGCCGTGCATCAGGTCAATGAGTTGCGTGGCGTTATGGGTGTCCAGGTTGGCAGTAGGTTCGTCGGCCAGCACCAGGGCGGGGCGATGCACGATGGCCCGAGCGACGGCTACGCGTTGACGCTCACCGCCGGAGAGCAGGTCCGGACGATGACCGGCTCGCGCGGAGAGTCCCACGGAGTCGAGCGCCTCAGCAACTCGCTCGCGGCGCTCGCGGCTACCTATGCCGCCGATCAGCAGCGGGAATTCGACGTTTTCGGCGGCGGTAAAAACGGGGATCAAGTTGAAGGTCTGAAAAACGAAACCAATCTTTTCGCGCCGCAGGTCAGTCAATCGCGATGGGCTCAGCTTGGACGTATCCACCCCGTCAATGAGGATCCGGCCGCTGGTTGGTTGGTCGATGCAGCCAATTAGGTTGAGGAGTGTCGTTTTTCCGCTGCCGCTGGGACCCGCAATGGCCAGAAATTCTCCGGCCTCCACGCACAGGCTGGCGTCATTGAGCGCGCTTACCAGGTTACGTGTCCGGTCGTGGTTCAGGGGGAATCTTCGTGTGACTCTTTCGACGCTGACTATCTCATCCATGGGTGTTCCTTCTCTCGATTGACTTGGTTCGATTCCCAAGATAATCGTGGCCGCGAAGAACGCGCGCGGTGTTCCCGACGAAGGGCAAGAAAAAGCGGATGAGCGGCAGGAATGCGGGGATGAATCGGAACAGGATTGTCATCCTTGAGCTACTTGCAATCGGAGGATGGTAGTGCATGGCCTGAAAGTGTTAGGTTGCGGATTCCGTCTGCTGGCGACCCATTGACCCGCATGGTTGACTGACCTGTAAGAGCTTGGTACGGCAAGCTTTGTCTGCTGCCAATGCAGCCCTCTACCCGGCATCAACGGAGTAACGTCTGCGGAAACATTTCTTTCCCGGCGACTGGAATTACGAAAACCAGATGCCGATAGAATGCCCGTACCAACAACCACCTGCTCCAAGTAGCGATTCTGGACCTCGACGTCGTCGGAACGGGTTCGGTGCAGGCGGAAATCGATATAAGGAGCTGTAACAATGAGCATTCAGGTAATCAACAACATTGCTTCGCTAGTGGCGGAGAATGCCGTTTCCAATACGCAGGCAAACCTGCAGAACACCCTCCAGCAACTGTCCACCGGGTTGAAGATCAACTCCGGAGCGGATGACCCAGCGGGACTGTCGATCGCCGAAGGCCTGGGCGCGAATATCTCAGCGCTCACGCAGTCCGGCCAGAACGCATCCAACGGCATCGGTCTGTTGCAGACCGCTGACGGCGCGCTCTCCCAGGTCACCACGATTCTCACCCAGGCTGTGACGATTGCGACCGAAGCCGGCAACGGGGGACTCACCGTGGCCCAGTCTACCGCCCTGAACACC
>JBEKFD010000253.1:0-6592 GCA_050013495.1 Occallatibacter sp. | reverse complement strand
GTCGAACCGCCTCTTGCTTGAACTCAAGCGTGTAACGACCACGCGTTCCCTGCCTCATCTTCGTTTCCCTTTCGCTATTAGAGCAGCTTGCCAAGGGATACGTTTTGCGGGGGCAAGGTCATCTACGCATCCACTTGGAGGGGAATTGCGTGAAGGTATCGATCAAGAGTTTCGATGTTGAGATGGAATTGAAAAACAAGGGCGTTGAATTGGACATCTACGACAACAAGAACGTCCATATTGGCGATTTGATTGTCACTAAGACTCAACTGATTTGGTGCAAAGGTAAGGTCAGTCGCAAGAACGGGAAGACAATCTACTTGGAAGATTTCATCGACTACATGAATAAGAAATAGCTCACGGCCTCTTCGCCTGCGTCTTCTTTCCATTCGCCTTTTGCCATTCCGCCTCTCGGCGCTGCATCTCTTCTTTCGAGACGGTGAACGTCTTGCGGATGGCATTGTCGAAGCGTTCGGCTTCGGTGTTGCCAGGTACGGGCGGGGCGGGCAATGGCTTCATGGTGTCTCCAGGTTTGGAAATGGCAGTTTAGGGGCAGATGTATTTGGTGGTACCGTTTCCGCCGGAACGGCCTCAGCCTGGTTAGTCTCTGATACCCCCGTCGATTCCGGCAGTGATGCTTGCTCTTCGTATCCCCTAGGACGGCGGGGCCGCGCTACATGAGTGTCACATCGCTTCCCTATTGTCACAAAGAACGGCCCAGTGGTTGCGTCAAGAATATCCTGCATCTTATATTGTCCGAGCAAGATGGCTGCTGCCCACACTTCTGGCTTTGTGTTGCTATCGTTCAGAAGAAACACGCGCGCCTTCGCTTCGATCACTGCTTGCCGATTCTCCGGGACGGTCTCGATTCGTTTGTCGCCGGTGATAACGATCCAATTGTTCTCACCACATTGCTTGATCCAATCGGGGTCGCGGGTAAGCCTGTGAGCTTCGTTAGGGTAAAGCTCGTAGATCGTCTGCAAGCGAAGTCCAGCCATGCGCAGAATGCCTATCAATCGCTTGCTGCTAGTGCGATCCATGAACAACTCATGGCCGAGTTTATGCGGCGAGTCTGTCACTATATGCAATCGCCCTTTGGACACTGACCGGTGGAATCGAGAAATCATCCGCAAGGTCGTCCACTGTTTCGCCAGCCTTGTAGCGGTCGTAAAGGAGCCAGACCGGAACACCACGATCATCAATGGCGGGCTGGCTGGAAGAAATTCCGTATGCAATCGAAATGATGTGATCGTCGGGCTGACCAGCTATCAACGGATAGATTTTCCAAATGAGCTGATCGTCGTCGGCGATAACATTCTGCAAAAACTCATCCATGATCAACTTGAAGTTCAGTTGTTGCGGACGAGATAGATTCTCATTTTCCTGCACTGTCTGGAGGAACAAATCCGCCCCATTTGTCTTGAACTCCTGGGAAATAAGCGGGTGATGCTCATTTGGGAATTTCTTGATTATGGTATCCATCGCGGCTCGGATCGCGGGGAAGCCGACTTTATGCTCATAGCGGGTAGCGGCGAGAACGTGAAGCTCCGCGAGATTGAAATAGGACAGCAGCCCGTTCTCAAGATCGGCCATCTCAATGACAGGCCTGAAGAATTGATCGCCTTGGACCGTGGGGTACGTCCTTCCTCGAATCCATGTGCCCAAAGTCTTTGGATGGATGTCCAGATAATAGGCAGCGTCCGCCGGGGTATACAACGGCAGATCGCGCGGGTCAACGTCCTTACGGAAGCGCCCCTTCAACAACTGACCCATATCGTTATCACCCGCAAAACAGACAGATTCCACCCTGCACCTCCGTGGTACAATTCACACGAGGCGAAATGGGTATCTCAATGATCCCAGCCGAAATCCGACTTTGAGTCCACGCGGCTGCCACCACAAAGGGCACAAGGAAAGACTCGGCGAAGTTTTGCCGCAATTCTAAGGTATGCGCCTCCTACTGTACAGGTTATTTTCTCCGCTTCCCCCGGTTTTGCCGGGGGCTGGGTTTAGATGGTATTTTCTCCCACCTTGCCGGTGACCTCGGCATAAGTCAGACGCTTCCCGACCATACCCCTCGTCGCAATATCGAACCTCTGCGCATCCGTTAGTTTCCGATTGTTGAACCGGAAGGACTGCTCATCTAGGTACCGGAACAGATGAAACGGTTCGATGCTCACATAGGTTCCGTTGATGCCTCTCTTCAATAGGCTCCAAAAGTTCTCCAAGCCGTTCGTGTGGATACGGCCATTCACGTACTCGACGGCGTGATCCACGACTTGATGAACGAAGTCCTTCTCAAGTCCGCGATAGGACATGAGTGCATCGGTGTAGAGCGCTGCGCCCGCTTCGACGTGCTTCTTCACTTCGGTGTGGAGTTCTTTCTTCTTGCGGCTGCTGATAACTTTTGTGCGAACCGTTCCACCGCGCTCTAGCAATCCCATCACGGCAGTTTTATCCTTGCCGCCTGTCCCGGTAATCCTGCGCTCACGCGTGCTCTTGTGCATGTTCCGCGCCTTGCCGCCGATGAACGTTTCGTCCGCTTCCACTTCGCCGCCCAGTTTGCCGCTGGCGTATTCGTCTCCCAGCATCAAGCGAATGCGGTGATCTAGGAACCATGCGGTTTTTTGAGTGACGCCCAGGTCGCGGTGAATTTCGTAGCTGCTTATGCCGTTCTTGCAATTCACAACCATCCACATGGCCATGAGCCATTTATCTAGGCCGATGGGAGAGTCTTCCATGACCGTCCCGGTCTTCAATGTGAACTGGCGAGATTCATGTTTTTCGCGGCATTCCCAACGGCTATACTTCTCCAGAAAGAGCACGTTCTTGCCCCCGCACTTTGGGCAGTTAACGCCCATCGGCCAGCGGCGAGCAACTAGGTATTCGCGGCAGTTGACCGGGTTGGCAAAGTAGAGGATCGCTTCTTGAAGAGTGGTCGGTTCCATGTATTAAGAGTACCGAAGCCGCCTCACTTTGTCAAGTATATTATTACCCAAATTAGAATCATCAGCCGCCATTGCGCGGCTCCGGGAATAGATCGAGCACTCAGATACGAGACTGTTCCGAAAACTGCCCGAAACATTCGAATTCTGAAGAGTGCCCCTATTTCGCCCGCGGATGCGTCCGGTCATACACCTGCGTCAACTGCGCGGTCGTCAATTGCGTATAACGCTGTGTCGTCGATAGCCGCTCATGCCCAAGCAGTTCCTGGATGGCTCGCAGGTCTGCTCCCTCTTCCAGCAAATGTGTGCCGAAAGCGTGCCGAAGCGTGTGCGGATGCACGTCCGCCGACAACCCGCGCAGGACGGCGATGCGCTTGACGATGCGGCCCACGCTCCGGGTAGTCAACCGTGCTTGTCCGCCAACCGTGCCCAGGCCGCGCAGCTGCATATTGATGAACAACGCAGGCGTCGTGTTTCCCTTCCCATTGCCCGCCGCGGCTAGGCGCGCGGACCGCTCTGCAAGATACGCTCGAACCGCCTGCGCCGCCGCGTCTCCCAGCGGCACGTAGCGCTGCTTCTGGCCCTTGCCGCGCACCAGGATCGCCTCGTTGGCCCAGTGAATATCTTCGAGATTCAGCCCGGTCAACTCCGCGTTGCGGATCCCGCATCCATACAGCACTTCGAGAATGGCCTTGTCGCGCGCCGGCCAGCTTGCCGCATCCTCGCCCACCGAATCCACCGCCCGGTTCATCTTCTCGATAGAGGGTACGCGAGGCAGATGCTTGGGCAAACGCGGCGTGGCCACCAGCGAAGCCGCATTCTGCTCCACATGCCCCGCGCGCGCCAGCCACTTGAACCAGCTTCGAATGGCCGCGAGCGCCCGCGCCGCCGAGGCCTTCGAGAGTCCGCGCTGATAGAGGGCGCCAAGATAAGCGCGAATCTGAGTGTGCTCAATGCTCGCAACTCGCTGTTCATCCCCATAGCGTTCAAGGATAAATGCGGCAAACCCATGCAACTCGCGCTGGTAGGCGCGCAGCGTATGCGCCGAGGCCCCGCGCTCGTTGGTCAGCACGCGCAGATACTCATCCACCAGCGCGCTCAACGATACGCCGAAAGCGGGCGCAGCGGTCGCGCTCATTTTTTCTCCTTGAAGGAAGCCCGGATTGAGCCGCGCGCGAACTCATCAGCCGGCTCAAGATGGGTGCTCGACTCCGTCTCCGAACGAGTAGCTCGCGGATGATGAGTTCGATGCACTTCCTTCAGCCTGCCCAGCGCCAGGTGCGTGTAGACCTGCGTCGTCGAAATATCCGCATGGCCCAGGATGAGCTGCACGCTGCGCAAATCGGCTCCGTGCTCCACCATGTGCGTGGCGCAGCTGTGCCGCAGGCGGTGCGGACTGGCGCCGGCTTTGGCCATCTTCACCAGGTGCCACACCCACTGGCGCGTAAGCGGCATGCCGCGCAGAGAAAGAAACAACCGCGTCGCATCCTGCCGGGCGAGATTGGCCTTGCGCGCCGAACTGATGCGCGCCAAATGCGGGCGTCCCAGGCGCATATACTCATCCAGGGAATCGAGGGCCGCCCGCCCCAGCGGCACAATGCGTTCCTTGTCGCCCTTGCCGCGCACGTGCACACGCCCTGCGTCCATGGCCAGGTCGCCGGTGGAAAGCGCTGTGACCTCAGAAACACGCAGCCCACCCGCGTAAAGCAATTCCAGAATGGCGCAATCTCGCAGAGCCGTGGCCTTGGCCTGCGGATGCGACGCAGCCATGCCTGCCCGCTCCAGCATCTCCACCACTTCCGGCTCGGCCAGCGACTTGGGCAGCACCTTCCACGCCTTGGGCGACTCAATATTGATGGTCGGGTCGTGATGAATGCGACGGTCCAGCAGCAGCCACTTGTAAAAACCGCGCAGGCAACTGAGCTTGCGCGCGATCGAGCGTGAGTCAATGCTGTGGTTGCGCAGGTGTTCGAGAAATGCCGCAAGGTCCTGCTGCGTCGCCGTCAGCAGCACCCCGTGGCGGCTCTCGATGAACTCCGCAAACGTCTTCAGATCGCCGTCGTAGGCTTCGCAGGTAAGTGGGCGTAACCCCTTTTCCACGCGCAGATACGTCTGGTAGTCGTTGAGGAGCGAAAGATTGCGCGTGGCGTCCACACGTCTGATTATCCGCGCCTCAAACTCATCCTGGGCGGCGCTCCTCAGTTTACAGAACCACGTTCGTTACTGAATCAACATCAGCAACATCAAGCCCCTTGAAAAATAATCTGCTGCAATGATTGAAGTTTCCCTTTGGTCGCTGCCGGTACCTGGAGCCGCGCTCTTAATGGCAAGCCGACACCGGCTACACTGTTGGGTGAACACCATGGCCGATGCGCAAATACCCTTTCGTTTGGACGTCATCGATTCGCACACCGCAGGGGAGCCCACCCGTTGCGTCTTTGCCGGCTGCCCGGATGTCGGCTCGGGCCCCCTTGCCGAGCGCCTGGAGCACCTGCGCCACCACCACGACCATTACCGGCGCGCCATCCTCTGCGAGCCGCGCGGCTCCGATGTGCTGGTCGGCGCGCTTCTCGTCGAACCGGTCGACCCGGCCAGCGCCACGGGCGTCATCTTCTTCAACAATGCCGGCTACCTGGGCATGTGCGGCCACGGCGCCATCGGCGTCGCGGTTACGCTGGCTCACCTGGGCCGCATCCATCCCGGCCACCAGGTGCTTGAAACGCCCGTCGGCGCCGTCGGTTTCGAATTGCACACCGCCAATCGCGTCACCATTCGCAACGTTCCCGCGTATCGTCATCGCGCCGCCGTCAAGGTGCAGGTCCCAGGGCATGGCCCGGTCACTGGCGATGTGGCCTGGGGCGGCAACTGGTTTTTCCTGGTGGGAGACCACCCATTCGCACTCAATATCAGCCAGGTCGAATCCCTCACTGCCTTCACCTGGAAGATTCGCCAAGCCTTGCTCGCCGCGGGCGTCACGGGAGCCGGCGGCGCGGAGATCGACCACATCGAACTGTTCACCGCTGCACACAACCCCGCCAACCACAGCCGCAACTTCGTCCTCTGCCCCGGCAAGGCCTATGACCGCTCGCCATGCGGCACCGGAACCAGCGCAAAAATGGCCTGTTTGGCCGCCGACGGACACTTGAAGCCGGGAGAAACCTGGCGGCAGGAGGGCATCCTCGGCACCGTCTTCGAGGGAAGCTTCCAGTTCGAGGACGGCGGAATCGACGCCGGCTGGAGCGCCGAAGTCCCCTCCATCCCGACCGAGCACCGAAGCATCGTTCCCTTCATCACCGGCTCGGCCTACGTAACCTCCAAATCCACCTTGATCTTCGATCCCGCCGACCCGTTCCGCAGCGGAGTTCCGGAATGAGTGTTACCGCGCCGCAGGCCTACGACGCCGTGATTGCCGGTGGCGGCATTGTCGGCGCGGCGTGCGCGCTGGCCTGCGCGCAGGCTGGCCTCGGCGTTGCGCTGGTCGAGCGCGATTTTCTGGGTAGCGGAGCCACCGCCGCCGGGATGGGACACATCGTGGTCCTTGATGACTCGGAAGCGCAATTCGCGCTCACCCGCCGCTCGCAGCAATTGTGGCAAGCGCTGCGCCCTGCATTGCCAGCCGGCGCCGAGTATGAATCACCAGGAACACT
>JBEKFD010000252.1:0-6592 GCA_050013495.1 Occallatibacter sp. | reverse complement strand
TCGGATTGCGGGGATCGTCTTCGATCTTCTTTCTGAGCTGACGGACAAACGTTCTGAGATACTCCAGTTCATTCCCATACTCCGGCCCCCACACGGACTTCAGCAGCCGCGCATGCGGAATCGGCTCACCGGCGTGCATCATCAGGTAATGCAATACTTCAAATTCCTTTGGCGTCAGGTGAATCGACCGGCCACGCTTCAGAACCCGGTATTTCACCGGGTCCAGTTCCAACTGGCCATGGCGTATCGGTGCGTCGCGGTTATTATCCTGAGCGCTTCTCCTGCGCACTGCCGAACGCAGGCGCGCTGTTAGCTCGCGCAGTTGAAACGGCTTCGTGATATAGTCGTCGGCGCCGGCGTCCAGCGCCAGTACCTTGTCGTCCTCGCTATCCATCACGGTAAGCATCAGAATCGGCAGGCGCGCTATTGCGTGTCTTATGCTGCGGCAAGTTTCCACTCCGCCCATTCCCGGCATGTCCACGTCCAACAGCACTGCATCGAACCATGTCACGCGGACCAGCGAGAGTGCCTCTTCTCCGCGTGCTGCTTCCACGATTGTGAAGCCCATTCCAGACAGCGTCACGCGCAGCGCGCGACGTGTGGAACTGTCGTCGTCCACCACAAGAATGGTGCCTTGCCCCGTATTCACCGCTTCTGTCGTCATTGCTTGCTCCTTGCGGCGATGGGAAGAGAGAGGAAGAATGTTGTGCCTTCCCTGTCATCGCTGATAACCCACACGTGCCCATGATGGGCTTGCGCTGCTTTTCTCACAACCGAGAGCCCTATTCCGGTACCGGCAACAGAATCCCTCACGTCTGTTGAACGGAAGAAGCGGTCGAACACCCGTTCTCTATCTTCGATCCTTATAGTTGATCCGAAGTTATGCACGGAAAATATTACCTCGTTATGACTTATGCGCACTGCGACCTCAATTGTCGTCTCCGGCTTCGAATACTTTCGCGCGTTGTCGATGTATTGCGCCAGAATCATCGCGAGCAATGCCCGGTCTACGCGCACGGTAAGAGCGCCATCTTCAATTACCACGTGAACTCTATCGTCACCCGACCGCTCGCGCTGTTTCTGAGCCACTTCCGCGACTAACTCCTGGACATTTACATCGTCTGTTTCCAGCCCGACCTTACCGGCCTCGAGCTTTGCTGTCAGCAGCAAGCGCGTGCATAGATCGTTCAGCCGAATCGTCTCATCGTTGATCAGAGAGACCAGATCGCGTTGCGAATCGCTCAGCGAGCCCAATTCAAGCAACCCTGAACTTGCAGTTTGAACCGCCGTGAGAGGCGTCTTGAACTCGTGCGCCATCGAGTCCATCACTGCTGCTCGCAATTGCTCAGCCTTGCTCGCGTTCTCAGCACGTGCCTCCTTCTCAAACGATTGGTGCCGGTCGATGGCCATGGCGGCAAGCGACGCGAGCGCATCCACAATTAGCGGGCTCATTCCCCCACGTACCACCAATGCACCAACAGGGCCGGCCCCCGCAAGCAGTATCCGCCGCCAGGTTTCGCTCGACTGCTCGTCCTTTGCCGTCTCGCTCAGATAGCATTGCCTGGCAAGATCGTCCTCTCCCTCGTTCCATTCGCCGGCTCTGTCTTGCCGTCCCAGGTTCAGGTCGTAAAGGGCCACTGCCTGGGCATCGAATATGCGCTGAATCAAAACAACGAGTTGTGGTCCCGGAGCCTGACTCAGATCCAGCAAAAGCGAATTCCGGCTTAGCTCATAGAGTTGCTCCATCCCCGCGCGGTTCAGAGCCGCTTCGGTGGAGCTTCGCAGTTCCTTGGCGGACAAGCGGCTGATCACGACCGCGGAAATCTGAAACACTCCAAGCGCCACCCACTCCTTCGGATCGTTCACATAGAAGTGAAAGATGGGCTCGGCGAAGAAAAAGTCAAGACATGCGGCCGCCAGCAGCGATGTTAGCGAGGCTTGCCAAAAGCCGAAATACAATGCTGCTGCAATTACGATTACCAGGTAAAGGAGACTGATCGTAGTCAGGTTTACCCGCAGAACGAAGCCGAAATAAGTTAGTAGCGCAATCCCCGTGCAGGCTGCCAGGCACTGAAAAATAAGTCGAAATCCGCGAATCTGGTACAGTGCTCGGAAGATTTTGCGAATTGCCATTTGCCGGTATCTCGGTGTGCCGATGCTTCCGCCACCTTTTCTAGAGTCTAGCCAGACAGGGGTGAAGAAAGCATAAGGGATACGTAGTGAACACGTGTAGGAAGAGCGATGGCCGGGAGGTCAGAGCGCCCTTCTCACAAATGCGCCGTATACCGTGCATCGTGCTGGCTCGCAAGCTTCTACTTCGCGCCTGCTGGAGCGGCCGGTGCGGCAAGTTGCGCATACTTCACCGCCAGTTGTCCCGCCTCCGTCGCCTTGTATGTGTAGTAGTCGAAGAGATAGTGAGCCGAGTCCACTGGCCGCGGATACTTCGCAGCGGTCAGCATGATATTCGCGCTCCGTCTTGTCCACTCCTGCTTTTCGTCCGCTGCTTGTGCCAGATAGTATTGTTGCTGCTGGCCGTAGTAGCTCGCAAGAACTCCATATTCGCCGGGTGTATGTGCATCCTGTGCGAGTTTCTTCAGTTGAGCCTGGGTGTAGTGTGTGCCGCTTCCGCTGGAAGAGGCGGTGGTCTGGGCGCTTCCGAGGGTTGCCAAAGCGAATGTCAATACGCATACTGCACTTACCTTGCGTGTCATGCGTCACTTACCTCCGATGTTTGAGTATCTTGCGCAAAACGTGAGGGGCGCATGAAGGAAACAGGAGGAAGAAAATAAAATTCAAATCATAATTTTCAATCGTCCCGTCATGGAGTCGATAGCTCCAGCGTGTAAAAACCGCGTCAGTCATAGAGCGAATCATTAGCGGCCCGTGGAAGAAGTCCGGTTTTGAAAGGGCACAACTTTAGTCGTGCCGCAAGTGCCGCAGACTCTCAGCTCCATCCAATTCCAAGTCCAAGCAGTTAGCAAGCGCATGGAAGTTGGTTGAGACAGTAGTTAGTATTCGCGCGATGTGAATGAAAACCTGGGAATGGAATGACAAAGCGCCACCGAAGTTGGAAGCAACGTCGGTGGCGCAAGAGGAAAGGGGACAATCCCGATGATTCTGCCGGTTAGAACCTGACCATGATCGAAATCAGAGTGGTGGTTTGGTTGGTGCGCAGATCGGGCCACCACAGAGCCGCTGTTCCGCCGGCGCCATTGTTCAGGCCGAGACCGATGCAACTCGCAATCGCCTGAGCTTGTCCAGTTGCGTATACGCCAACCCCGGCTCCGCTTGGAACGTATCCCACGCCAGAGTCTCCGCCCGCCGCGCACTGATAGTCGGCAGGGTTGCCGTTGTCTCCGCCAGGAGGCGTGATGCCGCCGTGACCGGTCCAGTAGGGTGTTGACGAATACCGGTATGCCTCTTCCAGCCGGAAGGTGATGAACTGGGCAGGCATGTAGTCAAAGGTGATGGTTCCGTCCTTGGCCTGCGAAGCGTCGCCCGCATTCTCGGTATAGTAAGGTGTTCCCGAGGTGGCTGTGGCGCCGTTGATGGGGGGCAACAGGGTAAGGTAGCGCCCTGGGTTATTCATCAGACCACCGCCGAGGGTTACGCCGTAGATGTCATGCTTGAACCAGAAGCGGAGGTAGCTCATGGTTCCAACGAACATCTGCTTGGGCCGTCCCCCGTGGCTGTTGTGGCAGTTTACGCCGCCGTTGTAGGTGGAGGCCGTTCCCATCTCCGGAGTCAGGCCCTGTGGGCTGAAGCCGGTGTAGGTGGATGTTGCATTGGAAGCAGGACCGCCGCCGTATTCGCACCCGGCATCGCCCGTGAGCGTCCAGGCAATTTTGTCGAGCGTGTTCTTCGGCTTGTCATAGAACTTGACTTGCGCGCTATAGTCGGCGTGGACGCGCGAACGTCCCGGATAGCCTGCATCGTCTTCGCCCAGGCCGTAGTCATTCCAAACGAAATCGAGGAACGGCTTGGGACGCCAAAGTATCTGGCCGCCCAATCCGGGCTTGCCGTTATACCGGGCGTACGACTGCCAGCCGTTGATGATCCACGGTTCGATCTTCAGGTTCTTCGTCGGCCAGTACTGGATGCGAAGACCGTTGAAGAACCACGGAGTATTCGACGACACATACGAAGGCTGATAGGTCCAGTTATCGAAGTTGTAGTAACTGAACAGGCCGATGTAGGACACGAAGATACCTGCGTCTACGTTTAGGCCGTGGCCGACATCCCAGTGATAGCCGCCCCAAGCCTCGGAGAAGTACTTGTAGGCGTCCTTTAGATTCCACTGTCCGCGATTATAACTTGCGTCGTTGCGGGGCGTGGTGGTTGCGAAAAGCCCGTCCATGGTCAGGATGCGTCCGCGCACGTTCTGAATGCGAATGTCGCCGCCCACGCTAACCTGCTCAAGCTGCCACTCATCGGAACGGAACATCTCCGTCGAGCCGCCCATCGAATCGTCCTCGGGGTGGTTGTAATCCAGAATGTAGTTCGCGTCGAAGCGGACCTCTGGAGTGAAATACTTTGTCGACATTGGGCTGTCTACATTGTGGCCGCCGCTGTTGAGCCAGGTCCAGTCGCCGGGAAACGGCGCTTCCTTGGTGGTTGTTTCAGCGCTGATCTCCGGAGCCGGTGGGGCCGCGGCTGGAGGGGGCGCGGCTGCCGCCTGGCCCACCGCCATCGATCCCGTCGTGTCTCCCTCTGCGCCGCGCAACGCGTTGGCGTCTTTCTCCGCGTCGGCTGCGTCGTCGGCTCCGCTGCGCGCCTTGAGTTCTGCTTCAAGCTGCGCAATACGTGCCTTCATGTCTGTTAGTTCCTTGATGACCGCATCGCGGCTCGCGGGAACCGCGACTGAAGCAGAGCCTGCCGGGGCAGTTGTTGAAGTGGTAGCCGGTGCAGCAGAGCTGGAAGCTGTGCCGCCAGTTGCGACTGTGCCTGCCGGAGCGGCAGACGTTTCCGCGGCATTCGCTGGCTTGCCGGAGCCTGCACCGGGGTCTTCCGAAGGCGGAGGTTCAAGCAGGGCGATTTGATTTGGGGTTGCGTCTCTTGCCTCCTGTTGCGCCAAAGCGGCTAACGGGGCGAATCCGCAGCACAACACTGCGACGGCGGGAACGGCCTTCCATGAAAAGGGTTTCATTCAGCCTCTCACTTTCAAAAAAATTAAGATGGTTGGTTCGGGTAGGAACACACTTGATGATGAAGACTTCAGCACAGCGACTGACTTCTACTGCTCTTTCACAGGGTTGCCCGTCGAACCATGAGTACTCGTTGAATAGACCGGATATGGATTGGGGAAGCCGGGCTATCCGAGTCGACTCACTTGTTGTGGACCCCTCCAATTACGAGCCTTTGGAGATCCTTTGCGAGCGCTGGTTAACAAGGATGGAGCTTTGTGTTGACTTCACGGTAGGGCGAGGGCCATAAAGATCCTATATGTGTTTCTGCACAAAGTTATGATGAAGACATGAGGATTGGATGAATTAGTGGTGAGTTATGCTCGACTACACATAATTATGAGCAACTCTGTACTGTTCATTGAAGAAAGCTCCTTGGGTTCGTCGTCAATTCCATCCCAATTGTCCTTATCTCATCCTTATTGCTTGATAGTTAGCATCGAGATGAGCCATATTCCTTGCATCAGTGGTCGTCGCACTTGCGGAAACTGGAGAAATGAATGCAGCGTGCAAAATACGCATTAGCGGCACTGGCGCTGACCGCGGTCGGCGTTCACGGGCAGGATCGATTGTCGATCAGCCGGGAGATTCATCAAGCGCCCGATCAGGACGGCGTGTACTACGCGGGGCCAGAGGTTACGGCGCCCAGGCTCGTCAGCACTGTATTAGCTCTCTATCCCAGCGGTGTGTCTGCCAAGGATGTTCAGGGGATGACAGTGATGGCCATGGTGGTCGGGGTGAATGGCTTGCCGGCACACATTCAGGTGCTCCACAGGCATGGAGACTCATTCGACCGATCTTCGATCGCGGCGGTGATGCATTCAACCTTTGAGCCGGGGAAGCTGGCCGGGAAACCAGTGCCAGTGTGGATCGACGTTCGTGTGGTCTTCCACGCCGACCGCAGCGATGCCATTCCCCAGGTCGTCATCGCGGAGAGAGACCTTGCGGCGCCGGGTGAAAACCAATTTGAGGACAAGCACCATAAGCCGCTGTCCTACACGCCGCCTTATCCGATTCACACCGTCGATGCGGACTTTGCCGATCCGTTTGTAAAGCACCCGTTTGTGCAAGTAGCGGTTGTCACGGTTCTCGTGGGAGAAGACGGCTTGCCCAAAGACGTCCATGTTCGGCGCGGTTTGGGCTTCGGTCTGGATGAGAAAGCCGCCGCGGCTGTGATGCATTACCGCTTTTTTCCGGCCACGGAAAAGGGTAAGCCGATCGAAGCGCGAAGAGAGGTGTTGGTAAGCTTCGCAAAGTTCTGATGGCCAACTGGTGTCTCGGAATAAAAATCAGCGGGTCATGACCTCGTAGACTTCCCGTTCGATTTCGGCGATCGCGATGGGCGCGAGCGCCCGCGTCTTGAGTTCGAGATTCAATGCCGCAAGCGGGCCCGCTTTCAGTGCCGCCCA
>JBEKFD010000251.1:0-6650 GCA_050013495.1 Occallatibacter sp. | reverse complement strand
GGCCCAGCGAGACCTCGCCTTTCTTGTACTTCTCAACAGCTAGTAGCACGCGGCCCCGCGTCACCAGGTCCCGGACAGCCTTGGATAGGTCGGTTCGCTCTGCGCGAGTTAATCCAGTCAGAAATTCGTAGTTCTCCCGGTCCATGCGTATGCTCATCGTCTTTGTCATGATGTCCCCCCCAGTTGCCTCAATGCATCGTCCAGCATCGATTTTCGATAGCGGCCGAATCGCGCCAGAGCTGTAAGCTTGGTTCGCGCATCGTCCGGGTCGATCAGGCCCTTTTGGAGGCTGCGTAACAGCAAATCGATCGCGGTCGTGATTGGAAGCCCGAGGAGCTTGCAGGCGTTGATGCCGATCTTGTCGTCAATTCCCACGATCCGTGCCTTCACTTCCAATGCTAGAGCAATGGCTTCCGCTTCGCCCCGGCCCATGTTGAAATCCGAAATGAGCTTTGCGACAAGTTTGCCATTGTGGACCTTGCGAACCTTGATCTTTCCGTCGTCCAGCGCCTTGCGGATGACCAGCGCATCCAGTGCCTTGCTCGCGCCGCAGCACTCTTGTTCAACCGCTTTAGGAATGGCAACCTCCATTCCGATGTCGTTCAGAAAAAGGTGCAGCAGTTCGATCTTCGTTGTTAGAATCAGCGTCGATGAGTCGAAGACGAACATTATGACAAATTGTTACATTCGTAAGTATATCCGGAATTTAAAGACTTGAAAAGGTGTTGGAGGGGCTGCCGAATCCCGGGACTCAGAAGCGAGCCCGCGGGCACGTGGCTCCATTTGCTACACTTTCCAACATGCAAAACGAGAACATTTCAGACAGTTACAACTTCTTCGCAGAATGTCCCTACTGCAAAGAATCGCGTGGAGTAACATGCAGCCGAACCCAGGCAGTGACAGGCGAGCCAATTGGGGTCTACGCCATCCAATGCGATCACGCGTGGAGGCTCACACCTGAGGAGAGTAAGAAGCTTCTCGATCATTCCAATTTGCTTCGCTGAATGGCTTGGGATGCGTTTTTTGGAGGTAGATGGATGCCAGCGAGCATACCTTGGTGGGGATGGCTGCTGATAGCTACGGCATTTTGGTTCCTTCAGCTCATCATGAGCATCCGCACTGATGACGGTTCGAAGAGTGCGTGGGTTATCCGCATTGCATTCATCGCCGGGATGGTGATGTCTTCCTTGATCGGAGCGATTCGCTTCGTTAAATGGGTGTGGCAGGGCTGACGCCGATGGTCAAACGCGCTCACCAAAATTGCGGAACATATCGGCGCGATTGGCGTCGATCTCTTCGGTGGAGGGAGCCGGGCCGTGCTTGGCAAGGACGCCGCGCCCGGTCTTGAAGGGAGCGCCTTGCGATTGTGCCTGGAGTGACTGCGCGAGGTCGCGTTCGAGCACAACGCGAACATAGCCCGCCGGGGAAACGCCATGTGCGTTGGCTTGGCTCTTGAGCGCAGCTTCAAGCTCTTCAGGAACTTCAATCAGCATGGGCGGGGTCCTTTCTGGTGTCCATTGTAGCCCGTTGCCGGTTGCGGCGAAAGAAGCGCATTGAGGATTCTGGGGCTCCGCTCGGTGCCGCAGGGGCTGAAGCCCACGATTCATTTAGGGCGTCTGCGGCACGACTGAAGTCATGCCCTGACACAAAGCGGCTTCGGTTCTCCGGGGCTGAAGCCCGCGCTAAATCTAGCTGGCTCTGCGCGGGGGTTGAAACCCCCGCCTCCCTCCGGACCGATCTTTTCCCGAGCCTTTGCTACGCTTCTCCTGGCCATTGCTGTCTATCTCAGCCGCCTGCGCAGCAAATCCAGCGCTTGCTGGGTGGACCACTCTCTTACGCGGTTGCGGTCGCCGCGGAAGTTCTTTTCTATGGACTCGATTTTTTCGGCGCTGCTCAGGGCGATGTATACCAATCCAACAGGCTTTTCGTCGGTGCCGCCGGTGGGGCCGGCGATGCCGGTTACGGCTAATCCTAAGGTTGCGCCGGTGCGGAGACGGATGCCGGTGGCTAGCGCTTTGGCTACTTCCTCAGACACTGCGCCGTGCTCGGCGATCATCTCCGGCGAGACGCCGGCGAAGGCGTGTTTTAGCTCGTCGGAATAGACAATGGCGCCTCCAAGGAAGGAGCGCGATGCGCCGGGGACGCTGGTGATGCGCTGGGCGACCATGCCGCCGGTGCAGCTTTCGGCGACGGCCAGCGTGGCCTGGCGCAGGCCGAGATAGTAGAGGACGATCTGTTCCAACGATTCGCCGTCGGAGGAGTAGAGCCAGTCTTCAAGAGCTTCTTCGAGGCGGCCGGCTAGCTCGTCGACGCGGGCCTGCGCCTGCTCGAAGCGGGGCTTGGAGCAGAGCAGGGTGAGCTGGATGTCTCCGCCATGGGCGAGGATGGTGGTTTCAACGTCGGCGTAGGTGGTGTAGATGGGGGCGAGCAGCTTGTCGGCCTGGGACTCGGGGATCATGGCGGCGCGCAGGGTGCGCTTGGCGATGTGGCGCAGCGGCACGATTTCTTGCAGACGAGGCAGGCAGGCTTCGTCGAAGAGCGGCTTGCACTCGGCGGGCGGGCCGGGGATGAGCATGATGAGCTTGCGATGGCCCTGGAAGGTGGTGTCGAGCCATTGGCCGGGGGCGGAGCCGTTGGGGTTGGGCAGGATGGTTGCGCCTTCAAGCACGTCGGCCTGCTTGAGGTTGTTGGAGGGCAGAGGAATGCGCCATTGCGCGGCGCGGGTGGCCAGCGCGGCGACCAGGGGCCCCTCGCGGCGCAGCTTGAGCGAAAGCGCTTCGGCAACGGCCTCGCGGGTGAGGTCGTCTTCAGTGGGGCCGAGGCCGCCCATGATGACCAGGATGTCAATGCGGGCGAGCGAGGCGCGGACGGCGTTGACGAGATCCTTCTTGCGATCGCCAACGATGGTTTTGAAGGCGACGAGGACGCCGATCTCGTTGAGCTTTTCCGTCAGGTAGAGCGAGTTGGTGTCCTGGCGGAACGGGGTGAGCATCTCGGAGCCGACGGCGATGATTTCGGATTTCATAAGGGCAGATTACAGATTACAGGTTACAGATGACAGTTGAGACCTGAGGAAACTCCGTGACCGACTCGCCTCACTGTCATCTGTAATCTGTCATCTGTTATCTCGTTAGAACAGCGTCATGCCTTCTACGCCCAGGTCGACATCGAAGACGGCTTCGTTGGTGGCCAGGACGGTGGTGCCGAGGGGTGAAAAGGCTACGCCGACGAGGTTGGGGCCGGCAAGAGCGAGCGTGGCCTCTCCGGCGGGGGTGATGCGGACCAGGCCGCGGCGGCCGTGCAGGCAGGCGGTTACGTAGACGTCTCCATCTTTTGAGAGCGCGAGGCCCTGCGGACGGCCCAGGCCGCGATACCAGACCTCGGCCTGGCCGTGCGTGTCGATGGCCCAGACAGCGTCATTGGAGTTGAGGGCGGGCGCGGTGACGAAGAGCGTGCCTTCGTCGTTGACGGCGAGGTGATAGGCGGCAACGGAGGGCTCGAGCGTGGCGTAGACGAAGATGTTGCGCTTGGGATCGATTTTGAAGATGGTGCCGCTGCGGTCGCCGACGAAGAGGTTGCCCTCGGCGTCAAAGGCAGCGCCGGTGGCCACGCCCATGCCTTCGGCGTAGACGGTGGACTCGCCGGAGGGGTCGATGCGGTAGACGTTGCCCTCGGCGCGGGAGGTTACGAAGAGGTCGCCATCTGGATTGAAGGCCAGGCCGGTGGCGTTGAGGATTCCGGTGACGAACGGAGTGCCGCGGCCGTCGGGGCTCACTCGAACAATGGACACGGGCGTCTGCTTGCCGCGCGGGCCGGAGATGGTGGCATAGATCATGCCGCTGCGGCTGACGGCAGGGCTGGTGACGGGATGCAGGCCGGAGGTAAGTTCGCGCGCCACGCGCAGAGGCACGGTGTTGCTTGCGCCGGAGGGGCTGCGGACTTCAATCAGGCCAGTGGTCGCTTCCTCGGGGACGCGCAGGGCGAGACGTGTGGGGCGGCTGAGCAGCACGTGGGCCGGATGGCCGTCGACCAGCACGGCGGGCGGGCCGAATGCCATTGGACCGAGATGCGCGCCGATCAGCTCGACTTCGCCCAAAGGGAGGGCGGCCGAAGGAACGATGTCGTCGATGCGGGGATCGGGGAAGACTTCAGCAGCGGATTGTGCGCGGGTGCGGGCCATGGTCAGATCCAGATCCGTAGCAAGGAGGCTACTCCCAAAGCATACAGCCCGGCGGCCACATCATCGAGTACGATGCCCCAGCCTTCGGGCAGGTTTTCAAGGCGGCGGATGGGAAATGGCTTGGTGATGTCGAAGAGACGGAAGAGGATGAGGGCGATGAGGCCGTGGCGCCAGTCGGCGGGGCTGAAGAGCAGGGCAATGGCCTGGCCGGCGACTTCGTCGATTACGACGAACTGCGGATCTTTGCGGCCGGATTCGCGGGCGACGATGGTGGCGCCGGGGATGCCGAGGACTAGAGCGAAGCCGATGAGGATGGCGAGGGCGATGAGGAGCGCATGGGGGCTGGGATGCGCGAGCCATGCGAACGCGGCCCAGAGCAGGACAGTGGCCACGGAGCCCCAGGTGCCGGGGCCGGGCTTGCCGAAGCCTGCGCCGAAGAAGGTCGCGATGGTCCACGCCCAGCGGGTCTTTGGCATGGGCGGCAACAGGCAGACGTTCACCTGCGCGCTATTCGTCATGCGAGTCGCTGTTCTTCGATTGGCCGCCGCCGAAGACGCCTAGGTCTTCGAGCACTTCCGGGTCGAGGATTGGTGAACTGATTCGGTAGACTCCTGAGGCCCATTTGCCCAGGTCGATTTTGCGGCAGCGGTCGCTGCAGAAAGGGAAGTCTTCGTCGTTGAAGCGGACCAGTTCGCCGCAGGTGGGGCAGCGAAGCACTTTTGCGGATTTTTTCTTGGGTGCCATGGGGTTTTTGTTTTTGGCGAGACGCCTAAGATTGATTTTCTCACCAAACGATCGGCGCGGGCCATCCTGCTCAAAGCGAGATCACGTTGAGGCCGGGGATGAGTTTGAAGTGACGAACATTGGCTGTGACGACAGAGTACCCAATCTCGACTGCCGTCGCCCCGATAAGCAAGTCCATTGAAGGGATGGTTACGCCAATCGCTCGTTGCTCGCCGTCGATTCTGCCGGCGAGGAATGCTGTGGATCGGGTGTAAGGCAGAACCTAGATGAATGCAAGAAGATCGTGAATAAAGGCTTCGCGGCGCAGTCGCATGGACATTGAGGGGGCCCGATAGACGGCGTGAACAATCTCCGTCAAACCGATAGAGGAAATCGCGACCTCCTGGTCTCCGGCAAGAGAGGAGATGTTGCGAAGCAGTTGATTTGGAGTGTCCCTTCGCCGCTCGGCAGCGACGATGACGCTCGAATCGAGGATCAGTCCCATGCTGGCGGGTCCAAGGGCTCGGGATGCGCGGCTATTGCAGCCTCAACGTCGCGGGCAAAGTCTTCGTCAACCGTAGCGGTCGAGCCACGTGCCTCCAACAGTGCGATGACTTCAGAAAGCAGGCGGCCCGGGCGCCTGGCCGCCGGGCGAACGATGGCGAGGGGCTGCGCATCGCGCTCGATGACAACCTCAGAACCGGCGCTGACGTGCGCCATGACGGCGGTGAAATCGCGGGCAGCTTCGGCTTCCGGAATGTGGATGGTGGCCATGACACTGATGATAGTGCGAATCTGGAGTCGCAGCGGGCCGGAGGTGCCTAAAGCGGTCCTGCCAAGATGCGGGCAACTACGTCGTACTCGTGGGCTTCGGTGATTTCGGCTTTGTAGAAGCGGCCGGGCTCTAACGCGGCGACGTCCGGGCCGAGTTCGGCGAAGTCGTTGATGTAGACTTTGCCGTCGATCTCGGGGGCGTGGAACTGGGTGCGGCCTTCCCATAACAGCGGGGTCTCTTCGCTCTCGCCTTCGGCGAGGACTACCAACTCGCGGCCCACCCATTGCTGCTTGGCCTTCTTCGAGATGGATGCTTGCAGCTTCATCAGGCGGCGCTTGCGGGCTTCAATTGTGCGCCTGGGAATTTTTTCGTTGAAGGAGAATGCGCCCGAGCCCTCTTCGTCGGAATAGCTGAAGACCCCGAGCCAATCGAACTTGGCCTCGGTGATGAACTCCTGGAGGATTTCGTAATCGCGGACGGTTTCACCAGGAAAGCCGACAATGAAGCTGGTGCGCAGAGCGATTCCCGGCACCGCCGCACGGACTTTTTCGAGAGTCTTGAGGAAGATATCTGCGCCTGCGCCGCGCTTCATGGTCTTCAACACCGCGGGGGATGCGTGCTGGAGAGGTACGTCGAGATATTTACAGATGTTGTCGTGACGGGCGATGGTTTCCAACAAGCGATTTGTGATGCGGTTGGGGTAGGCGTAGAGGAAGCGGAGCCAGCGCAGGCCGTCGATGCGGGCGAGAGCGTCGAGCAGCGTTGACAGGCCGTCTTTCAGGCCGAGGTCTTCGCCGTAGCAGGTGGTGTCCTGGCCAATAAGGGTGATCTCCTCGACGCCACGGGCGACGAGGCTCTGCGCTTCAGCCACGACAGATTCAAAGCGGCGGGAACGGAACTTGCCGCGCAGGTTGGGGATCACGCAGAAGGTGCAAGGGTGGTCGCAGCCTTCGGCGATTTTGATGTACGCGG
>JBEKFD010000250.1:0-6736 GCA_050013495.1 Occallatibacter sp. | reverse complement strand
ATTGATGACTTTAAGCATCCTCCATTCACACTGCTCGGTGTGGTCGACGATGAAGTGGAAAGGACGCTGCGAACACTCTATCAGGAGATTTCTTCTCCCATCCTTGTTTTGCCTCCAAAGGAGGCCCTCCTCGTAAAATATGCCAGCAACGCGTTTCATGCGCTCAAGACCGCATTCGCAAACGAGATTGGCGTGCTTTGCCAGGAATTGAAGATTGACGGCAAGAACGTAATGTCAGTCTTCTGCAAGGACACGAAGCTCAATATTTCTCCGCGGTACCTAATACCCGGCTTCGCCTTCGGCGGTTCGTGTTTGCCGAAGGACGTGCGTGCTCTTTCCTACGCCGCCAAGATGTGCGACGTAGACCTTCCGCTTATCGGCTCGTTGCTGCCTAGCAATGAGCGTGTGATACAGCGCGCTTTTGCTCAGGTGAATGAGCGGAACGTCCGGCGGGTTGGCTTGGTTGGATTGGCTTTCAAGTCCAATACGGATGACTTGAGAGAGAGCCCCTTTGTTGAATTGGCGGAGCGCCTTCTGGGCAAAGGTTACCAGTTGAAGATCTATGACCCGAACGTTTCGCTGGCGAATGTGACCGGATCAAATAGGGAGTACATCGAAAAAGCGATTCCGCACTTATCCAGCCTTCTTGTATCGTCCGTTGCGGAACTGTCGCACTGCCATCTGCTGGTCATTAGCCATCGATATGCCGGCGCCGAGCAGTTTTTGAATAATACACAAATCCCATTAATCTACCTTTGATTGCGCTGGCCCATACGATGAGTGGACTAAACTGAGCGGCGTTCCGGGATGTTGAGACATGTGGACCTTCCGCCCTGGGAACCAAGTCAGTTGAATCGTTGTGGTGGTCACGGCCTGTTGGCCGGTGGGGTAGGTAGGTGTGCCGGAAGGGTAGATGGGAGCTTCGGACGCTTACAATCACCCCTTCCAGGCAATGGCTCACGAAACAAAGATCCGGCGGTGGACTACTTTTACTCCGCCGCAAAACACCGCTCTCGCGGCGTTCTGTGGTCTATTTTTGCTCCGGCGCTCATATCGATGGGACCTACTCTTTGAATCCTGCAACTGGATTGCCCTCGCTGGCCTCGACAAACCGGCCCATCGCTTCCAAACTCAACTTCTCTGCGTCGTCCATGCGAATGTTCACTACCCAGCATGACCACCCCTTCAGGCTCATCTTGTATTGGAAGAGAGTCCTGCTTTACAGACCGGAAGAGTTAAGTTAAACTCCACTCGGTGGGGGAATTCAAAGTTTTACAGGTATACACCCTACCGCTATCCACTAGATCAGCTCTTTTGGGGATTTTGCAAGAGAATTCGATGCCCCGGAATTCGTGTACTCGGCAAACATTGAGGAGAGCCACAGCTAACAGGCATCTACCACGCCATGAGGTGCAATTTACTATGAAATCAACAGTTCAAGCTGTTCTGGCGCTACTCTGCCTCGCTATCGGCCCTACCCTGCCAGCGCAAACCTATCAGTACTCCGCTCTGTCTATGCAGGGGTTCTCCGGCATTCTCAATACCCCAACCGGCTATGTTCAGCAGAAGGGTACCTTTGATACCCTTTACAGCAATCAAAAGGACAGTGTTCCGACTGCGGGCGGGCGGCAGGACAACTATATCTTCTCGGTCGGTATCTTTAGCTTTGCAGAGATTGGCGGTCGCCTGACCAATACCGCACAGGGCAACATGTTCGTGACTCCAGAGGGCATCCGGCACCTGTCCTCGAATATGAAGTTCTCCTCCGCCCCGCTTACTGCCCGTTTCCACTTTTCTCCGGCCCTGGCAGTGGGAGTTGAGGATGAGGGTGGGGGGACTCATTTCCTCCGGACCACCTATGTGGCTGCTTCGGCCGATCCTACTGGCTGGTTGCGGCTCTCTACCGGATATGGGCACGGGCCGGACCGGATGAAAGGGGCATTCGGGGGTGTGGAACTCAGGGCGCATGACTGGGTGACCCTGCTGGGCGACTATGACACCAGCAACACCAATGTGGGTGTCCGTCTTACCACTCCGGCTCTTCCCTATATCCCGGCCAGACTGCACGCCACCTTCTCCTCACCTATCGAGCATTCGCAAAAGCTGGCAATCAGTGTCGGTTTGATCGTTCCGCTTGATTTCTCGAAGGCGAAGCGCGGCCACGACACACCGTCTACATCCGCGGGGAAACCGTCGGCACCGACGACTCTCTGGGCTGCGCTCACCGCCAGGAAAGTACAGCCCCAGGCTCCTGAGCCAGCGCCGCAGTCTCCGGTGGTGCAGTCTCCGGTAGCGCAGACTCATCCGGCTGATACTGCGAATACTGCCACCACTGCCGCTGGGCTCACACCTGAGCCAGGCTACCAGAATAGCGTGAATGCTGTGGTACCGGCGCCACTGGAGGTGCTACTGGACCGCCTGATCAAGGCCGGCTTTGTCAATGTGCGGGTGGGGCTGCTGGGGAAAACCCTGGTGGTCGAGTATGAGAACGTCCGCTACAATCACAACGAACTTGATGCCGTCGGCGTAGTTGCCGGTATTACCGGCCAGACCGCCGGAACAAGCGCCGAACAGCTTCGGTTGGTGGTTAAGCGCAAAGGACTGGCGCTTCTGCAGATCGATGCTCCGCTTTTGCCGCTGCGCGACTGGCTGGAGGGGAGCGACCTGGCACATGCACCGGCGTTCACCGTGACCACTAAGTTGGCGGACACAAATAAGGTGGCCTTTGTCGTCGGAAATGACAACCCGGGAAGGCTCAAGCCCTCGGTGATGGTGTACCCCTCTTTGACTACCTTTGTGGGGACCGAAGTCGGAGTATTCGACTATCAGCTCTCCATCAGGCCGGAATTGCAGGTGCCGCTCTGGCGAGGGGCGACTGGCGTGGCACGTTGGGATCTCCCGGTGGCATGGAGTGGCAATCTCGACAAGGGACAGATCTATGCTTCATACCGGACCCCGGCGCAAATGGATCGTCTGATGTTCTTCCAGGCAGTGCCTCTGGCTCCCGGCTTGGTGGCCAACCTGAGCGGGGGCAAGATTCTGACCAGCACCAACGGCACCCTCAATGAGCTGAGTTGGACCCCTGGGAGCGGTATGAACCGCTTCTTAGCGACCCAGTCATGGGGGCGTGACAGTAACAGTAACGCCACCCGCAAGGTCCTGCTCGGTTCCTACCGTCTTTTCCTGGCTCGCTACGATCTGGCCTTTGAGGGCACAGCGGGACGCTTCTGGGGGCAGGATTCAGCTCTTCTGCTCAGCATGAAGCGATTCTTCGGCGATACAGCAGTGTCGTTGTACTACAAGAACTCATTGCTACCTAACACTTCATCACATTGGCAGCAGGTGGGCATGCAGCTTGAGATTCCGCTGACGCCGCGCCGCGATATGCCGGAAAGGCCGGTACAGATACGTGGTGCTGAAGCCTGGGACTACGCTCAGGAGACGGTTATCGGCACTTCTAATTCTCAATCACCCAACCCCATCCAGACGGGGCTCGCGATCGTGCCGGAGCCGACGCAGTCCCTTTCCCTGTATTACTATGACCGGGAGCGTCTCAACGAGGATTACATCCTCTCCCACACGGAGCGGATCAGGGAGGGGTGGCGGCGCTTTCGCAATGGCTTGTAATCGCGTCCCTGAATTTCGTGAAAACATCAACAATTGCGGTTGACGTATATCGAGCGATTCACGTACTATAATGCAAAGGTAGAACATGTCTCGGCATTATGACCGCGCAATTTGGTAATCCTGCCAAAAACCCTGCTTTCACTGTCTCTATTTTGAGGCCAAGGTCCATTCGGTCGCGACACTAGAGCATTCTTACCGACTTGAGGAGGGGGGACACTCCTCGATGGCTATGCTCAAACCAAAGGAGGTTCACTGTGGAAATCCGCAAGAACGTAGTATTTCTCTCCCTTTCAGCGTTGGTGTTTGGTTCCCTGGTCGGCTGTGGCCCCAGCCCAGGCACCGGGGGCGGCGTATATGTGGCCCCATATGTGGCCCCTACTGTGACCACTACCCAGGGGCAGACCGGCAATGTGGCTCAAGGTGAGGTCAGCGGCGCTACCGTTTGGGCTGACAGCCTCACATCAGGTACTCGCTTTGTCATTGACACCGCTGAGCAGAGCACCCAGACCACGACTGATGCCAACGGTAACTTTACCCTTCCGGTACAACCGAGTTACCAGTATGTGATTGTATCCCAGGGGGGCACCGACACCATTACCGGTAAAACAGCAACCACCATGCTCGCTCCTGCTGGCTCCCAGTCCGTCTCCCCGCTCACGGCGGTGGTTGCATTGGATACCACAGGCAAACTAGCAGGCCTCCTCGACTCGCTTCTGCCTGCTGGAAAAACCTATGACGACGACATTGCCGCCTCGGCTGGCCTCACCCCAGCTGCGCTGATTTTACTCAATTCGATCAAATCAATTGTTAACTCTATCAACACTACGATTCAGGATGCCGCTACAAAGGCCAATGTTACTTTGACCCAGCAGCAGAAAAACAACATCGACCTGACATTGTATAGCTCAATCGCCACTCAACTCGCGACTCTTTCGTCGGGTGAACTGTCGAATACGGCGGATTTGGCCGACAATCTGCAGACCGCTGTCTCCACTGCTCTCAGCACGATCACTACCAACAACACCAACATTACCTTTAGTAATGCCTCGACGATTGCCTCGTCAATTGCCAACAACGCTGTCGCCACTGCGGCCCAAGTGGTCGGCAATGCCACGGGGAATACCGCGCTGCAAGATGTAACGGCGGCCAACGTTCAATCTACGCCGGAAACCGCATCTACAAGCAGCACCGTTACTGAATCGACTGTGATGACCAATGCGAACACGGCAATCGTTAACACTAACACGACTACGGTAGCCTCTACGGATTCGAGTGACGTCACTGTAGCCTCTACACCGACGACCTATACTCCGCCGGTTATCCCCGTCATCAACAACCCCACGATTATCGGCTACGACCTGCAGATCGTTGCAAACGGCAGTGCGTGGACCGTGACTAGCTTCCAGATCACTTTCAGCGACAGTATGGTTGCAACCGCGTCTGGCTCCTCGACCTTTGGCAACTCCGTATTGAACCCTGCGAATTACCAGTTCTCCCAAGGAGGGTGCACTCCGACGTCTCTTTACGCCGCCAACGTGGTAACTATCACCTGCAGTCAGAACCTGACGCCTGGAACCTTCACAGTTGAAACCTACCAAGGCACCAGTACCACCGGTGTCCAGTCAAGCGCCACATCCTTAGGCCTCTCGGTCAACAACACGAGGACCTATACCTTGCCAACTGTTACTGGCAGCACCGGCGGCAGCAGCCTCCAAATGTTCTAGTAGAACGATTCCGTATCACATTGCCATGCGATCGAATGCGGCAAGTCTCCCGGCATACCCTTGCTAGGAGGCTTGCCGCATTCCCTTTGTTAGCCACACCACACCATCGTCATCCAAAAGATCGGGATGGCGATGGCGTGGTGGTCCCTCGCCTCTGCGAACTTGGGAGACTAGCGCCAACTTCATCCCATCTCGACACACATACCCGTCCACCCTGTGATAATGGCCCATATGGCGCAAGAGATCGTTACCGCTAAAAGATTCTGGACCGGATCGGTGGCCATCGCCCCCCCAGATCCGCATCGAAGACGGCCGCATCGCCTCCATCGTCAGCCATGAAGACGCGCAAGGCTCCCTCCATTTCCCTCACGCCACGCTCGCGCCCGCCTTGCACGTCCGCAACAGTGCCACCATCTACTAGCCCTTCATCCTGTACCGCCTTTGGCTGCCTGCCATTCAGACGATTCTGCTGAGGATGTCAACAGAGCCAGAAGCACTCTGAAGTCTTCTTGCAACATTTATGCATCAGTCTGCCAGGTCTGCTCGCGCGAGTCCACTTTTGACACTCTCTTTGGCAAACAAATACTATTTGCTTACTGGACACTTGAAGATTCTTGAACTTCGCCTGTACCAGCCATCTGAATCAGTGCAGGGGAGAAGTCCTCTTGATTGCTGTGTTTCTTGAGGTCGAAGATGTCCCTTAACGCATACTGGGCGTATGGCCTTCGTATCCATGCGGAGTTGGCTTGTCCTGAGCTTCCGTTCCTTCCCCTGGAGGCGGGAAATCCTGATGTGACGATTCGTTTGCTGCCTTCGGCAGAGGACGCCTTGGAATCCCTGGAAAATGGCTACTATGAAGTTCAACCTGGTATCTTCCGTCTGGTGGTGCCCGGTGTGGCTCAGTACCGGGTCGAGGAAGGAAGCCGAATCTTCATAAAGCCGCTTCCGGATGTCCCGCTCGAAAAAGTTCGCCTGTTTCTGCTGGGCTCGGCCATGGGCGCTTTGCTCTACCAGCGAGGATTGTTTCCGCTTCATGGAAGCGCGGTGGAGACGCCCTGGGGAGCAATGATCTTCGTCGGGGCTCAGGGCGCGGGCAAATCCACGCTGGCTGCCCAGTTCCATCGCAAGGGCTACCGCCTGCTCAGCGACGATGTCTGCGCCGTGGCGCCGACTCCGGAGGGATTGCAGGTTCTTCCCGCCCTTGCCCATTTTCGGATTTGCGCGGATGCTTATGAGCGGCTTGGAGCCCCGCGGGCAGGACGCTTCGAGGTGGACAAATTCGTGGTGCCCATGGGAGAGGGTTACTGCCCTCACCCAGTGCCGCTCAGGGCTATCCATGTCTTGCGCATCAGCGACTCCGAGGCTTCAAGTTCCGAGGTGGTCCC
>JBEKFD010000249.1:0-6743 GCA_050013495.1 Occallatibacter sp. | reverse complement strand
TGACGGTGTGGCTGCGCGGCCAGGTCGGAAGCAAGGCGCCGGGAGTCCAGGCTGGGTCCGGCTAGCAGGAAATGGGATTAAGTGAAATGAATGTTTCCCGCAAACCCGTTAAATAGAGTGCAGACATGAATGAAGACATCAACCCGGGCCCGGCTTCTGAAAACGCTCCGCAAAGCACTGGAGCTGGACTGGCGGGAGCGTTCGAAGACCTGATTAACGGGCGGTTGGCCGGTACCTCGCGTGTTGGACGCCTGGAGCCTGAGAGTTCGCGGGTCGAGGATGCGGAGGGACGGTGTCCCGAGCCGGGCGACTGGGCTGTGCCGCTCGGCGACGAGGCGCTTCCTGACGATACGGCCAGGGTGAACGCTTTGCTGGCCCATGCAGCGGGCTGCGCAGTGTGCGCGGAGCGTTTGCGGGCGCTTTCCGCAGATGTGTCTGCAGAAGAGAGCGCGGTGCTTGCGGGGCTGGAGTTCTCGTCCCCGGAAGCGCAACGGAAGCTGGCTGCGCGGCTTGCGGGAACGCCGGTTCGTTCCGGATCGAGGCGGGCGCCCCGGCTGTATCTATGGACGGGCGTGGGTCTGGCGGCGTCTCTGCTGATCGGCGTGGGACTCTTCTCCTGGTGGCGGATCTCCAACAACCCGGAAAACTTGCTGGCCGAGGCCTACACGCACGAGCGACTCTTCGACATGCGCGTGCCGGGTGCGGGATTTGCCGAGGTGACTGCGAGGATGCATTTGCGCGGCGGGGCAAGTGGGAACGGATCGGGGGGGCGCGAGCCGGTCAAGCTGCTGGACGCGCGTGCGCGCATTGAGCAGCATCTTGTGGCCGCACCCGAAGACGCGCACTGGCTGCAATTGGAAGCGCGATCCGACATCCTGGAAGAGAAATTTGACCAGGCCATCGATATTCTTGACCGGCTTGTGGTTGCCGGACCAGTGAGCCCAAGCCTGCTGCTGGACGATGCGTCCGCCTACTTTGAGCGCGGAGAGGCGACGGGAAACGAGGCCGACCGCACCAAGGCGCTGGACCTGTTACGGCATGCCGACGAACTGGAGCCGGGCGACCCGGTGGTGCTGTTCAACGAAGCGGTTGCAATGGAAGACCGGGGCCAGGCGATGAACGCGGTGGAAACCTGGAACCGGTATCTGCGCTTTGAGCGCGACCCGCGCTGGCTGGCGGAAGGCCGGCGGCGGCTTGAGGCGCTGGAAGAGAAGCTCAACCAGTTGAAGACGCATCCGAGCCAGCCTCAGGCGAACTGAACCTGTCACGCAAATTGAGCCTGTCAGGCAAACTGAGCCCGTCAAGCAAATTGGGCCTTTCACGCGAACTGATCCAGGCTAAAGCCGAGCTGGTAGGTTTCGCCGTGCGCGAGCAGGTCTCCCCAGGTGACCTCGCGGTGCGTTAGGCCGGCCATGCGGCCCAGCATGCAGCTCAATGCAGTCTCGACACCGGCGGCAATCTGGTTGTGGCAGTTGCCGGATGTGATGCTGTCAATGAAGGTGCGCTCCTTGTCGCGATCGGCGAAGGCCAGGTTGTCGCTGAAGGCTCCGTTGGCGGCGAATTTGCCTGATCCAGGCGTCGAAGCGGTTGAGTCCTGCCAGGCCCAGGCCTGCTTGCCTGTGATCTGCACGGGTCCCGAGTAGGGAACGGTCGCCGAGCCGTTGGAGCCGAAGAGACGCAGGCCGGCATCGAATACGCCATCCGAACCAAATTGGGTGGACGAAAACGAAAGGTGGACATCGCCGAGATAGGTGAAGTCGACCTGGTAGTTGTCCCAGCAGTCGCCGAAGTGGGTAAGGATGTTGCGGCCACCGGTGGCCGTGGCTTTGATCGGGTGCGCGCCGAGCATCCAGTTGCAGAGATCGATGATGTGGATGTTCTGCTCGACAAGGATGTCGCCGGAGAGAGAGCGATCCCAGAGCCAGTTCCGCAGGCGGTACTCATCGGGCCCTGCGCCGGGGCGGATTTTTTCAGTGGAAGCGGGGGCGTAGTAAATGCCGGCGACCAGTGCGATCTTGCCCAGCGCGCCTGCCTGGATGCGCTCGGCCACGGCGGCGATGGGCGGGGCGTTGCGGCATTGGAAGCCGACGTCCACACTCTGCGTGGGCTTGACGCGCTTTGCGATTTCGAGAGCATGCTTTGCCTGGTGGATGTCGATACCGACGGGCTTCTCGCAGTAGACATGCTTGCCGGCCGCGACCGCGGCTTCAAGATGCTGGACGTGGAAAAAGGGCGGGGTCGAGATCTGGATCAGGTCAACGTCGGGCGAGGCGGCGAGCTGCTCGAAGGCATGCGGACCGTGGAAGAGGAGCTTCGTATCGATGGGCGCGCGGCCGAGGCTGGTATTGAGCTGATCGAAGCGGGCGCGGCCGGCGGCGAGGTTGTCAGGGAAGAGATCGGCGATGGCGACGACCTGCGCGGTGGTGTTTTTGGAGAAGGATTCTGCGACGGAACTGCCGCGGTTGCCGCAACCCAGCAGGCCGTGGCGGATGGCGGAGTTGGCAGCATAACCGAAGGCGGAGGCGGGTTTGAGCAGAATCATGCCGGATGCGACTGCTCCGGTCTGGATGAGTTGGCGACGATCCATGGTGGCCTCTTTCGGGAGAATGCCGATTTGCGGCAGGACGATTTCTCGTCTTTCTAGAGCAAGCTTGGTTTATCCTTCTCTATTCTTCCTGTGGCTGAATTTGCCACAGTCTACAGCCTGGAAGGAGCCCGGAACCGCGTTATCAACCGCTCTCAAGATCTCCGTCAGATGGTCCTTGAGGATGCGCCACTCGACTGAAGACAGAGCAACAATTGCGAATCGCCGACTGCTCATTCTTTGCTCGTCGTATAGGGTTTGATCTCCGGTAAGGAGCACAGCGAAACCGCCGTCTTCGGCTGCTTGTAGGAGTCTGCCGTTCTTGAGCCCACTCCACCCCTGGTAGCTGGCAGTGAACACCTCGTGCAAGCCGAGGTGCTTGCGCAGACGGTGATCCAGGTTCTCATCCAGCAAAACCTTCATGCGCCGCGCTGTTTGAGCTGATCAAGGCCAAAGTCGATTAGCCGCTTGATCTGGTTGAGGGAGAGCGTGGGAAAGCCCTCATGAATATCCTCAATGCTGTCGCCAAGCTCATAACTGTTTAGTATGGCATCCGGCAGAATGCGCGTCCCCAGCACAACGGGCCTTCCGGATACCTTACCGGGTACGGCCTCGATGAGTTCGCAGGCCATCCAATCGATCGCTACTTCTGTCTCGATGTTCGACATATTCTGTCCTCCTGATTATCGTAGCCCCGGCTACCGATGAATGCCAGTGTTCCAGAGGATAAGAATTGACCGCGAGGATCCTGCAGGCTTTCAGGCTAGGACTTCGTGGAGGATGTTTTCGAGATAGATCTTCTCCTGGCGGACGTCTTCGATTTGCTGCGGGCCGCTGGTTTCGCGCTCGATGGTGATGGCGCCGGTGTAGCCGATGCGATGCAGCTTGGTGAAAACCGTCTTGAAATCCACCAGACCCTGGCCGATGAGGACTTCTTCGCCGAGTTTGCTGGGGTCGGTGGGCCAGCGGCCGTCTTTGGCGTGGACGCTGCGGACGTGCGGGCCGACGATGTCGACCGCGTCAACCGGATTGGCCTTGCCGTAGAGGATGAGATTGGCGGTGTCGAGGCCGACGGCGAGGTTGGGCATGGCCACGTCGCGGATCATGCGCGACATGGTGGTGGGCGTCTCCTGGCCGGTTTCCATGAGGAAGTACTGGCCGTTGGACTGGCAATGCTGGGCCACGGTGCGGATGGCTTCGACGGCGCCGGGGTATAGGGGGTCAGCGGGGTCCTCGGGGATGAAGCCGCAGTGGGTTTGCACCTGGACAATGCCGAGGAGCTTGGCGAAATCGGAGACCTGGCGCAGGGAGTCGATGCGGGCGACGCGGGTTTTTGGCGGGACCAGGCCGATGGTGGATGGACCGCGCAGAAAGTTCCATTCCAGAGGCGGCGGGCCGACCACTTCGACCGTGGTGGCGACCAGCGAATACTTGGCCAGCAGGTCGCCGAACTGGTTGGCGATCTCCGCCGTGAAGCCATTGATGTAGCCGTCGAGCGAAAGAAAACAGTTGTTGAAGCCGATTTCATGGACGCGCCGGAAGGTGGCTTCAGGAGCGCCAAAGGGGCTGATGATAAGGCCCAGGTCCATTGGCTTGAGCGGTGAGGGAGCGGGTGCGGCGAGGGTTGCAACCGGGCGAAGTGAGTCTGCGATCAGCGCCGCGGAGGCTGCGCCGAGAAATGTCCTGCGGTCCATGCGTGGTCCTCTCCCGGTTGCTTGCCGGGAATGCAACCACTCTTTTTAGCACATGGAGCCAGGAGCCGGCAGTGCCGAATGAAACCTGCCGCCCTTCGCTAAGGCTGGGTCACAATCTTCGACCCCTCGGGGATGGGCACCACGAACTGGTCGTCAGGGAGAGTCTGGTTCTTTTTCACATCCTCGACGCTGAGCACAATCTGTATTTCTTCGAGGGGACGCATGATGGTGACCGTGGAGGGGAATTTGCCGCCTTCGAAAACCTGATAGCCGTCGTAGAGAACCTGGGTGTCGAGATTGCCGTCGACGTCGTAAATGTCTTGCTGATACGGCTCAAGATCGTCGCGATGGAAATAAACCACGCGCAAGGGCCTCAACTGCGGGCTATTGGGCATGCGTTGCACGATGTAAAGCTTGTACTCCGGCACCGTGTAGAGGTGCTTTCTGGCCGCGTCTTCCACAGTTATGGAGTCGGAGGTCACATAATACTCGTCGTCCGGCTGCATTCCGCGTACCAGCATGGCGTCGAAAAAGAAGTCCGGGCGCAGATTCTCCCAGGTATTCTTTGACTTCACTTTTGCCGGTCCGCATCCCTTGATGACCTTGTCGTAGTGGGGCATCGACAGGGTGTAGCAGTCGCCGCTGCTGGCCATGTCGAAGAGGCGATAGCCGATCATCTGCCCCACCACACGCAGGCTCTCCGGCTTGCGCATCAGGATGTGCCCTTCGACCGAGGGGTAGTCGGTGGCCACGCCTTCCTTGCTCTTGGACACGCTGGCGCGAAATTCGACCTTGGCTGTCAGAGTATTGACTGCCTTCCAGCGTTGGTTGAGCCGCACAACCAGGTCTTCAGGGCTGATGGTTTGCTCCACAAGAGGGGCCTTGGGGATGGGCAGCTTGCGGGTGGTGGGAAACAGGGAGCAGCCGGTGAGCAGCAGGGGAAGGAACAGGGCCGCCCCTTTTGCCAGACGGGACGATGCGCTTGACGAGGTGAGCCTCATCGGCCACCAGCTTTTTTGACGGCATTGCGGTAGCCGGCCACGTTGTGGTTCTGCTCTTCAAGGGAGCGGGAAAACAGCGAATGGCCCTGTGGGTTGGCGCTTGCGGCCACGAAGTAGAGATATTCCGTCGTGGCTGGATTCATGGCGGCGCGCAGCGACCGGACGCCCGGATTGGCGATTGGGCCTGGCGGCAAACCCTTGTGCATGTATGTGTTGTAGGCGGTGTCGCGGACCAGGTCGCTCTGGTAGATGGTTCCGCGCCAGCGATTTTCCAACTCGAGGCCGTAGATCACGGCGGGGTCGGTCATCAGGGGCATGGCCGCGGCGAGGCGATTATTGAGCACGCTGGCCACCAGGGGGCGCTCGGCGTCCACGGCTGTCTCCCGTTCTACCAGCGAAGCCAGGGTTACCACTAGGTGCACGTTTTGCTTCAATCCCAGCTGAGCGGCTTCGGCTCGAAACTGGCGAACCATGGAGGCGCAAATCTGCTCCGGGGTTGCCTTGCGGGAAAGGTGATAGGTGTTCGGGAAAAGATAGCCCTCAAGACTCTTGGCTTGCGGGTCAAGATCGGCCACCAAGTTGGCCTGGCGGGCGGCTGCAGCGAGGAAATCCCCGCGCGGGCCAAAGCCTGCCTGCTCCAGCCGTGCGGCAATGTCGAAGAGGTTTGAGCCTTCCGGAATGGTCACCGTCCTGGTAAAAACGTCTCCACGCGCGATTCGCGCGTAGACTTCAGCGGCCGAGGCCGGGTGATCGAAGCGATATTCGCCGGCGCGAAGGGTTCCGCGCTTCCAAAAACGCAACAGGTCGAAGGCGAAGTGGCTGCGGATGATGCCCGAAGCTTGCAGTTCAAGAGCAATACGGGCTCCAGACGAACCCGGTTCCACTTCGACAAAGGTTTCCGTAGAGGGCCCGAAGGCTGCCCGAATGAGCCATGCCACCGTGCCTGCCGCAGCCAGCGCGAGCAGAAAAGCGGTGAGCAGGACCAGAGCCGCGCCCGAACTTTTCTTCTTTCTGCTCTTGCGTTTGCGGCCTACCATTCGTTGGCTGTTCACCCTTCATTCATGTACATAAGACGCGTGAGTTCCCCGTGAGGATTCGCTACCTTTGATTGTATCGGGCGGGAATCCGAGGAGTGGAGGATTTCATTCCGCTTTGGAGCGCATTAGGATGGCTGCTGGGAGTGACGACGTTGGAACCTCGGCCACGCTATCTCGGACTGGACGTCGGCAACCGCCGGATTGGGGTGGCTGTGTCGGACGAACTGGGACTTACGGCACAGCCGGTGCTCACGCTGGAGCGCAGACGCGCCGCGCCTGGCGTTTCCAGGGACGACCTGCGCTCGCTGGCGCGGCTGGCGCGGCGGTTTGGGGTGGTGGGCATCGTGGTGGGGAACCCGGTTCACTTGTCTGGCGATGTGAGCGCGCAGGCGGCGAAAACGCAGGCATTCGCGGCGGCTCTGGGGGA
>JBEKFD010000248.1:0-6795 GCA_050013495.1 Occallatibacter sp. | reverse complement strand
GCGCGCGCCTAGTCGCGTAGAAGGCTTTGCTGGTGAGACAACCGGGCGTCACGTCGAGCTTACTGAGGACGAGATTATAGAGGTCACCAACCGTAATCGCGGATGCTGCCTCGTCGTCGGAGAGGATAATGGAAAATTCGTCCTCGGTGCGCAGGACAAGCTCAACCGAATCGAGACCCATGCTAGCTCCCGGAGTGCGCATCTGTGCGCACCGATGATTTGAATCGATGTGCTCTACTGCCGCGCCACCTGCCCGCTCACAACATCCGCCGAAGGCACCGCCGCCAGCACGTCTGCATCGCTCGAAACAAGCGCCGTCAGCGGCCCTTCCAACGCCAGCGCCAGCACCTCGTCCATCTGGTCCACAAAGTGCATCTTCATGGACTTCTTGATGTTGTCCGGAAGCTCGGCTACATCCTTTTCGTTGGCCCGCGGCAGAATCACTTCGAAGATTCCGGCCCGCAAGGCCGCCAGCAGCTTCTCCTTCAACCCGCCAATGGCCAGCACCTTGCCCCGCAGCGTGATCTCCCCGGTCATGGCGATATCGCGCCGAACCGGAATCTTGGCCAGCGCGCTGGCCAGCGCCGTGGCCATGGTAATCCCCGCCGACGGCCCGTCCTTGGGAATCGCGCCTTCCGGCACATGCAGATGCAGGTCCACGTTGCGATAGAACTCGCGCGTCAGCCCCAGCGCCTGCGCCTTGCCGCGAATATAACTCAATGCCGCCTGCGCCGACTCCTGCATCACGTCGCCCAGTTGGCCCGTAATGGTGAGCTTGCCCTTGCCGTCCAGCACCTGCACTTCGGTGGTGAGAATGCTGCCGCCCACCTCCGTCCAGGCGAGGCCCGTCACCAGGCCGATCTCGCTCTTCTCGTGCACTTCCGAATCGCGGTAGCGGGCCACGCCCAGAAACTCGTTGATGTTTACGGCGGTCAGCTCTTCCTTGTGCTTGGCGCCGCTCTTGACCACCTTGCGCGCCACCTTGCGGCAAACATTACCGATCTCGCGCTCAAGATTGCGCACCCCGGCTTCGCGCGTGTAATAGCGGATGATTTCGAGAATCGCGTCGTCGGTGAACACAACATTCTTTTCGCTCAGCCCGGTCTGCGTCCGCTGCTTCTTCACCAGGTACTGGCGCGCAATTTCGAGCTTCTCCTGCTCCGTATACCCTTGCAGGCGCAGCACCTCCATGCGGTCTTGCAGCGCCGGCGGAATGGTGTGCATCACGTTGGCCGTGGCCACGAACAGCACCTGCGACAAATCGTAGTCCACATCTAGATAGTGGTCCTGAAAGGTCGTGTTCTGCTCCGGGTCAAGCACCTCAAGCAGCGCACTCGCCGGATCGCCGCGGAAATCCGAGGCCATCTTGTCCACTTCGTCCAGCAGGAAGACGGGGTTCTTCGTCCCCGCCTTTTTCATGTGCTGAATAATCTGCCCCGGCAGCGCGCCAATATACGTCCGCCGATGCCCGCGAATCTCCGCCTCGTCGCGTACGCCGCCCAAAGAAAGCCGCACAAATTTGCGCCCCGTCGCCTTGGCAATCGACATGCCCAGCGAAGTCTTCCCCACTCCCGGCGGCCCGGCAAAGCAGAGAATGGAGCCTTTCGGATTCTTCACCAACTGACGCACGGCGAGGAACTCCAGGATGCGCTCCTTGATCTTTTCCAGCCCGTAATGATCTGAGTTGAGCACCTTCTCGGCATAGTCAATAGACCGTGTTTCTTTGGATCGCTTCTTCCACGGTACCGCCAGCAGCCAGTCAATGTAGTTGCGGCTGACGGTCGATTCGGCCGACATGGGCGGCATCGCCTCCAGCTTTTTCAGCTCCTGCACAGCCTTGTCCAGCACTTCCTTCGGCATCCCCGCGGCTTCAATCTTCTTGCGCAGCTCGTCGAATTCGCTCTTCTCGCCGCGCCCCAGTTCCTTCTGGATAGCCTTGATCTTTTCGTTGAGGTAATACTCTTTTTGCGCCCGCTCCATCTGCCGCTTCACGCGCGACTGAATGTTGCGGTCGAGATCCAGCTTCTCAATCTCGATGTCCAGCACATCGGCAATGCGCGCCAGGCGCGACGCCGGGTCGAAGATGGCCAGCAGCTCCTGCTTTTCTTCAATTCCCAATTGCAGATTGGCCGCAATGGTGTCGCTCAGCTTGGCCGGCTCATCCATGCGCACCGTGGCAATAATGGTCTCGTAGTTGAGCGACTGCTGCAGCTTGACGTATTGCTCAAAGAGGCTGGTTACGCGCTGCATCAGCTGTTCCGCAGCCGGTGTCATCTCAAATTGCGACTTGCCCACGCGCACGGTCGCCACGAAGAACCCGTCGCGGTCGTTCACTTCGGTCGACTTGGCGCGCTCCACGCCCTCCACCAGCACCTTGATGTTGCCGTCCGGCATCTTGACGCTCTGCACTATGTTGCAAATCGATCCGACCTGATAAATATCCTTGGCCTTGGGCTCGTCAATGGAGGCATCGTGCTGCGTGGCCAGAAAAATCTTGCGGTCGCCGGTCAGCGCTTCTTCCAGGGCGCGCACGCTCGACTCCCGTCCCACCACGAAGGGCGTCATCATGTACGGAAAAATGACCATGTCCCGAATGGGCATCATGGGCAGCTTGCGCGGCTCGTTCTTATCGCGGGTTGCGGACATTGGGCCCCCTGGGGAATTGGACGTTTGAAACAAGCTCTCGCTTCAAGGCGGGTATGCGACTCATGTTCGGATTGTACAGCCGAACCGGACAAAGGGAGATGTTGAGAACCCGGCAATCGCAGCTTTTCATGCCGGAAGTACCTGAAATGAAACAGCGTGTCCGAAACAGATGGTCTATTCGCACGCATTGCCGGGATTTCAAGAACACGCATTGCCGGGATTCCATGAACCCAAGGTCTTTGGCCTACCCAACGCAACTCCACCAAAGGTAAAACTCCGTCTGGGCACCGTAGCTCCCGGAGGGAGCCGTCGAGAATAGCCCAGGGCAACCTTGAGCGCAGTCGAAGGGGCTGCCCTGGGATCGCAGCCCTTGCATATCTGATAAGCCCCGTCGGGGCGAGCGAATTCCCAGCAATTGATTTTCGAGGCAGTGAAGCGCAGTTTCGCGGAGTCGAAAGCTTGCCATGAGCGAAGTCGAAGGGGCCTGCGGCTGTTTCTGTGCAACCGCGCAAGGCCCTCCTACATCGCTTCGGGACTCTCGATCCCGAGCCAGCTCAGCACCTCGATCAACTCCCGCAACGCAACCGCAGCCGTAGCCAGAAGGAAGGTCTTCCGGGCCGGGTCTTCTTCTGTGAGGATGTGATGTTTGTGGTAGAAGTTGTTGAACTCCTGCGCTAGCTGAAAAGCATGTTTGGCGAGATATGCCGGTTCTGACGCACTGATCGATTGCTCCAGGACAAGCGCTCGCCGGCCGGCCCGCAGCCAGAGAGCCCATATATCTTCCGCGGCTTCGCCACTTAGATAACTTCCAGTGTCACTTCCAGATAACTCCGCTAACACTGCTTTCGGCGTCGTGCCTGCTTTGCGAAAGATATTCCGCGCTCGAACCACGGCGTACTGAATATACGGGCCGGTCTCGCCTTCAAAGCTCAGCGCATCTTTGAAGTCGAAGGCGATAACCGAATTGCGTGTGAACTTGAGCATGAAGTAGCGCAGCGCGCCAATCGCGATCTGCTCGGCAATCCGCTGCCGCTCGGCCTCGTCGCGCCCGGTTTGCCGCGCGTCTACTTCCGCCCTCGTCGCGATAATAAGCTTATCGATCAGGTCGTCGGCCTTGACTCCGAAGCCTTTGCGGCCGCTCACGAGGATGTAAGGGCTATCGAGGTCTTCTTGCGCCACCTCGTAACCCATGTCGAGAGCACAGCGCGGCGTGAGAGCAACCTTTTCATAGCCGAAGTGAATGCAGTGATCCGCCTGATCGATGTATCCCATCCCTCGCAGGGCCTGAACCAGATTTGCCTGTGGATCGTTTTGCCGCACATCGATGACGTTATAAATCGCCTGCGCACCGCCAAAATGCGGATGAGTCGCTTCCCCATGCTCTGCAGATATCCAGCACTCATGGTCCGGATATCTGAAGAACGGCTTGTAGCCAAAGTCCTTCCCCAGCAGGCCAAATTTCCATAAGTGATAGGCAATGTCCTTGCCCACATAAGTTACAGTCCCGTTCGACCGCACGATAACTTTAGCGTCTTCGTTCGTTTCTCCTTCGGTAACTTCCGCTCCGGGCCGAGTCATCACCCAGCAGCCTTTGTTTTTGCCTTCGGTCTCGAAGTAAAGCACGCCCGTCTGCTTCAACTGCTCAAAGGCCGCATCCCAGAATTTGAGGTGCAGAATCTCGCTCTCGCGGGGAAGAAAGTCGTACTCGATGTCCAGCCGCAGCATGGTTTCGAGATGACGCCGCAACACTGCTGTCGAAATCAGTTCAGCAATCTCTGCCGTTTCATTCCCGCCTTGCTCAATCTCGTGCAGCGTCGCATAGCGTAACTTTTTCCGCGCCGCATTCTCTTCTTCGCTTCCCTGTTCGTACCACTGCGAGGTCTTCGCATAAAGATCCCAGCAGTAGTAGTCGATACGTTCCCCTTTGCTCTTCAAGTCATTGAGCAGTTGACGGACTTGTGCCGCCGACATTCCTTCCAAATGCAGAAACCCGACCACCACATCCGCCACCTGCACGCCGGTGTTGTCAATGTAATTCTGCACGTCGACCTTTTGCCCCGCCGCGCGCAGCAGCCGCACAAATGTGTCGCCCAGAATCGCGTTGCGCAGATGGCCAATGTGGGCGGCCTTGTTGGGATTGATGCTGGTGTGCTCCACCAGCGAATGAATGCCCGTCGACGCGAGCGGCCCGGTTCCCGTCGCAGCAATCATGCGCAGGCCAGCCGCGCGGTCGAGGCGCGCATTGATGTATCCGGCGCCGGCTACCTCGAACCCGGCAATGCCCTCCAAAGTGCCCAACGCGGCCACAATCTCCTGCGCAATGATTTTCGGCGCTTTACGCAGCTTGCGCGCCAACTCGAACGCAATCGGAGTAGACAATTCCCCGAACTTCAGATCCGGCGGAATCTCCAGCGGAATCGTCGCCAGTTCAAGATCGTACTTCTCCTTCAAAACCGCGCGAAGCTGTGCGCCGAGCCTCTTCTGCAATTCCAGATACACGTCGATATGCCTCAGAAATCCTTGATTTTCAAGCGTGATTCTACCACCTGCGGTGGGGCAGACGCGGCTACCTGCGGTGCGGCAGGCGCGGCTTCGCCGCCTCCGGGCTCAGGCCGATAGAAATCCGTGATTCTCCGCCCTTGCCACGGAAAAAATCCAGGGATGGAGTACTCGAATTTAGAGCCAGCTTGGAGAATGCCGTAAGATGAATTGCAGGTCGCTGTTCAATTCCCGCCAGCCGATGGGGAATCAACTCAAGCCCCCGCCATGACAGATTCCGCTCAAAATCCAGGCCGCTATTACCTCACCACGCCCATCTACTACGTGAATGCGCGGCCGCACCTGGGCCACGCCTACTCGACCATCGTGTGTGACGCCATTGCGCGGCGCAAACGCGCCCAGGGCATCGACACCTGGTTCCTCACCGGCACGGACGAGCACGGGCAGAAGATCGAGCGGTCGGCTGCCCTGGCCGGGCGCACGCCAGACGAATTTGCGACTGCGATCTCGGCGGAATTCCGCGGCCTCTGGGACCAGCTTGGAATAACCTACGACGACTTTATCCGCACCACCGAAGACCGCCACAAGCAAGGTGTTCAAAAGCTGTTTGCCACCCTGCGCGATCGGGGCTTCGTCTACAAGGGCTCGTATACCGGCCAATATTGCGTTTCAGACGAGGCCTGGGTCGATGTGCCTCCCGGCTCGCCTTGCCCGGATTGCGGACGCATGACGGAAACGGTGAGCGAGGAGAACTACTTCTTCAAGCTGTCAGCCTTTGAGCGCAAGCTGCTCGAGTTCTACGAAGCCAACCCCGGGTTCATGGGCCCGGAGTCGACACGGCGCGAAGTGATCTCTTTCGTCCGCTCAGGGCTTAGCGATGTATCGATAAGCCGCACCGCGCTGAAGTGGGGCATCCAGGTTCCCGGCGATGAGCAGCACGTGATCTACGTCTGGTTTGATGCATTGGCAAACTACATTACCGCGCTCGGCTACGGCTCCGACGACCCTGCGGATCAGGCGCGGTTTCAAAAATTCTGGCCGGCGGACCTGCACCTCATCGGCAAGGAGATCAGCCGCTTCCATTGCGTCTACTGGCCAGCCTTCCTCATGGCTGCCGGCATTGCCCCGCCACGCTCGGTGCAGGCCAACGGCTGGCTGCTCTTCGACCAGGGCAAAATGTCCAAGTCCAAGGGCAACATTGTGCGCGCGGAGACGGTGCAGGCCGTTCTGGGAGCCGATGCGCTGCGCTACTACCTGCTCCGCGAGATTCCCTTCGGGCAGGATGGGAACTTCTCATTTGACTCATTAGTCCAGCGCTACAACGCCGACCTCGCTAACGGCTACGGCAACTTGGTCAGCCGCGTCGTGAACATGGTGCACAAATACTTCGGCGGAGTGTTGCCGGAAACAGATGCATACGCCAACGTGCAAATGTGCGAGGCAAGCGCTTTATTGGTCAAGACTTTCGGGGATTATTTTGACGCGCTAGATTTCTCTCGTGCGCTGGAGAGCGTCTGGGGATTCGTCGCAATCGTAGACTTCTTCCTTACCAGCACTGCACCCTGGAAGAAGCCTGCCAACATTCCGGAAGAGGCGCAGCAGCGCTTTCGTGCCGGAATACTCTATGTAGCAGCCGAGGCCATCCGCATC
>JBEKFD010000247.1:0-6826 GCA_050013495.1 Occallatibacter sp. | reverse complement strand
TTCCGTTTTCTGGAGGCATATCCGACTCTCCGACTTTCACAGCCCGATAGCATATACCTGAATGGGACGGGGCGGAGGTGCCGGCTGTCACTGCACTACCGGCGGAGAATTCAACTGTAATTCCACCGCCCCGGAACCCGTACGGCTTCCCATGGCACTTAGTGAAGGATCTGAATCGGTCCTTTGATCACATCTAGGAAGTCCTTCTGCGCTTCGACAACGACCTCCATTCCGCGCTGCATTGAATCGGCTGCGGCCCCCGCGGGCGTGCCGGCATAGCCGAATTGCTGTTTGACAGTTTCAAAGGCTGCCTTGGTTTGTTTGGCGGAGAAATCGAGCGCGGCCTTCTGTGCCGCGACTGCGTGCTCAATTGCTTCCTGGGTTTTGGCCTTGCCTTCGTCCGCAATTTCGGTTGCCTTTGCCTCGCGCTCTTTTACAAGGCCGGCCAAGGTGCGGGTCTGCTCGACCACTATGTCAATGGTGCTCTTCCGGAAATCCGCATAGCGTTCGAACGCCGTGGCGGCAGCCTCGAGGGCAAAAAGTCCCGGCGCGGCTTCAGCATGGTTCTTCCAGGTTTTCACCAGTTCGGCGTTGTGCTGCACGGCCATTTCCAGGCCCTTCTTCTGAAATTCGGCCACACGCTCGATACCGGTTGTATAGAGTTTGGTCATGGTTTCGATAAGGTCAGGTTTCTCGGCTGCGGCAGTCTTTGCGGGTGCGGCAGGCGCCGTTTCCTTGGGGCTCATATGTTCCTCCTTATTCCCTAGGTACGCTGCAAATAATGCTGCATTGCAGCATTTCTATAATCTAGTACCGGCGGCCCCCGCTGTCAAGGGGTAGAATTGAAAAATGTATGGCGCAAAAAACAGTGGTAATCCGGAAATACGAGAACCGGCGGCTCTATGACACAACCAACAGCCGCTATGTGAACCTCGAAGAGGTGGCGCAGATTCTGCAGCAGGGAAATGACGTGCAGGTGATCGATGCTGCCAGCGGCGAAGACATTACGCGGCTGATTCTGACGCAGATTATTGTTGAAGACGCCAAGACGCCGGACTCCACTTTTCCCGTCGATCTGCTGCGCCAAATGGTCATTGCGTCTGGCCGGGTAAGTCAGGAAAATACCTTGAAGTACATGAAGGCGATGCTCGATATGTATCAGACTGCGTATCGCGCCGTGGCGCCGCAGTTGAATCCCTTCGAATTCATGCAGAATCTGAGTGGGGATCAAGATGCATCGGAAACTGGAAAGCCTGTAGTAGCCGCAAGGACTCCTGCCGAGACGCCAGCAAAGGATGAGCCGCAAGCGGAGCCTGAAGATGTGGAGGAATTGAAGAGCCGACTGGCCGAGCTGGAAAAGCTCGTTTCGACACTGGTCCCGAAGAAGCCCAAGAAATAAATGCGATCGGTGAATCGCCGGTTTATTCCAAACCATGTACCCGGGGATTCTGCGCGAGGATAGTATCATCGGTTTAGAGCCGAATGGCCCCGTAGCTCAGGTGGATAGGGCAGCAGTTTCCTAATGTGACTATGCCATTTATTATCAAATACTTAGCTGAATCATAAAGCGCAAAAAAAGCGCACAAGTACTCTTCGTAGCGCATTCGGTGAATGCTAAAGTGAGTTGAGGGGATACGCAGTTTCCGACACTGCTGCTCCCCTCCAAACGACCCCCCACAAATACACGAAACCCCGCCGACCTGGCTTGCTCAACGGGGTTTCGTGCTCCAGAGTCGATTTGAACAAGGTGAGCAATTAGATATTGGCCGCGAACTCCGGGCCGCCAAATCTACGATGAATTCGCCCGGATCGCGCCGTCCGATTGCTCTGCGTTTCTTCGTCTTGTATTCGCCTATATTGAGTCATGGCCAGCGAGGATGTCCCGCGCCGCGTCTACATCTACCACACCACAGTCCGCTACCAGTGGGGTCGCCTTTTCGAGTCTAACCTGGTCAACCTCTATCAGAACCGCAAGCGGCTGGCAAAAATCAATCAGCGGCTGGCCCAGCAAGGGGCGTAGTGTGTCTGCCGCAGGCCGCGCGAGGCCTCCGGCGGGCAAAACAAACAGCTCAACGACCAGAAAGACGCAAACTTAAGCCGATACAGAAAAACTCCAATGAGAGGCCTTCATAACTCGGCGTTGTTCAGAGCTTCCTTAAGTGACAGACGAGAGAATGGTCAGGCTCAGTGCTGGGCCATTTGGGCCGGAGGTTTTGGCCAGGGCAAGTGCTGTGGCCACTGGCACGACGGCTTAGCCCGACCATCCAATGTGACCGTAACGGCCTGCATTGCCTGAGCCGGGATCTACGGATTGGTCAACCCTGTAGCCACGGTGAAGAATGTTGCGGGGCTGCTCTGGTTGTTGAAATTCGTGGTGATCAGGGCGGGCGAGAATACCACGCCCTTGGCCGAGACCCGAATCTCATCCATGGCATCGTTCGATTCCTGGAAGGCGGTTGCCCTGCTGTTGATCGCTGGCGTGTCGGCATTCAGGATCGATGTGGCCAGGTTGTTCTCCATCGTGGTCAGCGTCTGCTTCACGCCATCGATGTAGATATTCATGCCCGCCACCGTGCCCGTGCCCGAAAAGGTGGCCACCACGTAATGCCATGCGCCCATGGTCACTTGCGGGGTCTCGGCTAGCGCACCGGTACTGAAGTTGGTGCCGAACAGGCCGAGTGCGATCTGCGGGCTCGAAGGCCCCTGGAACTGCACCAACTCCCAGCCTGCATTGGCTGGTTGCGGGACCTTTGTCAGCAGCGCCCCGATGGTATTGGAGCCGATCTTGTACCAGCCGGAAAGCGAGAACGAGTCGGTCCGCTCGAAGCTGAGGCTGGAGGAACTGGCCAGGCCGGCCCACGTGTCTCCCTCGAAGTTGATGCTGCCGTCGATCTCGCCTGGTTGCTGCTGGCCGGCTGCTACGGTCCCTTGCATCGTGGCGTTGTTGCCGTTGCCGGTTGAATCATTCAGTTGCGGCGCAGTGCCGGCGGGGTTTTCCTTCAGGTGATACACCGCCATGTAATTCGTCCAGGTGGCCGTGGGTGTCGTCTGCAGCGTGGTTACAGATGGCTGCCCGTACCAGGCGTAGATGACCGTTCCGCTTGCAAGATTGGGCACATTCACCCAGATGTTCACGGCGCCCGTTGTCGCCTTGTAGGTCTCGTACTCCCAGCTCAGCAATTGGGTTCCCGCCGCGTCCGAAGTGAAGATCAGGTCGCAGGGAATAGACGTGATGTTGCTGCCTATAGTCTGATTGCAGGAATTGGCGATCCTGCCGCCGTTGGCGGTTGTCGCAAAATCCGCGTAGGTACCCGAGATCAAGGCGGGGAAGTTAGTCTGGGCGCCGGAAACTTTACCGGCGGCTACTGTGAAGGTGGCCTGGTAGTTATAACCATTGGGCCAGGCTGTTGGAGCGGGCGCAGTGCCGCTGCCGGTGAGGGTTGCGGTCTGAGGCGAGCTGGAAGCGCTGTCGGCGACAGACAGCGTGGCCGTGAAGCTCGCGGCAGAGGCGGGCGTGAAGGTGACGTAGATCGAGCAACTGGAGCCTGCAGTCAGCGTCGCGCCGCAGGCGTTGGCGCCCGTCGTCAGCGCGAAGTCACCCGGGTTGGTCCCCGCGATGCTCGCGACGATGTTGTTCAAAGCAGCGGTGCCGGTATTGGAGAGCGTGGCTGCGAGCGCCGAGGAGGTGGTGCCGCTGAGCGTGTTGGGGAAGGCCAGCGGAGAGCTGAGCGAGGCTACAGGTGCGGTGCCGGTGCCGGTGAGGGTTGCAGTCTGGGGCGAGCCAGAGGCGCTGTCGGCGACAGACAGCGTGGCCGTGAAGCTCGCGGCCGAGGCCGGCGTGAAGGCGACGTAGATGGAGCAACTGGAGCCGGCGGCCAGGGTCGAGCCGCAGGCGTTGGTGCCGGTCGAGATGGCGAAGTCGCTGGGGTTGGTTCCGGTGATAGTCGGGACGATACTGTTCAGCGAAGCGGTGCCGATGTTTTCAGCCATTACCGTCCGCGGGCTATCGGTGCTGGTTGAGCCCACAGCGGTATTGGCAAAACTCAGGCTGGGCGGATCCGCGAAATCTTCCTTCAATACATTGAAATCCTCGCTGTTGGCGATATAGACATTGCCGCTCCCGTCCACCGCAATCCCAAGCGGCAAATACAATGGACTGGTTGCAATGGTGCTCTGAGTGTAGCTGCCCACTAACAGTGACAGTGTCTCCTTCAAAATCCCGAAATTTCCATTGAGGGGATATACAGTCAGATAGACGTTGCCATTGTCATCGACTGCTATGGCGCCAGTTGGCGCGGAGGGGCTGGGGATGGGAATGATGGTCTGCGCGTAGCTGCCCGCCGACAACTTCACTACCCGTTGATTGCCATTATCGGCAATATAGATATTACCGCTCCCATCCACCGTAATTCCGTTGTTGTTAATCCCAGTGGTGGGTATGATGCTTTGCGTGTAGCTGCCCTCCGACAGCGTCTCTTCGTACAATGTTCCACCACCGACGAAATAGACTTTACCGCTCCCATCCACAGCGATCGAAGAAATATAAGTTGCCGTATTTATAGGAAAACTTACAATAACGCTTTCTGTGTACCCTCCTGTTGTCAGAGTCTCCTTCAACACACGTTGATTATCAGTATCGGCGATATAGAGGTTTCCTGCGCCATCCGCCGCAACGCCGCTGGGGGAACTCAGGCTGCTGGTTGGAATCGTTCCCTGGGTGTAACTGCCTGCTGACAACGTCTCCTTCACTATCCGGTTATTTCCTGTATCTGCGATATAAATGTTGCCGCCTCCGTCCACCGCAACCCCATAGGGTTCAAGCAAGCCGCCAGAGGATTGGGATGCGACAGTGCTCTCCGTATTGGGCAGGAAGTTGACCTGCGGCCCTACTCCCGAGCCCCGGAGGTAGCCGGTGGCAATCACGTTGCCATTGGTGCCGTTTAGCACCACCGCGCCATCGCGGGTTCCGGCGTATCTGGGCGTGAATGTCACATTCACCGTGCAGGTTTGGCCGGCGATAAATTCTGCATTAGGCGCGCAGGTTCCAGAGCCGGCGTTCGTAAAGTCCAGTCCGGTTACGCCCTGCGTCAGGACAGATACGCTGCCCAGCGTAATGGACGAGTCAAAGGTAAAGGTCAACGGTTGTGGCGCGCTTGTGGCTCCGATGTTCTCAAAAGCGAAGTTCACACCCGACGTCACGTAGCCCTCTGGAGGATTGGTTGGCTGAGGCGTGATTGTCAGATTGATGTAAATGGCTGAGGTTAGGGCGCCAGAGCTCCCGGTGATGGTTAACAAGGTTGGAATTGCACCATTTGTGGTGGCGGTGCTGCTCGCGGTCAGCGTCAGCACACTGGTTTCGGTTGTGGGATTCGTACCCCACGATGCGGTTACGCCGCTGGGCAGGCCGGAGACGGAAAGATTTACGCTGCCAATGAATCCACCCCAGACTTTCACCGTAATGGTGTCTGTGCCGGGGATGTTCGGGTTGATGGTCAGGTAGCCCTGCGAGGCCGTGAGCGTAAAGCTGGGCGCTGGAGGACCTGTCAGCGGCGCCAGATCATTGATCAGGTTCTGTCCCTTGGGGCTTCCCCATCCAGTCACTAGATCGTAACCGGTGCCGGCGCTATAGTAGATTGATTCGCCATTTACATCGTTATCCCCAATGGTGATGTCGTGGAAGTCGTTGCCGTAGCTGGAACTGTTGTAGTTGAAGCCGTTGTAGTTGGTACCTCCACCGATTGCGTAGATATACGGGTTGAGAAAGCCTAAGGGTGGTTCACCCGCGGCCGCGGCCTGCTGATTGACCAGCGCCATAAAACCCGCCCAGAGGGGGCTCGAAGCGCTGGTGCCGCCGGAGTCACCGCAAGATCCAGAGGCGCAAAAGTAGACAGCATTGGCATTCATGGCTACGTCCGGCACATTGCGCAGGGTTGTGGAAGCTCCGTTGACGCCATTTAACCCTGCCTGATAGGTCGGAATCGGGACGTCTCCGCCATTGAGAATGTATCCTCCGCCACTGCCATACCCGCTGCCACTGCCGCCCCATGCCGTCTCCGGCGACTCCCAAGCTCCGCCCGCTCCATTCGTGTACAAACTGGTCCCGCCCACTGCCGTTACCCAAGCATCCATAGCAGGATACTCGGTGCTATTCGCTCCGCCATCTCCGGAGGCCGAGAAAAAACTCTGGCCCTGCGCGGCATACTCCATGAAAAAAGCATCGTCTGTCCCTACGATTGTTCCAGAAAAATCCGGGCCCCAAGTCACAGAGGTGCTCAGTTGCTTGGCAAGATTCTCCGAGGCCATGGCGTTCAGTATGTCTTCAGGAGTAACCCCCTCGTACACGCGAAGCTGGCTCAGGCCTGGAGCCATGCCAAGCACCTGTTCCATGTCCATATCTATTTCAAACTCGAAAGGTGAACCGCCGTTGGGCGGAACTCCGGTCAGGCCGTCAAGCAGCACGTTGAATATCGGAACGTTGTTCGTCTGTCCTGCATTGCTGAAGTATGTATTCACATCGTTGATGTTGTAGCCGGAAGCCGCATAGAGTCCGACTATCTGGCCGCTGCCGGTAAGACCTGTTTCACCCTCGGTTGTGGTGTAATAGGCTGCCCGCATGTCGCTGGACATGTAAGAACTATCCGGCGCCGAACCGGTGACAGTGTAGGCGGGGCGCGGCATGGAGTAGTTGTCCAGTCCGGCGATGTGCGCTACCGGCACGCTCAGATTGAGCGATGGCTCGCGATCCGGCGAGAAAAAGATACGATTCTCCGTCGGATGCTGATAGTTGTTCATCTTGACATGGAAAGCCCTTTGAATCCGATCGACA
>JBEKFD010000246.1:0-6905 GCA_050013495.1 Occallatibacter sp. | reverse complement strand
CCGTTTTCTCCCGAACGAGCGAATGGGTCGAGCACTGCACGGGCACAATTGGACCATGCCTGTCGCACCCGGCAGCGAAGGCTGAACGGGCGGCCATTGTTGCACGCTGCGGTGGACGCGAAATCGTTTTCGACGCGCAGCACAGGACTCGCCAGGAGCGGTACCTCACCTTCGGCCCTCGCTGGCAGTCTCTTCGCCGGCTGTTGATAGGTAATGACGAGGCGCTGGCGGAAATTGAATTGGATGATAGATTCATCGGGGATATTGCCGAATTTCGCATGCATCCCGCTCTGCTCGATTTGGCGACCGGTGCATCGGTCTACCTTACAGCGGATCATGAAAACTCGGAAGACTTCTTTCTTCCTGTCTCTTATAGGAGGGTGCGAGTTTACCGTTCATTGCCTGCGAAGCTGTTTAGCCATATTCGTGCGAAGCGGCAGACCCCACATCGAAGCGAGGTTGAGACCTTTGATATTACGCTGTTCGACGAACAGGGGCTGGTGCTAGCCGAGATTGAAGGTTTCTCGATGCGCCGCATCGCCGATCCCGAGAGTGCGCTCGCCGAGGGAGCCTGGGCACGCGATAACTTGCACACCCAGGGACAAGCGTCCATCGATATTCCCGATCACGCGGGCATTTTGCCCATCGACGGCGCTCGTGCGCTGATTCGCATTTTGTCGACCAACTCACCGCGCGCGGTGATCGCCGTTTCAAACTCTTTGGGTGACCTGGATCAATCAAGTCGAGTTACAGCGGCACAGAATATCGGCGACGCTCTTCCTAACTTGGAGATTCCAAATGAAACCATCGAGGGAACGCTGGCTGCATGGTGGCGCGAGATGCTGGGCGTTGATCAAGTGGGACTTGATGATGATTTTTTCAACCTTGGCGGACACTCCCTGGTCGGCATTCGGCTCCTGGCGAAGGTCAGGAGGGAGTATCAAGTGAATCTTGATTTTGGCGTTCTTTTTGAAGCGCGCACCGTTCGACAGTTAGCCGACGCAATTCGCAAATTGCAATCGGTTCCTGCCGGGAAGCAAGTTAGAGATTCATAACATCGCCTGAGACCCTCGTGCGTTAATCGAGGAACCCAATGTGATTGGATTTGAAGCAGGATCCAAGTCCCCACCTTGTTGAAGCCTTACACAGATGCCCTGGGGTACTCAGGAGATGGATCCTCAAAGGTCAGGGAAACCAGATTAATTCAGTTGAAGCAATTGCGCGAGGAAGTGGAACCGGTAACCGCGCTTCCCACATGCGCAGTTCAGGCGTAGCGCTGCTTTCGGCTATCATGGCGATGCAGTGGGCCCTGTGTTCCAGCAGGCAAAATCGCCAGCGCTCTGGGGAGTCATCCAAAGCGGGATCCATCTCCATGCGGATGCCGTTCGCGCTATCGAACAGGAATGAGAACTTGTTCAGCGGCAGAGCGAGCCCCAGGCCGCGCGCCTTGATATAGGCCTCTTTCAACGTCCATAGACGCAATGCGCGCTCAGGTCTCTCATCCTGGTGAAGGGATGCAAGCTGGGCCAGTTCCAGCGCTGAGAACATCCTCGGACCAACTTCAGCGATCGTTCCAGCCCGCAGACGCGATTCCACATCCACGCCAACCTCAGCGCCCTCGCCGATCAGGCAGACTACGAGCCCGAGCGAATTCGAGAGATTGAAGCGCAAGCCGCAACCCGGATCGGCCGAGGGCTTGCCGTAGCCGTTGAACTGGAAGCGCCATGTCTCAGGCGGAGCCCCGCCATGGTGAGACAGTGCAATGCGCGCCAAGGCATGCGTAGCCAGATATTCGCGACGATGCTTTTCAAACTTGAACTTACGCCATCGCGCTTTTTCGTCATCACTCAGAAGCTGAGCGCAAGCCTGTGCGGCATCTTCGTCCAGCAAGTCATCTGGATATGCGCACCAAAGGTTGAGTTTCACTTTGTCCATTATCGTGGCAGTTATCCAGCTTGACTCCCCTGCCCAAGCAGGCTTTGCAGATAGGTCGCGCCTTGAAAGGCAATGTCTTCCGGAGTTACATTCAGGTCTCCCCACAGAGCGCCCAGAGAACTCTCCTCATCCGCCGAATAGCCAAAACCTTCAATCATGAGATAGCCATCGTACCCGATATCTTGAAGTGCTGCCACAATCGCGGGGAAATCCACGTGGCCTGAACCGAGCAACCCGCGGTCGTTTTCGCTGGCGTGCAGGTGTGCAAGGCACGACCCCGCGGTTCGCAAGGCGGCGGCAATATTCTTCTCCTCAATGTTAGCGTGAAACGTGTCAATCAACACGCCCACGCGCGCATGCCCCACAGCATCGCAGAATGCGTTTCCTTCGGCGGCAGTATTCAGGAAAAATGTTTCGGAACGGTTCACAGGCTCGATCGCGAGGTTCATATCGTTTCGATCCAGCACATCGCCGAGAGCCTGAATGGATTCGACCGCCCAAAGCCACTCGTCCTTGGTGCGGCGTCTGCCGGGAAGATAACCAATGGGCGCATACAGCGGGCCGCCCATTCTGCGTGCGCCAATCTCTGCGGCTGTCTCAATGCACCGCATCAGGTGAGCCTCGGCCCTTTTCCTGTCCATTCGATCTCCGCTTATGGGGTTGATGCCGGCGGGCAAAATGGCACAAACCGTGCACTCCAGTTGGTTGGCTTCAAACGCCCGCCGTAGGGACTTTGTGTCGAGATCCGCAGGGTCAAACATCGGAATCTCGAAGCCCTCAATCCCATGCTCGCGAATCGACGAAAAAAGATTCAGATGAGTGGGATTGAGCTTAGTCGTCCATGCAAACGCGCTGACGCCGATCTTCATTGAATGCTCCGATTTTGGGCTCTGGCCCATTTCGAATCCACCTCAGTAGCCTACCGCACTGGCCCCTCCTTGATCGCACCGGCGCCGGCGTATCCAACCCATTTACGCCCATGTGTGCAAGGAAGCGTCAGGCCGTGCCGTCGCTTCTACTCGCCACAAAGGGTATAATCTGGCCCATGGCGGCGCCCCCTCAGACCAGACTTCCGGAAGCAGATGTGTCGCAGAATCCGACTGCGGGCGATGCGGAGACAGCTTTGCGCCTCGCGGCTCTTGAATCGCACCTGGCGCAGTTGCCCAACCTTATGGTCGCTTACTCTGGTGGCGTGGATTCGGCCTTTCTGGCGGCCACTTCGCATCGCGTGCTCGGTTCCCGGATGCTCGCCGTGCTGGCCGATTCGCCCAGCCTTGCCAGGCGCGATATGGAGCAGGCGTGCGCCTTCGCCGAATCGCTTCAAATGCCCCTGCGCGTCGTCGCCACCGACGAATTGGAGCGCCCCGAGTATCAACGCAACGACGCTGATCGCTGCTTCCATTGCAAAGACGAGCTGTTCGCTGTTATGGAAGCCCTGGGCGCTCAGCTCGGCTTTGCACACATTGCTTATGGCATGAACGCTGACGATACCCGCGATTTTCGCCCTGGGCAACGCGCCGCGGAGCAGCACGCCGTGCTGGCTCCTTTAGCGGAAGCTGGTCTGGCCAAGATTGAAATTCGCAAACTGGCTAAAGCTGCCGGCTATCCGCTCTGGGACCGGCCTGCCGCTCCATGTTTGTCCTCTCGTGTGGAGTACGGTCGAAAAGTTACGCGCGAGGTGCTTGAACAGGTGGAACGCGCCGAAGAAGCTGTGCGCCAACTTGGTTTTCGCGAATTGCGCGTGCGGCATCACGGCGACCTGGCCCGCGTTGAAATTGGGCGAACTGAACTGCCCCGCGCCCTTTCGATGGATATGCTTGATGCCATCACCGTGGCTCTCAAACAGGCGGGATACCAATACGTAACGCTCGACTGCAGCGGCTTCCGCTCCGGCTCAATGAATGCGATTCTGCCCGCCGACATCCTGACCCGGCGCGGAGCATAGCGGACAGTTTAGAATCGGTTTCGATGCGTATTGGCTATCTGGATTGCTTTTCCGGCATTAGCGGCGACATGCTGCTCGGCGCACTGGTTGACGCCGGAGTCGCTTTCGCCGATCTTGAGAAGACAGCTGCCGCGTTGAATGTGGGTGCGCGCCTGGAAATGCGCAAGGTGCTGCGCGGCGGCATCGCGGGCACCAAGGTGGACGTGATCGCTTCCGAACATCAGGCACACGAGGCTGCCCACACTCATTCTCATCTTGACGAAGACCATGCGCACCAAGCTCATTCACACACCGGACATCCGCACGAGCCGCATTCGCATTCCACGACCATGCCCGCGCCGCATCGGCATCTCTCCTCCATTCTTGCCATCATCCACTCCGCTCCGCTCTCGGAATCGGTAAAGGCTCGCTCGGCGCGCGCCTTTCAGCTACTTGGCGAAGCCGAAGCCCAAATCCATTCGATTCCCATCGAATCGGTGCATTTTCACGAAGTGGGCGCGGTCGACACCATCGTCGATATCGTGTGCGCCGCGGCTGGGTGCGAAGCCCTCGGCGTGGAGCGCTGGCTCGCGTCGCCACTCAACGTGGGCAGTGGAACCGTCGTCTGCCAGCATGGAACGCTCCCCGTGCCTGCGCCGGCTACGCTGACCCTGCTGGCCGATGCGCCCATCTACGCAGCAGGACCGCCCATGGAGCGCGTAACGCCCACCGGCGCGGCCATATTACGAATGCTGGAAGTGTGCTATCAGCCGCTGCCCGCCATGCGCATCGAGGCTTCCGGCTACGGGGCCGGTGGCCGCGATACGCCGGGCGAGCCAAACCTGCTTCGCCTGCTCGTCGGCGAAACGGAAGGTACGCCCGGTGGCGAGGGTGGTTCCATTGCAATTATCGAGACAGTCATCGATGACAGCAGCCCGCAACTGGTGGGCTACGTGAGCGAACTGCTGCTCGCAGCCGGCGCGTGGGATGTGTATCGCGTTGCCGTTCAGATGAAGAAGGGCCGCACCGGCGTGCAACTCACCGTGCTGTGCCGTCCCGACGCCGTCCCCACGCTGCGTGATCTCATCTTCCGCGAGACCACCACGATCGGGCTGCATTGGCGCATTGAAAACAAAGTTGCCCTGAGCCGCGAATTTGTGAAGGTGCAGACCCAGTGGGGCGACGTGCAGGTAAAAATTGCGCGCTGGACGTCGGGTGAAATCGCCAACGCTTCGCCCGAGTATGAAGATTGCCGCGTCATCGCCATGCAGCATAAGTTGCCCCTCAAGCAGGTGATGCAGGAAGCCATGCGCATTTTCGCAGTCGGCGGCGCAGCAAAGGAGCACTGATGGATCGGACGCAAATTGAAGCGCTGCTCACTGGAGTGAGCGAAGGCCGCATCGCCGTCAACGACGCGCTCGACCGTCTTCGCGATCTTCCCTTTGAAGACATTGGTTTCGCGAAGGTCGATCATCACCGCTCCCTTCGTACCGGAATGCCGGAAGTGATTTTTGGCGCCGGCAAAACGCCCGCGCAGGTGGCGCAGATATTTGCCCGCATGGCACAGCATGGCGGAAACGTGCTGGCTACGCGGGCCTCCGCGGACATGTTTCGCGCGGTCCGCGACCTTGAAGCGGAAGACAAGCATCCCCGCGCCGAGTTCCACGAGACCGCGCGCTGCATCACGCTCACCCAATCGCCCGCCACCCCCGGCAAAGGAACCATTGCGGTGGTATGCGCCGGCACCAGCGATCTGCCGGTGGCCGAAGAGGCCGTGGTCACCGCGCGTCTGATGGGCAACACCGTCGAACTCATTGCGGACGTGGGCGTAGCCGGCATTCATCGCCTGCTGGCGCAAAAGAGCGCGCTTGAGTCCGCGCGCGTCCTCATTGTGTGTGCCGGCATGGAGGGTGCGCTGCCCACCGTTGTTGCCGGGTTGGTCAATGCGCCGGTGCTTGCCGTGCCCACCAGCGTGGGCTACGGGGCGTCGTTTGGAGGCGTGGCGGCGCTGCTGGGCATGCTGAACACCTGCTCCCCCAATGTCTCCGTCGTCAACATTGACAACGGCTTCGGCGCCGCGTGCATGGCTTCGCTCATCAACCGGCTGTGACGAGGGCGAGACACTTGATTTTGCGGGCAGCATGTCATCAGCCTCAAATCTCAATGTGATCCCCTTTCCCAACTCGGCTAGTCTGTGTTTGAATTAGCACCGCGGGCTGGACTTCGCGTCCGGCTAAGCCCCAGATGAGCCGGTGGTCCATGGAAGAGAACGGATGAAAGCAATGATCCAATCACGCAGAATGTTCCTCAAGACGGGTACGGCACTTGCCGCCGCTTCACTCACCAGGCCACGGAAAGCACTCGGCACCGACATTCAGATCGCGCCCACGCTGAACCAATTCGGCTACGGCGATGTGGAATTGCTTGAAGGCCCTTTGCGACAGCAATTCCAGACCAACCATAGCTTCTATGGCAGCCTGGACGACGACAGCCTGCTGAAGCCCTTCCGTCAGCGCGCCGGCTTGCCCGCTCCCGGAGACGACATGGGCGGATGGTACAGTTGGGCGCCGCTGAGCGATTTGAACGCGCCGGGGAACAATGGGTTCGCGCCCGGCCATAGTTTTGGCCAATATCTCTCCGGGCTGGCTCGCGACTACGCAGCCACCGGTGCGAAAGCCACGCAGGAGAAGGTGCACCGCCTGGTGCAGAACTTTGCCGAGGCCATCTCGCCGCACTTCTGGGACGACAACCGCTTCCCTGCTTACACCTACGACAAACTCTCTATCGGCCTGCTCGATGCGCATCAGTTTGCCGGGACGCCCAATGCTCTCAAGGCGCTCGATAAAACGTACGACTCGGTTGCGGCGCATCTGCCGCCGGGCGGCATTTCACGGGCGGAAGAATACGCGCGCCCGCACAAGGACGAGTCGTTCTGCTGGGACGAGCCTTACACGCTGCCGGAAAACTTCTTTCTCGCTTACAAGCGTGGCGCGGGAGATCGCTATCGCGACCTCGCTCGTCGATTCCTTGCCGATGACTGGTACTG
>JBEKFD010000245.1:0-7552 GCA_050013495.1 Occallatibacter sp. | reverse complement strand
GCAGCCACGGCCATCTCGCGAATCTGCTTGGTCTCCGCCTTTGTCAGCTTCGCCGGAATCACCGGTACCGAGCCCTCGGACAGATATTTCGCCTCGTAGTCGTAGAACTCCTTGCCGGGAATGATCTCGCCCACCACGCTGGCCTTGGGATCGTCGTTGCCCAGCACGCCGACCTCGAGCTCCCGCGCCTTGGCCGATCGTCCAGCACGGCCGCTGCCGCCCACTCCCTGTTCCACTACCAGCTTGCGGTCGTACTTCGCTGCCAGCGTGAGTGCCGGACCCAGTTCGCCACGGTCGTGCGCCTTGCTGATACCCACAGACGACCCCAGATTCGCCGGCTTCACAAACACCGGGTACTTGAGTGCCGCCTCCACCTGCTGGATCGCCTTCCGCGGCTGGCGCTCCCACTCCGCGCGCAGCAGCGTGACGTGCTTCACAATCGGCAGGCCTGCTTGCTGAAATAAACGCTTCATCACGTCCTTGTCCATGCCCGCGGCCGACCCCAGCACCCCCGAGCCAACATAACGACGTCGAGGTTCGCCGCCGCCGGGCGGTCGCTGTCCGCTGTCAACGCGGCGTCGGTCTCCACCGGCTCCGGCGCCAGCAGCGTAGGAATCCCCTCGTGCAGAAGCTTTGCGCCGGGAGTCGCGGCCGGGTCGCCGGCCCGCAGCCGTCGAGCCACGGCGCTCTCGTCGCCCTCCAGCAAGCCACGCGCATCCCCAGCCGCAACCCAGTGCCCGTCCTTGGATATGCCGATCGGCACCACGTCGAACTTCTTCCGGTCAATCGCCTGCAAAATCGAAGCCGCCGAAAGCAGAGAGACTTCATGCTCCCCGCTCCGCCCGCCAAACAAAACGCCAACTCTCAGTTTTTTTGCCATTGCCTTAGTTGGGTACCGGTCCTTTTACGCGGAATATTGCCTTAATGCAATCCGGATTAACGACTGCAATCTGAATGTGGGTTCTTTCGAGAAACGCCGAGCCGGGGTAGATCGGACTCCCTTCTTGAAAAATCCCTCGCACGGTGTCGACTGCCGGAGAATTGGAGTCCTCGATGATCTCGTGCAATCTGCGAATGACCGCGCAATCCAAGTACCGCATCCAAGGCATCGGCCCGTTCAGGGGCGCTGGACCGCCATCTGCAAAGATGGTCGCCATCAGGCTTTCATACGCGGACTTCAGGTCATCGAGCGAGTCCTTCGTTGTCAAGTCAAGGCACAGGCCATGGTCAATCACCGCCCCGATGACAAAGGAGTCCTGGATACCCCCTTTGCGGCTGCGCTTCTCCATGGCAAATTCCAGCGCACGCTGCGGATTAGCTTCCCAAAAATAGATGCCAGGGCCTAGCCAATCGTATGCGTTCGCGCTCTTCTGAAATGTGTCTCTCCCTGCCAGCAGCTTCTCGCCGACCAAACGGTCGCAACCGTGATAGCCGAGCACGAAGCTGGAAGAAAGACGATGCACGCGATTAGCGGTAGTTCTTGGAAAGCTTCCCCGACTTGGTTAAAATGCCTTCTTTAATCAACACGGCGCGGGCCGCCTCGGGAGACGCTGTTGCTCGTTTGGTAAAGGCCTTCGCTGCCTTGCGGAAGTCACTGGAAAAGTTCGGACTGCGGGGATCGAGAAGCGGGCGGGGGCGGCTTGCTTTGCCGTTCGACGATGCAACAGCAGACTTTGGCATAGCGTTCGCCCTTCGATGGCGTGACCTTCAGTGTAGTCCAATTCGCAGAAAGGTCTCAAGGCCGGCACTGCCGATTTTCATTGCACTATTCACAGGATCTTCTTCCCAAACGCCGAACAAGCCAGCTCCACTGCCAGATCCGCGGTGCGATTGTGCTCGTCGATCACCGGGTTCACTTCCACGATTTCAAAGCTCAGCAGGCGGCCGTGGTCGGCGAGAATCTCCATTGCCAGATGCGCCTCACGGTAGGTGGCTCCGCCGCGCACCGGCGTGCCCACGCCCGGCGCGTCCTCCGGATCGATCCAGTCCATGTCCAGCGAGACGTGGTAGCCCGCCGTCCCGCGGCCCGCCGCCCGCAAGGCCTCTTCCATCACCGTCCTCATGCCGCGCTCGTCGATGTCGCGCATGGTGTAGACCTCGGCCACCCCGGCGCGGCGGATATTTTCCCGCTCGGCGGAATCGATGTCCCGCACGCCGATCAGCACCGTATTCTCAGCGGCAATCTTGGGGGAAAACCCGAAGATGCTCCCCAGCCGCTCCGGCCCCAGCCCGAGCAGCGCCGCCAGCGGCATGCCGTGCACGTTGCCCGAGGGCGAAGTCTCCGGCGTGTTGATGTCGGAGTGCGCGTCGATCCAGATCAAGCCGATCTTCTGCCCCTGGCGGCGGTAGAACTCGGCCACGCCGGACACCGATCCCGCGGCCAGCGAGTGGTCGCCGCCCAGCACCAGAGGCGTCATCCCCTCTTCGAGCGTCTTCACCACCGCCTCTGCTGTCCGCATGCAGGTCTCGGCAATTTCAGTCAAATACCGCGCGCTCTTGTCGCCCGAAGCCCGCGTCTCGGCAACCTCCACGCGGACGTTGCCGCCATCGGTGACCTGGTGTCCTAGCGCCTCCAGCCGCGCCTCGAGGCCGGCGACCCGCATCGCCGAGGGGCCCATGTCCACCCCGCGCCGGCTTGCCCCCATGTCCAGCGGCACGCCGATCACGCGGATGCGGCGCGTCGGCAAGGCCTGCGTGCCGCCATGCGGAGTCCGAGCGCCCTCGTAAATGCCATCCTGACCGTTCGACATCCAAAACCTCTCTCGTACAGCGAAAAGCCTGCAAGAACCTTGCCGAGGCTGCTCCGGCCGACACCCGAAGGCGGCATTCACGGGAATAGGTAACCTGCCTCTCCCAGACCGCCAGGCGAACTTCCACCCGGAAGTACCCAAAAGTCATTAAAACAGACTTCGATGGGAGTAGGATGATTCACATAAGCCTTCCCGCATGCTCGGGCGGTGCCTTGCTTGGCAACATTTTTTGTGCATGAGTGATTTTTTGGCCGGATTCTGCCGATAGGGATTGTCAAGGCCAAAATGCCAGCAACCATGCAATCCGAATTGTTTTCATGAAGAGACTGATCCCCATTTTTGCGATCGTTCTCGGCGGGGCTTCTTCCGCCCTGGCTGCGACTCCCGCTCCGCTCACTTCACTGGTCGCGGTGAGCCACCTGACAAATGAGCAGGCCGCGCAATCCCTTCCAGCGGCTTTCGAAGCGACTGTGCTCTATTATCGCAACTATGAAAAAACGCTGTTTGTGCAGGATGGCGATGCGGCGATCTACGTCCAGCCAACCACCAATCTGAAATTGCTCCCCGGCGACCGAATCCTGATCCGAGGCACAACCGAACCGAGCTTTCGCCCATTTGTCAAAACCAGCGACATCCAGCTACTGCACCATGGGGCGCTCCCGGTTCCAATACCGGCGACCTACGACGACATGATTCGCTCCAAATTCGACTGCATGCTGGTTTCGGTCCACGCCAGGGTGCGGGCTGCCGACATGGTGCTGAGTTCGGAGGTTTCTAACGTAAATCTGCAACTGCTCACCGACGGTGGCGCCATTGAGGCGATTATTGACAGCGCCGACTCGAAACCGTTCGACGGGCTGCTGGATGCGGATGTCGAGATCACCGGGGTAGCCGCAGGCAAATTCGACGGCAAGATGCAACAGACCGGAGTTCTGCTCCATGTCCAAACTTGGGACGGCGTCAAGGTGCTCAAACGCGCTGACACCACGCCGGCCGCGCTTCCGGTCACACCCATGGACCAGATACTCACGGGTTACCACGTCCGTGTCATGTCGCAGAGAGTCCGGGTCCATGGAAGCGTCACCTATTACCAGCCGGGTTCGGAGATCGTGCTCCAAAACGGCTCCAAGAGCCTGTGGATTCAGACCCAATCCCGGGTGCCTGTTCAGATTGGCGACGTCGCGGACGTAACCGGATTCCCTGGCCTACACGACGGCTTCCTCACACTCACCAACGGCGAGATTCAGGACAGCCACATCCAGGCCCCCGTGGCGGCGCAGTCTTCCACCTGGCGCCGGCTCTCGATGAGCGGGCATGTCTTTGACCTCGTCTCCATTGAGGGAGAGGTTGTCACCGAAGTGCCGGAAGCTGCGCAGGACGAATATATCCTGCTTTCCGATGGGCAGTTGTTCTCAGCCATCGTTCGCCATCCGCCGAGCACGTCCTCCCTCGCTTCGAATTCGGGTTCCTCCATGAGGCAGATTCCCCTCAACTCCAAGGTTCGCGTCACCGGTATTTGCAGGCTGGACGATTCCAATCCGTTCGATGTGCAAGTGCCATTCACGATCCTGATGCGTTCTTACGACGACATTAACGTTGTCGCCAACCCTTCTTTGCTCAATGTTCGCAACCTCCTGATCATGGTTGCTTTTCTTCTGGTCGTCGTGTTTGCCGGAGGCGCGAGGGGATGGACGCTGGAACGCAAGGTCCGCCGCCAGACCGCTACTCTGGCCGCGCGCATTGAGGCCGAGGCCGCGCTCGATCACCGTATGGCGCAGATCGAACAGCGCCGCAGCCGCATCCTCGAGGACATCAACGGATCGCGCCCCCTGGCTGAGATTCTCGAAGAGATCGCCGCTCTGATCTGCTTCCAACTGGACGGCATCCCGTGCTGGTGCGATGTGACCGACGGAGCTCGACTGGGAACCCGCCCCTCGTCCCCCCAATCCCTGCGCGTGGTCAGTGAGTTGATCCCTGCCCGCAACGGCGCGCCCCTCGGTGCTCTCTACGCCGCATTCGATCCAGCCGCGCAGCCCTCTGCCATTGAAGCCGAAGCCCTTTCCCTGGGTGCGGGAATGGCGACGCTGGCCATTGAGACCCGCCGGCTCTATTCCGATCTGCTCCATCGCTCGGAGTTCGACTTGCTCACCGACATCCACAACCGGTTCTCCCTGGACAAGCGGCTCGACGCTCAGATCGAACTAGCCCGCCTCAATGCCGGCATCTTCGGCCTCATCTACATCGACCTGGATGAGTTCAAGCAAGTCAATGACATTTATGGCCACCAGGTCGGCGACCTCTACCTCCAGGAAGTATCCATCCGGATGAAGCGGCAGCTTCGCGGCGGCGATCTGCTGGCCCGGCTCGGCGGCGACGAGTTTGCCGCCCTGATTTGCGCCATCCCCAGCCGCGCCGGCGTTGAAGAAATTGCTCATCGTCTGGAGCGCTGCTTCGACGAGCCCTTTTCCGTCGAGGGCTACGTTCTGCACGGCTCGGCGAGCGTGGGCATCGCCCTCTACCCCGAAGACGGCGCCACTCGCGACAGCCTGCTCAGCGCCGCCGACGCCGCGATGTATGTCGCCAAGCATACTCGCCATTCCCGCACCGACGCCGCCGATCGCCAGCGCGGCGAACTCATCCCCAAACCGCGCTTCTGAACGTTTCTCCAGGCCATTCGCCTCGATCGGCCTCCAAAGTCAATGCAATGAACCTGAAGGATATACACTCGCCGATTATCCACATGAGCGTTCGGTTGTAGGATATAGGCAACTCGATATAAAGTCTGCGGTGGGGTCAAACCACGCCGACAGGCAGCGTATTTGCATTGAGTTTTCGGCGACGCCTGTTTTCGAAGCGTTTCAATTCATTCGGCGATTGCTGCAGCCAAAACCATTTGAGGGCTGACCGTGTTTGAGAATGGTTCAGTTTTCTCCAGATGAAGCAATCGATTCAAATACTTGCGATCGCATTCGGTTTGGCATCGGTTGCCTTGGCAGCCGAGCCGGGCACCCTCTCGACGTTACAAGACATTCACAATCTGACCAATGCCGAGGCAAGCCACGCGTCGCCGGTAGCCTTTGAAGCCACGGTTGGCTATTCCCGAGGTTATGAAAAGCAGCTGTTTATCCAGGACGGGGACGCCGCCATCTACGTGCGCACCCCCACGACGACCCAGTTTGCTCCAGGTGACCGAATCCTGGTGCGCGGAATCACCCAGGCCAGCTTCCGCCCCATTGTCCTTGCCAGCAGTATCACCCTCATCGAGCACGGTCCCGCCCCCAAGCCCATTCCTGCCACGTTCAACCAGTTGATTCGCGCCGAGCTGGACGCCCGCCTGGTCGCTGTACATTGCATCGTTCGCGCCACTGACATGGTGGTAAGCACCGCAGCAGCGGTCCAGAGCGGACGCTTGCAGCTGATCACTGACGGCGGCCACATTGAGGCGTACATCGACAGCAGCGATGCACAGGCGCTGGAGAGTCTCCTGGACGCCGAAATTGAGATCATTGGCGCCGACGCCGGAAAATTCGACGACAAGATGCAGCAGACTGGGGTTGTGCTCTATGTCTCGTCGTTGCAGAACATCAAGATTCTCAAACGCGCGGGCGCCAGCCCATGGTCCCTTTCGGTCACCCCCATGGACCGAATCCTTACCGCCTACGATGTACGCGATTTCACGGCCAGGGTCCGCGTGCAGGGAACCATTACTTACTACGAGCCAGGCTCGGCAATTGTGCTGCAGGACGGCTCAAGGAGCCTTTGGATTGCAACCCACACCCGCGAGCCCTTGCAGATCGGCGATCGAGCCGACGTGACCGGCTTTCCCGATGCGCATGACCGCCTGTTGACCTTGACCGACGGCGAGATCCAGGATAGCCATGTATTCCAGCCAATCGCGCCTCACCCGGCAACCTGGCAGCAACTTGGCTTCTGGAGCAGCAACATGGCCGTCGGCCATCTTTACGATCTGGTTTCCATCGACGGCCGGGTGGTGACCGAGATTCGCGAAGCATCGCAGGATGAGTACGTGCTGTCCGCCGACGGCCGCCTGTTCACTGCAATCTACCGCCGCCCCGGCGGATCCGGCTCGCTTCCGGACATGAAGCAACTTCCGATTGGCTCCCTAATCCGCGTCAGCGGCATCTGCATGATTGCGGAAACCGGCACCATCAATCCCGGTGAAGAAGTTCCCTTCAATATCCTGCTCCGTTCCTTCAACGACATTGCGTTGATCGCCAAACCGCCCCTGTTGAACCTGCGCAACGTCCTCATCCTGCTGGTAGGCCTGCTGCTTGGCCTGCTGCTCGTTGCGGGAGCCAGAGGATGGGCGCTGGACCGCAAATTCCGCGGGCAGACCGCGGAATTGGCTTACATCGAGCGCCGCCGCAGCCGCATCCTCGAGGACATCAATAATGCCTGTCCTCTTGCCGAGATTGTCGAGCAAATCACCGAACTTGTCTCATTCAAATTGAAGGGCGCCCCCTGCTGGTGCCAGATTGCCGACGGAGCACAACTGGGCAACTGCCCGCCCAAGCTGACAGCCTTCCGCACCGTTCAGCAGGAGATTCCTGCCCGTTCGGGACCACCGCACGGCACTATCTTTGCCGCGCTCGATCCGCTCACAGAGCCTCGCCCCATCGAGTCCGAGGCCCTCAGCATGGCTACGGCGCTCTCAGCGCTGGCCATCGAGACGCGCCGCCTCTATACCGACCTCCGCCGCCGATCGGAGTTCGACCTGCTCACCGACACCCACAACCGCTTCTCGATCGACAGGCGTCTTGATGCCCTCATCGCCGAGGCTC